>JAXDGC010000437.1:0-6733 GCA_034665245.1 Solirubrobacteraceae bacterium | reverse complement strand
CGTACGGTGGCGAGTCATGAGTGACGCTGCCACCCTTACCTACGAGACCGCCTGCGCCCGCATCGAGGAGGTCATCCGCCGCCTCGACTCCGGTGAGGCCGGCCTCCGCGAGACGCTCGAGCTCTGCCAGGAGGGTCGCCGCCTCGTCGAGTTCTGCGCCGGTGAGCTCGACGCCGTCGCGCACGGCCTCGAAGAGCTCCGCCTCGACGAGCTCGTCACGCGGCTCGAGGCCGGCAGCCGCCCGGGCGCCACCGCCCAGGCCGCCTGACCGAGCGCGTCCTCTCCGCGCGCGCGCTCAACCGCGCGCTGCTCGCCCGCCAGGGGCTGCTGGAGCGTGCTCGCGCGCCGATCCCGCGGATGCTCGAGCGGATGGGTGGGCTGCAGGCCCAGTACGCGCCGTCGATGTACATCGGCCTGTGGTCGCGGCTCGACGGCCTCGAGCGCGCCGACCTCACTCACGCGCTCGAGGCACGCAGCGTGATCCAGGGGACGCTGATGCGCAGCACGATCCACCTCGTCTCCGCGGCCGACTACTGGCCGCACGCGGTCGCCGTCCGCGAGGCCCGTCGCGCGCACTGGCTGCGGACCGGCCGGCGCGAGACGACCGAGGCCCAGATGGAGGTCGCGGCGGTGCGGCTGCGCGAGGCGCTCGCCGGTGGCGCGACGCTCCGGCGCAAGGAGCTCGACGAGCTGCTCGGCAAGACGACCGCGCATGGCGCCGGCCTCTGGGTCGACCTTGTCCGCGCGCCGCCGTCGGGTACGTGGGAGCGCCGCCGCGCGGACGTCTACGCGCTCGCCGAGGACTGGATCGCCCGCGCCGAGATCGCCCATGACGACGCCGTCGAGCACCTCGTCCGGCGCTACCTCGGCGCCTTCGGCCCGGCCACGGCCAAGGACGTCGCGTCGTTCACGGGACTGCCGCCCCGCGAGCTCGAGGCCGCGCTCGCCCGCCTCGACCTGCGCCGCTTCCGCTCGCAGGACGGGGCCCAGCTGCTCGACCTCCCCCGCGCGCCGCTGCCCGATCCGGACACGCCGGCGCCCGTGCGCTTCCTCCCGACCTTCGACGCGACCCTGCTCGTGCACGCGCGGCGGACCGGCCTCCTCCCCGAGGAGCACCGCCCGCGCATCTTCCACACGAAGGCGCCCCAGTCGTTCCCCACCTTCCTCGTCGACGGAGCCGTTTCCGGCACGTGGCGCTACGCGAACGGAGCGGTCGAGCTCATGCCGTTCGGCCGCCTCGACGCCGCCGCGCTCCGCGACCTCGCCGCCGAGTCCGAGCGGCTCGCGGCGTTCCACGCCTGAGCACTGGAGCCGAGCGCCCGCGGTCGGTACGTTCCGGTCATGCTGGACGTCCGCCGACTGCGTGTGCTGCGCGAGGTCGCGCGGCGCGGCTCGCTCGCAGGCGCCGCCGACGTCCTCTCCTACACCCCCTCGGCCGTCTCGCAGCAGATCGCGGCCCTCGAGCGCGAGGCCGGTACGCGCCTGCTCGAGCGGCGAGCGCGGGGCGTCGTGCTCACGGAGGCCGGCCAGACGCTCGTCGAGCACGCCGAGGTGATCCTCGAGCGCCTCGACGCGGCCGAGGCCTCGCTCGCCGCGCTCGCCGACCTGCGCCGCGGCCACCTGCGGATGGCGTCGTTCGCGACCGCGGGCGCGAGCGTGCTCCCGCGGGCGATCGACGCGTTCCGCGCGCGCCACCCCGCGATCGAGCTGACCGTCGGGCAGGCGAGCCCGCGGGAGAGCGTCGCGCGGCTGCGCGAGGGACGGCTCGACATCGCCCTCACCGTCGACCTCGAGGAGCGGCCGACGGAGGGCGTCGAGGTGATCCACCTGTTCGAGGACCGGCTCCGGCTCGCACTGCATCGGGACCATCCGCTCGCGGCCACGGAGGAGGTCAGGCTCGAGGACCTCGCCGACGAGACGTGGATCGACGTCCCGGTCGCCACGTCCGGCGGCCACGTCGCCGCTCGCGCCGCCGCCCGCGCCGGCTTCGTCCCGCGGGTGGCGTACGAGAGCGACGACTACACGGCGATCCGGGAGATGGTCGGCGCGGGCGCCGGCATCGCGCTGCTGCCGGACCTCGCCAAGTTCCCGCCGCACGAGTCGGTCGTGCTGCGCTCCCTCGGGCCCGACCGTCCGTTCCGCAACATCCAGGTCGCCACCCGGCCCGAGGCGTTCCGCTCGCGTGCCGCCTCGGCGATGCTCGAGATCCTCTGCGAGCAGCGCCCGGCGCCCGCGCCTCAGGTCGCCGCCGCCACGCCTCCGAGCCGGTAGCCCGGCCGGTAGCCGGGGTCGGAGAGCGCCGGGCGGTCGGCCCGGAACGCCTCGATCGGGAACGCCGTCGCGCCGTCGATCGCCAGCTCGCTGAGGATGCGCCCGAGCAGGCCCGCGAACTTCGCCGCGTGGCCGGCGCCGATGCAGACCGCGATCCGCGATTGGCCGGGGACGAAGTCGATGACGAAGTCGCGGTCCGGCGGCATGTCGTAGAGACAGCAGCGCGTGTAGAGCTCGGGGCCGGTGTAGCCCGGGAGGATCTCCTCCGCGAACCGCGCCACCCGGCGCACCCGCTCGGGATCCGGTCGCCACGGGCGCTCGCCCACGCTCGCCTCGGGCCCGCCGAGGTCCTGCGCCGCCTTGGTCGCCACCTCGCCGTAGACGGGGAAGCCGTAGTACTCGTCGTCGCCGTCACCGTGCCAGAGCCAGATCGGGAAGCGGTCCGGCGCGAAGTCCGCGAGGTTGGGCGTCGCGTAGTACGTCACCTGCTCCCGCGTCAATCGGATCGGCCAGTCGACGCCGAGGCCCCGCAGCAGCTCGCGCGTCCATGCGCCCGCGCAGACGACGACCTTCTCCGCCTCGAACTCACCGGCCTCGGTGATCAACCGCACGCCGTCGGGCCCCGGCTCGATCGCGGTGACGGCCGCGCCGCCGAGCACGGTCGCGCCGCGCGCGCGGGCCAGCGCGACGTGCACCGCACCGGCCCTGCGGATGTCGAGGATCCCACCGTCGGGCTGGTAGAGCGCCTCGTGGTCGCCGGGCACGCGGAACTGCGGCCAGCGCCGCATCAGCTCGGCGGCGTCGATGCGCTCATAGCCGATGTCGAACTCGTCCATCGCGACCGTGTAGGCGTCGAGGATCTCGCTCCCCTCGCTGCCGCGACGCGCGACGTTGACCATCCCCGTCGTGTGGACGAGCGGCACGCCGGACTCGGCCTCCACCTGACGCCAGGCGGCGTAAGCGCTGCGTGTCAACGCCGTGTACGCCCGGCTGTGGTACCCGAGCCGGATGATCCGCGAGTGGTCCTCCGACGCGCCCTGCCCGTGGCCGAGCTCCCACTGCTCGAGGCACAGCACCTCGTCCCCGGCGCGGCGGCTCAGCCAGTAGGCGGCGGCGCTGCCGATCCCGCCGCCGCCGATGACGGCGTAGCGGTACACGGCTACAGCTTCTCCGCGAACGCGAGGTTCTCCCGCTGCAGGCTCGGGTCCGAGCCGAGGTAGGCGTGCTTGGACATGTCGGGCGAGTAGCGGCTCGCGGGCGGCCGCCGGCCCATCGCCTCTGCCATCGCGCGGATGTGGTGGGGCGCCGCGCCGCAGCACAGCCCGAGGTACTCGAAGCCGAGCGCGAGGGCGTCGCGGGCGAAGTCGGCGACGTCGTAACGGGTGGAGGTGAAGGGGTCGAGGGCGGTCGGGAAGGCGTCGCCTCCGCCGAGCGCCTGGAACGTCGGCTCGGCCGCGTGCGTGTGGTACGGAACCGGCAGGGCGGCGACGGGCACGTCGACGGCCGCGCGCACGGCGCCGAGCAGCGGCAGCATCGTCTCCGGCCCGCGGATGCAATTGAGACCGACGACCGCCGCGCCGGCGTCGGCGAGCCGCCGGCACGCCTCCTCCGGCGCCCAGCCCTCGCGCGTCACCGGGTCGCGGTGGATCGCCAGCGTGACGACCGCCTCGAGCCCGGCCGCGCGGATCGCCTCCGTGGCCAGCAGCGCCTCGCCGGCGAACTGGAAGGTCTCGGCGATCACGAAGTCCACGCCCGCCTCCGCCGCCCACGCCACCTGCTCGTCGAACATCGCGCGAACGGTCCGGATCGCGCCTGGCTCGTCGAAGTAGAGGTTGGTGTTGCAGATGTCGCCGGCGAGCAACGTGCCCGTGTCCCGCGCCACGCGCCGGCCGATCTCGAGCGCGCCCCGGTTCAGCGGCTCGAGCAGGTCCTCCTTGCCGATCAGCCGCAGCTTCTCGCGGTGCCCGTAATACGTGAACGCCTCGACCACATCCGAGCCCGCGTGCACGAACTCGCGGTGCAGTTGCTCGACGATCTCAGGAGAGTCGAGGACGACCTCGGGCACGTAGGCCCCGGCCTGGAGGTAGCCGCGGCGCTCGAGCTCGAACAGATAGCCCTCCGCGCACAGGATGGGCCCGCGCGCGAGCCGCTCGAGAAGCATGGATCCGGTCATGCGTCCGACAGTGCCAGCGCGCGGCGACGCGAGCCAGCACGATTCCAACCGCCGGAGGTAAGCGCCGCTTACTCGTCGGCCTTGACGAGCCCCGAGCGCAGCGCGAGCATCGCGATCTCCGCCCGCCGCTCGAAGAACGGCATCTCGCTCAGCCCGAACGAGCGGGCGAGGTGCTCGAGCTCGGTGGTGACCGTCTTCTGGTCGGTGCCGAGCTTCACCGCGATCTCGTCGTCGGCCGCCGGCGTCAGCCCGTCGCCGTCGCCGAGCAGCGGCCGGCACAGCTCGAGCAGGATCTGCTGCTGCTGCTGCGAGAAGCGCGGGGTCGCGCTGAGCTCGCCCGGGACGAGCGTCATCTCGACGCTGACGTTGCGGCTGTGGATGAAGGCGATCGTGGTCTGGCCACAGCGCACGAGGTCGCCGTCCTGCAGGCGGCGCTGGCCGTCGAGCCGGAACTCGTTGACGAACGTGCCGTTCTGCGACCAGCCGTCGTCGTCGACCGTCCACTCGCCCGCGCGGAACTCGAACTGCGCGTGCAGGCGCGAGACCTCGCGGTCCCACGGCAGGGCGATGTCGGCCTCGAAGCGGCGCCCGACGGTCAGCGTCCGGGTCTGCTCGTTGAGCTCGACGATGTGCTGCTTGCCCTTGTCGTCCCGGTAGGCCAGGAAGGGCGCGCCCCGCAGCTCGGCGGCCTTGCGCGCCTTGAGCTCCTCAGGGGTTGGCGATGGGGCCGCTTCGGACATGCCTACCTCGAGAAGATGTTGAGGAGCGACACGAAGATGTTCACGATCGAGACGAAGATCCCGGTCGCGAGCCAGATCGAGTCGTCCTCCGTGCCGTGCTTGCGCAGGAAGTTGAAGTCGACGACGATCAGCGCGGCCGAGAGCAGGTAGATCAGCCCGCTCACCCACGGGGAGATCGCGCCCGCGGCGAGCGACCAGACGATCGTCCCGACGCACGCGGCGAACACGACGAGCGAGAGCGGCCGCATCCACCGCGCGAGGTCGGGCGAGAGCGCGAAGCCGAGCGCGCCGCAGCCCGCGACGGTCGCCGCCGTGCCGGCGGCGGCCTGGCTCAGCGCGTCCGACTGGACCGTCGCGAAGTACTGGATGACCGGTCCGAGGCCGAGCCCGATCGCGGTCGCCGTCGCGAACAGCCAGCCCATCGCGAACGGCCCGACCCGGAAGCGCTCGCCGGCGAACGACGACACGAGCAGCATCCCGAAGCCGGCGAAAGAGAGGATGCGCGCCGTTCCGAGCGCGAGATCGCGGCCGAGCCACGTGCCCAGCGCGCAGAAGCCGAGCGCGATCGCGACGAGGAACAGCACCTGGCCGAGGAGCTGGGTCGTGGAGATCGCCCGCGCATCCGCTCGCTCGCGACCGTAGGCGGTCGTGTACGGCGTCGAGTCGGGCATGGGCTGAGAGTACCCCACCCCGGGAGCGGGAAGGGGAGCAATCGATGCCCGTCGCGATCGTCACCGGCGCCAATTCCGGGATCGGCCGGGGGACCGCCGTCGCCCTCGCACGCCGCGGCTTCGACCTCGGCCTGACCTGGCACTCCGACGAGGAGAACCTGCGCGAGGCCGTCGCCGAGTGCGAGGCCGAGGGCGTGCGCGTCGAGCACCGCCCGGTCGACCTCTCCGCGGTCCCCGGGCCGGAGTCCGTGATCGACGACCTCGCCGACGCGCTCGGCGGCCTCGACGTGCTCGTCAGCAACGCCGCGGCCGGCCATTCGACCCCCTTCCTGGAGGTCGAGCTCGAGGAGTGGGAGTGGGTGATCCGCTTCTCGCTGACCGCCCAGTTCCTCGTCGGCCAGCGCGCCGCGCGCCGGATGGTCGAGCAGGGCCGCGGCGGGCGGATCGTCTTCATCACCTCGATCCACGAGCTCGTGCCGCTGGAGACGGCGACGGCCTACACCGCCGCCAAGCACGGTACCGGCGGTCTCATGAAGGTGATGGCGCTCGAGCTGGCCAGGCACGGGATCACCGTCAACTCGGTCGCCCCGGGCGAGATCGCCACGAAGATGACCGGCAACGAGGACACCGACCCCAAGACCGAGGAGCGCAGGGGCGTGCCGCTCGGCCGGCCGGGCGACGCCAACGAGATCGGCGCCGCCGCGGCCTTCCTCGCCTCATCGGAGGCGAGCTACATCACGGGCGAGACGCTGGTCGTCGACGGCGGCATGAACCTCATGGCCGCCATGGCCAACCAGCTCGCCCAGTAGCGCCCGCCGCGGCTACATCCGCTGGATCAGCGTCCCCGTCCCGAGGCCGCCGCCGCAGCACATCGTCAC
>JAXDGC010000436.1:0-4950 GCA_034665245.1 Solirubrobacteraceae bacterium | reverse complement strand
GCGGCTGCGCGCGCTCTGGACCGTGATCGGCCCGTTCGAGCGGCTCGTGGGCGCGGAGCCGCTGACGGTGGCGGCGCGACGGGCGGAGGGAACGTCAACTGCGCCGGGCGGTTAAGCCCACCGCTCGAGTCCCGCGAGCGAGGACTCCCCCGCGAACACGGTCCGCCGCCCCCGGCGCAGCACCACCCGCAGGCGCCCTGCCAGGTACTGGTGCGAGCGGTCGGTGACCTCGCGGCGCCCGGGCACGGGCACCGGCAGCACCGCCGGCGGGCCCACGGCCTCGCCCTCGAGCTCGACGGTATGGCGAGCCGATCGCCCGTGCACGCGCCAACCCGCCGCGCCGACGGCCGTGGTCATGCGGGCGAACGGCGGCGCCAGGCGCAGCACGCGGCCCTCGAGCGCCACTACGACTGCGGTGGGCGCGCCGTGTGCGGGCCCGAGCGCGATCCGACCGCCCGCGAACGCGACGCACGCGTCGGCGTCCGAGAAGCCCTGGGCCTGGCCCCACCACCAGTGCTCGGTGAAGGCCGGCCCCCAGTTCTTCTCCGCGTAGGCCGTCGCGCCGGAGAGGTCGACCGTCGTCTCCCCCAGCCTCGCCTCTCCGGCGACCCGCGCGCCGAGCAGGTGCGGGTGCCAGTACTGCGGCAGCCCGGGGACGATCTGGGGCGCGCCGATGCCGCCGAAGACCCGGCGCGGCCACGGCCGCGGCTCCTGGAGCGCGACGTCGAGCCGGGCGTCGGGGCCGAGGTCGACGCGCAGCGTGCTCGTCGTGCCGTGCAGGACGTCGCCCGCCTCGACGCCCAGCCCGCTCCCGTCGGCCCGCGCCAGCGGCACGATACGAGAGCGCACGAGCCCCCCGGGGTGGCCGGCGAGCGCGACCACCGCCCAGGTCCCGGCGGCGTCGCGGCAGACGCCGCAGAGCACGATCACGACACGACCCGCGGCGGCGTCCGTGAAGCGCCAGTAGTACCCCTCGAACCGCACGCCGTGCGCGCGGCGCGGATCGCCGAACGGCGGGTCCGCGCCCGTGCGGCGATAGGCCTCCAGAACGAACACGGAGCGCCAGGCTAGTGCTCTGGCGCTCCGGTTCCTACGACTGACCCTCGGTGAGGCTGGTGGCGCTAGGCGACGTCCGCGGCCTCGGCAGCGGCTCCCCAGCTCGAGCGGGCGACGTCCGTGGCCGGCGGGGCGACCTCCAGGACCGGGCGAGCTTCTCTCGGCTCGGCCATGATGCCCCAGCTCGAGCGAGCGACGTCCGTCGACTCGGCGGCGGCGCCCCAGCTGGAGCGGGCGACCTCGTTGGCGGGAGCGCCGGAAGGGGCGGCCTGTGCGGCGAAGCCGGCGGTGGCGATGACGAGGCCGAGCCCGACCTTCCAGCGGAGACGTTCAAGGATGTTGCTAGATGAGGGCATAGTGACGGCGACCTCCATGTCGCGTGCTTGGGCTCTGGGTTTGAACTGGTGAGCCGGCGGCTGGGCTGCCTCCACACGGAGGCCCCTGGCTTTGCGTCCCCACCTCGCGGTGGGTTTGCCCTACATCCTGCAGCTCTCATTAGGGGTATCGGCGGCTGCTTTCGGCCGCCGTACCCCGGGTGGACATCCGTTCGACGCGGCTACTTGCTCCAGCTCGTCGACCAGCTCGAGCGGCTCCAGCTGGAGCGGCTCCAGCTCGACCGCGCAGGGTCGACGGCGTCGTGGTAGCCGTCAGCCGGCTGCTCGGCCGGAGCCATGCTCCAGCTCGAGCGGCTCCAGCTCGACCGCAGCAGGTCCGAGGCGGTGCTCCAGCTCGACCGGCTCCAGCTCGACCGCGTGTAGTCGATCCCGCCGGTGGCGGGGTCGATGTACTCGTTCGGGGTGAGGCCCTGGTTGGCGAGCCGGCCCCCGTCGGTGGAGAAGCGCCGCGCGGCGTCGACGAGGCTGAGCTCGTCGATCGTGTCCGTGAGCGGCCGATCGGAGTCGCGCAGCAGCGCCTTGATGCGATCCGGGGTCAGGCTCGGCATGAGCTGGAACCCGATCGCGGCGGCGCCGGCGACCATCGGGGCGGCCATCGAGGTGCCGCCCGTCCGGATGTACTCGCCGTCCTCGCTGATGCAGGACGGGCAGAGCCTGGTGTAGGCGCTGTTGGGCGCGAGGTCGGAGACGATCTTGGCGCCCGGCGCGTAGATGTCGGGCTTGCTGAAGCCGTCCTGGGTCGTGCCGCGGCTCGACCAGCTCGCGGGCTCGTCGTCGCCGATGTCCTTCGTGCCCTGGTCGTCGACGGCGCCGACGCTCACGACGTAGGGGTCGTTGCCGGGCGCGTACTGGACGGCGTCGCCGCCCGGTCCGCGGTTGCCGGCGGCGGCGACCACGAAGATGCCGGCGTTCCAGGCAGCCTCGACAGCAGCGTCGAGCGGATCGGTCTTGTAGGACTCGGCGACCGTCGACTCGAGCGACAGGTTCATGACGCGGATGTTGTATTCCGCCTTGTGGTCCATCGCGAACTGGATGCCGGCGATGACGTCGAGGACGCTGGTGTTGCCCTCGTCGTCGGAGACCTTGACCGAGACGAGGTTGGCGCGCGGGGCGACGCCCGAGAAGCGGCCCTTCTTCGGGTCGCCGAGGTCGCGGACGTCGGAGTCGCCCGCGATGATGCCGGCGACGTGGGTGCCGTGGCCGTAGCGGTCGGTCGCCGTCGTGGCGTCGGGATTGACGACCGCCGAGCCGATGACGCGCGAGCGGCGGTCGAGGGAGGAGATCCGGAAGTCGGGCAGGTCGCCGGCGATGCCGGTGTCGATGACCGCGACGCCTACGCCGCGGCCGGTGCCGCCGTAGGTGTTCCAGAGGTACGGCGCCTGGATCGACTGGTTGAAGCTGGTGGAGAGCAGGTCGCCCCTCGCCTGCGGCTTGATCGCGCCGTTGGGGGAGACCGCGCGGACCTCGGGGCGGGCCGCGAGCTCGCGGGCGCCGGAGGCGGGCAGGGTGGCCACGACCGCGTTGATGATGTGGAGGTCGCGCGTGACCTTGCCGCCGAGCTCGCGGACCAGCGGCGCCGCAGCGGCGCGCCTGGTACCCGCCGTCATCTGGACGATCACCTCGACGCGCTTGCCGGGCGTGCGCTCGGCGGCGTCGGCGAGCGCCGGCGACAGCGAGGGCAGCGGGGCGGCGGCGACGGGAGCGGAGCCCGTGGAGGGCAGCTCAGCCCCGGAACGCGCGATGGTGGCCGGGACGATGGCGGCGAGCGCGAGCAGCGCGATGCCGATCATCCAGCGCATCCGGAAGACGATGTTCGGGGCGTAGGGCATAAGACGCTGCGACCTCCATGTCGCTAAGGGCTCAAGGTGTTTCGAGCCGGCGGCTGGGCTGCCTCACTCGGGAGGCCCCTGGCTTTGCGTCCCCGCCTCGCGACGGGTTTGCCCTACGTACTGCAGCTCTCGCTGCTCTATCGACCCGGCGTCGAAGCGCCGAGAGTGCCCCTGGACGGGCGTTCGATGCGGATGCGCTCTTCAATCGTGGCGGTGGACAGCGGCGGCGACAGATGGAAGCCCTGGCCGAGGTCGCAACCCATCTCGCGCAGCACGTCGAGCTGGTCGGCGGACTCGATGCCCTCGGCGACGACCTCGAGGCCGAGCGTCCCCGCCAGCTCGATGATCATGCGGACGAAGGAGCGCTCCTCGAGCCGGCCCGTCACACCGTCCACGAACGGCTTGGCGATCTTGAGGATGTCGAGCGGGAACGAGCGCAGGTAGCTCAGCGAGGAGTAGCCCGTGCCGAAGTCGTCGAGCGCGAGGCGCACGCCGGTCTCGTGGAGCTCGCGCAGGGTGGCGCTCATGCCGACGTCGACGAGCACGCTCTCGGTGATCTCGAGCACGAGCTGCTCGGTCGGGATGTTGTAGCGGGCCAGCGTCTCCCTGACCCGCAGCAGCACGTCGACGTGCTGGAGCTCGACCGCCGAGAGGTTCACGTGCATGCTCAGGTTCGGGTGGGCGGCCGCGCGGCGGCAGGCCTCGTCGAGCACGAACTCGCCGATCGGGACGATCAGCCCGGTCTCCTCGGCCAGCGGGATGAACTCGCCCGGCGCGACGAGGCCGCGCTCCGGGTGGTTCCAGCGCACGAGCGCCTCGGCGGCGACGACGTCGCCGTTGGCGAGGCTGACGATCGGCTGGTACTCGACGGCGAACTCGCCGCGCGCGACCGCCTGCTGGAGCTGCTCCTTGAGGCCGTGACGGCGCAGGATCGCCGTGTGCATGCTGCGCTCGAAGCGGGCCCAGCGGCCCTTGCCGCGCTGCTTGGCGTCGTACATGGCGACGTCGGCGTCGCGGATCAGCTCGCCGGCGCGCATCGACTCCGGGCGGCTGGTGGCGATGCCGACGCTGGCCCCGACGCTCACCATCTCGTCGCCCGCCGGCATCCGCTGGGCGAGTGCGGACAGGATGCGCTCGGCGACCACCACGACGTCCTCGGGCCCGTCGAGGCGGTCGAGCAGGACCGCGAACTCGTCGCCGCCGAAGCGGGCCACGGTGTCCGACGGGCGCACGCAGGTGCACAGCCGCTCGCCGACCGCGATCAGCAGCTGGTCGCCGACGGAGTGACCGAGCGTGTCGTTGACGGTCTTGAACTCGTCGATGTCCACGAACAGCACCGCGACGGAGGGGTCGGGGTGCGCGAGCGCCTCTTCGACGCGATCGATGAACAGCGTGCGGTTGGCCAGCCCGGTGAGCGAGTCGTGGTAGGCCTGGTGCTCGAGCTGGCGCTGGAGCTCGCGCAGCTGCCAGACCGTCTGCTCGAGGCGGTCGTACTGCAGCGCGACGGAGGCGTTCGTGGCCAGGGTCTCGAACAGGCGCAGGTCGGCGTCGGAGAAGTCGCGGACGACGCCGGGGCGGTTGGCCAGCAGCATCGTGCCGACGACGCGCGTCTCGCCCGGCAGCATCGCGAGCATCGCGTGGGTGACGCCGCGCTCCTCGAGGTAGCGGCG
>JAXDGC010000435.1:0-5786 GCA_034665245.1 Solirubrobacteraceae bacterium | reverse complement strand
GCTGATCGAGCTCAACAAGGTCAAGGAGCGCCGCGGCGAGCAGCCGCTGCCCTACATCCTGTGCGTGATCGACGAGCTCGCCGACCTGATGATGGTCGCGCCCGCCGACGTCGAGGACTCGATCATCAGGCTCGCCCAGAAGGCCCGCGCGGTCGGCATCCACCTTGTGCTCGCCACGCAGTCCCCGCGCGTGGACGTCATCACCGGCATGATCAAGGCGAACGTCCCGAGCCGCATCGCCTTCTCCGTCTCCTCGCAGACCGACTCGCGCGTGATCCTCGACCAGAACGGCGCGGAGTCGCTGCTCGGCCAGGGCGACATGCTCTTCTCGCCCGTCGGCACCTCGCGGCTCCAGCGCATCCAGGGCGCCTACATCGACGAGTCGGAGATCGCGAAGCTGACCGAGGCGTGGCGCCGCCAGGGCGAGCCCGAGTTCCGCGAGGAGCTGCTGGAGGAGGTCGTCGAGGTGGCCGAGGAGTCGGGGCCGGAGACCGATTTCGACCCCGACGAGGACCCGCTGCTCCCCGACGCCATCCGCCTCGTCGCCGAGATGCAGACCGCCTCGACCTCGATGCTCCAGCGCCGCCTGCGCCTCGGCTACACCCGCGCCGGCCGCCTCATCGACATGCTCGAGCGGCGAGGCGTGATCTCGGGCTACGAGGGCTCCAAGCCCCGCCAGGTGCTCGTCGCCGAGGCCGACATCTCGCGCGTACTCGCCGGCCTGGCCGAGCGCTCGGCCGGTCCCGTCCCCGTGGCGGGCGAAGACCCGGACTGACGTACCCTCCACCTGAGTCATGCCGGAGATCGGCCAGACGCTGCGCGAGACGCGCATGCGCAACAGGGTGGACATCACGGAGGTCGAAGCAGGGACCAAGATCCGTGCCAAGTACCTGCGCGCGCTCGAGAACGAGGAATGGGACCTGCTCCCCGGCCCGACGTTCGTCAAGACGTTCCTGCGCTCCTACGCCGACTACCTGGGGCTCGATTCGCGCCAGCTGGTCGAGGAGTACAAGCAGCGCTTCGAGCGTCCCGCGACGATGGAGCTCACGCCGTTCGCCCCGCGCGGCGGCGGGCGTCGCGGGCAGCGCGAGCGGCGGCGGCGCGGGATCCTGGGTCCGGGGATCGCGGCCGTGGTCGGCATCGTCGGTCTGCTGGCCGCCCTCTACGCGCTCGGAACCTGGGGCGGGGGCGACAACGGCGGCAACGCGCCCACCGCGACCGAGCCGACCGCGACCGCGACCCGCGTCCCGGCGCGCAAGCAGAAGCGGAGGCCGGCGCCGCCGCGGCGTGTCACCCTGCAGATCGTGCCCACCGGACCCGTCAACGTCTGCCTCGTCGACGCGCGCGGGCGCCCGCTGATCAACAGCCAGACCCTGCAGGCGGGCGGGCAGACCAAGCGCTACCGCGGCCGCCGCTTCCGCGTCACCTTCGGCAACGGCCAGGCGCGCCTGAAGTCGGGCGGTCGCACGATCGACGTGCCGGACCGCACGACGGCGGTCGGCTATGAGCTGCGGCCCGGCAAGCGCCCGCGCGAGCTGCCCGCGGCGCAACGGCCTACCTGTCAGTGAGAGCCGGCATCCTCATCACCGGCACGGAGGTGCTGTCGGGGATCATCTCCGACCGCAACGGCCCGTGGCTGTCCGAGCGTCTGCGCGAGCGCGGCGTCGAGGTGGCGAACATCCTGATCGTGGCCGACCGGCGCGGCGACATGCGCGCCGCGCTGGACTTCATGGCGGCCGAGGGCCTCGACCTGATCGTCACGAGCGGCGGCCTCGGCCCGACCGCCGACGACCTGACCGCCGAGGTCGTCGCGGACTTCACGGGCCGCCCGCTGGCCCTCGACGCGGCGCTCGAGGAGCGGATCTGGGCCATCCTCGAACGGCTGCGCCGCCGCTGGCGCAACCTCGACGAAGACGCCATGCGCGCGAGCAATCGCAAGCAGGCGCTCGTGCCCGAAGGCGCGACCGTGCTCGAGCCGGTCGGCACGGCGCCGGGCCTCGTCGTGCCCGGCAGCCCCACCGTGCTCGTCCTCCCGGGGCCGCCGCGCGAGCTGCAGCCGATGTGGGAGACGGCGCTGGAGACCGAGGCGATGAGCGCCCTGCTCGAGCGCGCCGGGACCTACGAGCAGCGGATCATGCGCCTGTTCGGGATCCCGGAGTCCGAGATCGCCCGCTCGCTGCGCGAGATCGAGGGCGACGGCGTGCCGCTCGAGCGGCTCGAGATCACGACCTGCCTGCGGCGTGGGGAGATCGAGATCGCCACGGTCTTCGAGCCCGACGCCGCCGCGGTCTACGACGACTTCGAGGCGGCCATCCGCGAGCAGTACGCCGAGACGGTCTTCTCCCTCGACGGCTCGACCGTCGACGACCAGGTGATCGCGTTGTTGGAAGGCCGCACCGTTGCGGTGGCGGAGTCCTGCACGGGCGGGCTGATGTCGGCTCGGCTGACCGAGCGCGGGGGCTCCTCGGAGTACATGCTGGGCGGCATCGTCGCCTATTCGAACGCGGCCAAGGTCGCGCTCGCCGACGTGCCCGCGGAGCTGATCGAGCGCCACGGCGCGGTCTCCCCGGAGGTCGCGGCGGCGCTCGCCGACGGCGCGCGAGCGCGCTTCGGCGCGGACGTCGGGATCGGCATCACCGGCATCGCGGGCCCAGGCGGGGGGACGGAGGAGAAGCCCGTCGGCACGGTCTGCCTGAGCGTGGCGGGCGCCGGCGTCGAGCGCTGGGATCGCAGCGTGCTGCTCCCCGGCGACCGCCAGACGATCCGCGAGCGGACCACCACCGTGACGATGCACGGGTTGCGGCGGCTGCTGCGTGAAGCTCAGGCTCTTCGTAGCGCTTGACCTGCCCGCGCCCGCGCGCGAGGCACTCGCGGCGTTCCGCGCGGCCGTGGCCGACCCGGCGCTCTGGCGCCCCGTCCCCGACGAGGCGCTGCACCTGACGCTCGCCTTCCTCGGTCATCGCCCCGAGGCTGACGTCGAGCGGGTCGCCGCGCTGCTGCAGGAGGCGCCCGCGAACGCGCCGCGGCTCACGCTCGGCCGCGCGCTGGGGCTCCCGATGCGGCGCCCGCGCGTGCTGACGGCGGCGATCGTGGACCACGACGGCACGCTGGCGGACCTGCAGGCGTGGGTCAGCCGTGAGCTGGCGGCTCGCGATCTCTATGAGCCCGAGGCACGGGAGTTCCGCCCGCACGCGACGGTGGCACGGTTGCGGCCGGACGCGCGGGTGGCCGGCGAGAAGCTGCCCGGGCCCGCGCCGGTCACCTTCTACGGCGAGGCGCTGACGCTCTACGAGTCGCGGCTGCGCCGCGGCGGCGCCCGCTACGAAGCGCTGGCGCGGCTGCCGCTACAAGAGTGGTCCAGCGAGCTTCCCGGCGGCCCCGGAGCGGACTAAGCTCGCGCGCAATGAACGGCGGCGCGCGCTGGGGGGCGACGATCGGCGCGGCGGCGCTGACGTTGCTCGTCGCCGCCGCGCCTGCGGGAGCGCGGCTGCGCTGGACGGGCTGCGGCGACGTCGAGGCGGACTGCGCCGCGCTGCGGGTGCCGCTCGACCGCTCGGGCGCGACGCCCGGGACGGTGCGGCTGCGGGTCGCCCGCTACACGCCGCCGAGCCGGCGGCCGACGCTGCTCTATCTCTCGGGCGGCCCGGGCGGGGCGGGAGTGGAGGAGTTCTCCGACGTGCTGATCGAGGTCGCGGGCCTGACGGGACGCTTCGACCTCATCTCCTACGACCAGCGCGGCACCGGCGACTCCGGCCTGCTGCGCTGCCGCGCGCTCGAGCGCGACGACCGCCTGCGCTCCACCGCGGCCGCCGCGGACTGCGCGAGCCGCCTGGGCGCGCGGCGCGCCTTCTACACGACGCGCGAATCGGTCGAGGACGTGGAGGCGGTGCGGCAGGCGCTGGGCGTGCGGAAGCTGACGCTCTTCGGCATCTCCTACGGCACCAAGCTCGCGCTCGCCTACGCGCGCGCGCACCCCGACCATGTGGCGCGGATCGCGCTCGACTCGGTGCTCGAGCCCGACGACGCCGACGCGTTCGGGCGCGAGCCCTACCAGGCGATGCGGCCGACGCTGGCGGCGCTGTGCCCGGCGCGCTGTCGCGGCGTCAGCGCGGACCCGGCCGCCGACCTCGCGCGGCTCGCCGACCGCCTGCGCGCGGCGCCGCTGCACGGCGTGACCTACGGCGCCCGCGGACGCAAGCGCCCCGGCACGCTGACCGCGCTCGCGCTGTCGGACCTGATGTTCGACTCGGACTACAACCCCTCGATCCGCGCCGGCATCCCGGTCGCGGTGCGCGCGGCGCTCGACCACCGCGACGCCGCGCCGCTGCTGCGCCTCATCGACGCGGCGGCGAGCCTCTCGCGGCTGCCGTCTCCGCGCGTCTTCTCGGCCGCCCGCTATGCGACGGTGTGCGAGGAGACGCCGCTGCCGTGGCCACGCGGCACGCCGTTCGGCGAGCGGGCGCAGCGCGCCGCCGAGCAGGCGGCGGCGCTCGGACCGAGCGCCTTCTTCCCGTTCGCCTACGCGGAGGCGAAGGCCGACGAGATCGACCTCTGCCTGCACTGGCCCGAGGCGTCCGCGCCCCCGCCGACCGGCGGCGCCTACCCCAAGGTCCCCGCGTTCGTGCTCCAGGGCGGCGAGGACCTGCGCACGCCGCCGGCGGGCTCGGCGCGCGTGGCGGCCGCGCTGGGCGCGCAGCGGGTCGTCGTGCCCGGCGTCGGTCACGCGGTCGTCGGCGGGGACCCGTCGCGCTGTGGCATCCGGCGCCTGTACTCGTTCCTGCGCGGGCGGCCCGTCAACGTCGGCTGCCCGGCCGTGCCGACGGAGGTGCCCGCCACCGGCGTGCCGCCGACCTCGCTCGACCAGCTCGGCGCGACGGCCGGCGTGCCGGGGAGGGCGGGGCGGACGGTGGCCGCGCTCGACGTCACGCTCGACGACCTCACCTTCGCCCTCTCACCGGCCCTCGGCTCGCCGCTGGCGGGCGCGGGGCTGCGCGGCGGGACATTCCGCCTGCACCGCCGTTCGATCGCTCTGGAGGGCCTCCAGGTGGTTCCCGGCGTCCGTGTCAGCGGCCTGCTGCCGCAGCATGGGAGCGCCCGTCTGCGGATCTCGGGCGCCCACGCGGCCCGCGGCCGGGTGCGGATCTCGGGGAGTGGCGTGGTGCGCGGGCGGCTCGGCGGCCGGAGGGTGCGCGGGCGCCTGCGGGCGGGGCCGCCGCGACCGGTCGCGAGCCGTGCGCGAAACGTGGCGAATACGGCGCGATTCCGGCACAGGACGGCGTTGTCTTCCGTCCGACGCCCCACCTAGCCTCCTCGCTCCACTTCGTATGAGGAGCACGCCCAGATGAGCAACCATGCCACGGACACCGCGGGCGTCAAGGCCCGCGACACCGCCCTGCAGGGCGCGCTGACGCAGATCGAGCGCCAGTTCGGCAAGGGCACCGTGATGCGCATGGGCGATGAAGGTGCCCAGGTCAGCGTGAACGCGATCCCGACCGGGGCGCTCTCGCTCGACCTCGCGCTCGGCATCGGCGGCATGCCGCGCGGGCGCATCGTCGAGGTCTTCGGGCCGGAGTCCTCGGGCAAGACGACGCTCGTCTACCACGTCCTCGCCGAGGCGCAGAAGCTCGGCGGCGTGTGCGCGTTCATCGACGCCGAGCATGCCATGGACCCGCTGTACGCCCAGAAGATCGGCGTGGACATCGACGAGCTGCTCGTCTCCCAGCCCGACTACGGCGAGCAGGCGCTGGAGATCGCCGACATGCTCGTGCGCTCGGGCGCCGTCGACG
>JAXDGC010000434.1:0-18661 GCA_034665245.1 Solirubrobacteraceae bacterium | reverse complement strand
ACGCCGGCTGCGATTCGCGTTGTCGGGGCGCTACAGGGCAGGGCTCCCGGAACGATTCGATGGAGGCAGATCCCGACCTTGCCGCAGGCCAGCGTAAAACCGCTGCTCGGAGGCCCGTACATCGTGGACGCGTGGACGCTCACGCCCGCGATCTACCGCGGTGACGCCAACCGTTGCACGGTCGGCAAGACCTTCGTACGCGTGACGTGGTCCAACGGGCTCACGGCCTACCCCACAGGCGCTGAGGTTGGCGCCGCCGTTGTCGCGTCCTACCGCGCCATCTACAAACGGCCGAACGGCAAGGTCGTCGCGGTTGCCCCGCTCGATGTCGCCGATCTCCGCGATCACCCGACCTCGGCCAACGCCGACAACATGCATGATCTCTGCCTGAAGCGGCGCCCTCGTGGCGCGAAGCTCACGGGAGTGACGATCGGCCGCGGACTGATTCAGGACCCGAATGGCGATCCGAACGTCGCTCAGAAGTTCAGAGCAAGCCGCCGAGCGGATTCGAACCGCTGACCCCTTCATTACGAGTGAAGTGCTCTACCAGCTGAGCTACGGCGGCGGGGCGACCGAGAGGGTACCGCCCTACAGCGCGCGCATCCGGTTGTTGCGCGGGCCGTGCTCGACCTCGGCGCGGCCGAGAACCTCCATGACCGGTGGGACGTAATTGGCGAAGCGGCCTCGCATGCCCTTCTTCAGGCCGTACCACCCGCCGACGGGGTTGTCGGCCGCTCGCGCCCAGGCCTCGACCGTGCCCTCGGGCGCGGCCTTCTGCTCGTCGGCGCTGCCGAGCGGCATCCAGTCGCCGTGCTCGGAGAGCATCGCGTGGAGGTCGTCGAGGCAGCGCGCGTGGTAGCGGAGCTCGGACTTGCCGACCTGCACGACCAGCGCGGGCGGGTCGAGGGAATCGTCGCGGAAGGCGGTGAACTCCGAGCCGCCGCTCGGTGTCTTGAGCGCCCAGGGCCGCTCGCGTGTGCCCTCGCGCGGCGTCATCGTAAGCGTAACCTATCAGTTACCGATTCACTCAGGCCGGGAGCTTCTCCGGCTCGAGGAGGGGCTCGGCCTCGGCCCGCCGCGCGCGGCGCTGCGTCAGCGCCAGCACCGTCGCCGGGACGATCGCGAGCACGGAGATGCCGACCGCCCACCAGAAGGTCGAGGCGAAGGCGCTCGCCAGCGGCTCGGCGAGGCGCGTGCGCAGGGCCTCGGGCAGCTGCTCGAGCGTCCCCGACGCGGCCGGGGCGGACTGGCCGACCTGGGCCGCCGCGAGCTGGTCCTTGATCTGGCCCTGCAGCACGACCGCCAGCACGGCCGTGCCGATCGAGCCGCCGATCCGCTGCAGCGCGTTGAGCGAGCTCGTCGCGCGCGGGACGGCGTCCCGCTGCAGCGTCGCGTAGGCCGCGGCCATCGCCGGCATCATCGAGCCGCCGATCCCGAGGCCTCGCACCACGAGCAGGAGGGCCAGGAGCGTGTACGAGGACGACGCGTCCACGAACGCGAACGGGATCGTCCCCAGGGTCAGGATCACGAGCCCGACGACCGCCACGCGCCCACCGCCGACCCGGTCGGTGAGCCGGCCGGCCAGCGGCATCGCCAGCGCCGCCCCGAGCCCCTGCGGCGCCATCAGCAGGCCGGCCGTCAGCGCGCTCTCGCCACGCGCCAGCTGGTAGTAGAGCGGCAGGATGATCATCGCGCCGAACAGCGCGCCGCCGACCAGGAAGGTCGTCGTCGCCGCGGCGCTGAACGCCCGCACGCGGAACAGGCGTACGTCGATCAATGGCCGCTCCACCCGCACCGAGTGGCGCACGAACATCGCGACGAGCACGAGGCCCGCGACGATCGGGCCCCAGACGAGGGGATGGCCGAAGCCGCCCTGCGACTCGCTCTCCGAGAGCCCGAACACGAACAGGCCGAGCCCAGGGGAGAGCAGCAGCAGCCCGAGCCAGTCGAGCCGCCCGGCGTCGGCGCGCCCCGCGTCGCTCTTGAGCAGCCTCGCCGCCAGGACGAGCGCGAAGCACGCGATCGGCACGTTGACGTAGAAGATCCAGCGCCACGAGACGCTGTCGACGATCACACCGCCGACCACCGGGCCGAGGACCGGGCCGAGCAGCATCGGCACGCCGATCACGCTCATCACCCGCCCCACCCGCGTCGGGCCCGCGGTCTGGGCCAGCAGGGCCATGCCGACCGGCATGATCATGCCGCCGCCGAAGCCCTGGAGCACGCGGAAGAAGATCAGCGACTCGGCCGACCACGCGAGCCCGCAGAGCGCGCTGCCGAGGCCGAACAGCGACACCGAGATCATCCAGATCCGCTTCGAGCCGAAGCGCTCGGTCATCCAGCCGGTCAGCGGGATCACGGTGGCGAGCGCGAGCAGGTAGCCCGTCGCGACCCACTGGATCGTGTTGAGCGGCGCGTTGAGCTCGCGCGAGAGCGTCTCGAGCGCGACGTTGACGATCGTGGTGTCGAGGATCGACATGATCACGCCGATCACGACGACGGCGGAGACGACCCAGACCTCGCGCGGGAGCGGCTCGCTCGCGGAGCCGGAGGAGGAGGAAGGGCGAGCGGCCATCCGCCTTCACTTTAGGACCGGCCATGAACTCGTCGTTAATTCGAACCGCCGTGCGCGCGCTCGTACATGCGCCGACTCCGGCCGCTGAGAGGTTTGGCGCGCTCTACTGTCAAGGCGTCAAGGAACGACACGGGGCTGAAACACACCAACCATGCGGATCAACCACTCACCGCCAGGGACGGCCGGTGACTCCCGTGACGCCTGAGCTTCCGCCTCGGCCGATCACGGTGCTCGTCGCGGGCGACGACGACCGGGAGGACACGCAGCAGCTGCTGCGCGAGCTGGGCGCGGCCGGCTACGAGCTCCGCTGGGTCGGGTCGGCCGAGGAGGCCGCCGACGCGCCCTACGCGATCGTGTCCACGCGCGCGATGACCGAGCTCGCCGAGCTGCGCCACGACGCGCTGCACGACCCGCTCACCGGGCTGCCGAACCGGGCGTTGTTCCTCGACCGCCTCGAGCTGTCGCTGCGGCGCGCGCGCCGCCAGAGCGAGGAGTTCTGCTGCGCCGTGCTGTTCCTCGACCTCGACCGCGTCAAGCTCGTCAACGACTCGCTCGGCCATCTCGTCGGCGATCGCCTGCTGATCGCGGTCGCCAAGCGCCTGGAGGCGGCACTGCGTCCCGGTGACACGGTGGCGCGCATCGGCGGCGACGAGTTCACCCTGCTGCTCGACGACATCGGCGACGTGCACGGCGCGTCGATCGTGGCCGAGCGCCTGCACGAGTCGCTGTCGGCGCCGTTCGAGGTCGGCAACCGCGAGATCTACGTGTCGGCGAGCATCGGCATCGCGCTCGCGACGGCCGACCGCGCGCCGGAGGACGTCGTCCGCGACGCCGACGTCGCCATGTACCGCGCGAAGGCCCAGGGCGGCGGCCGGCACGCCGTCTTCGACCAGGCCATGCACGAGCGGGTGGTTGCGCGGCTCGAGCTCGAGACCGGCCTGCGGCGGGCGCTCGAGCGAGACGAGCTGAGCGTCCTCTACCAGCCTGTGATCGAGACCGCGACGGGCGAGATCGCCGGCTTCGAGGCGCTCTGCCGCTGGACGGACGAGAACGGCCGCGCGATCGAGCCGCGCGACTTCGTGCCGATCGCCGAGGAGACCGGGCTGATCCTCCCGCTCGGCGCCTTCGTCCTCTCGGCGGCGTGCCGCCAGCTCGCCGTCTGGCGCGCGCGCCCGCGTGGGAAGAAGCTCACGATCTCGGTCAACGTGTCCGGCCGCCAGCTCGCCGACCCGGGCTTCGTGCAGCTGGTGAGCGACACGCTGTCCGAGGCGCGCCTGGATCCGCGCGGGCTGCGCCTCGAGGTCGCCGAGAGCTCGATGATGGACGACCCGGACGCCTCCCGGCGGGTGCTGAGCCGGCTCTTCGACGAGCACTCCGTGGCGGCGCGCATCGACGACTTCGGCCTCGGGGTCTCGTCGCTGCGCCAGCTGCACCGCTTCCCCGGCGACGCCGTGAAGATGGACCGCACGTTCGTCGTCCCGATGCTCGAGGACGACGGGGCCCACGGCATCGTCAAGGCGATCGTCGCGCTCGCGCACAACCTCGGGCTGGAGGTGAGCGCGGAGGGCGTCGAGACGCAGGAGCACCTCAATGCGCTGAAGCTGCTGGGCTGCGAGTACGCCCAGGGCTTCTACATCGCCGGGCCGCTCGACCCCGGCGCCGCGACCGCGCTGCTCGACCGCGGCACCGCCGACTCGCTCGGGTAGCAGCTAGCTCCCGCTCTTCTCCGCGTCCTTCTCCGCCTGCTCGCGCAGCACGAACTTCTGGATCTTCCCGGTGCCGGTCTTGGGCAGCTCGTCGAGGATGATGATGCGCTTCGGGACCTTGAACCTGGCGAGGCGCTCGCGCGCGAACTCCTGCAGCTCCTCGGGGTCTGGGTCGTCCGAGCCGGACACGGTGATGAACGCCACCGGCACCTCGCCCCAGCGCTCGTGCGGCGCGGCGACGACCGCCGCCTCGGAGACCGCGTCGTGGGCGCTGAGCGCCTGCTCGACCTCGATCGTGGCGATGTTCTCGCCGCCCGAGATGATCACGTCCTTGAGGCGGTCGCGCAGCTCGACGTAGCCGTCCTCGTGCACCACCCCGAGGTCGCCGGAGTGGAACCAGCCGCCCTTGAACGCCTCGCGCGTCTCGTCCTCGTTCCTGTAGTAGCCGCTCATGACGTTGTCGCCGCGCATGACGACCTCGCCGAGCGTCTCGCCGTCGGCGGGGACGTCCTCCATGTCCTCGTCGACGACCCTCAGCCGCTCGCTCACGACCGTGCCGACGCCCTGGCGCGAGCGCAGCTTGGCCTGCTCGTCGTCGGCGAGCTCGTCCCAGTCGGGGTTCCAGGCGCAGACCGCCAGCGGCCCGTAGGTCTCCGTGAGCCCGTAGAGGTGGGTGATCTGGAGCTTGAGCTTCGCCGCCGCCTCGAGCAGGGTCGGCGAGGGCGGCGCGCCGCCCACGAACCCGAACACCTCGGTCTCGAGCGGCTCAGCCTCGTCGGCGTCGACGATCGTGGTCAGCACGGTCGGCGCGGCGCACAGATGGGTCACGCCCTCCTTGGTCAGCGCCGTCCAGATCGGCTTCGCCTCGACCTTCGGGAGGCACACGTGCTTGGCGCCCATCGCGGTGACCGCCCACGGATAGGCCCAGCCGTTGCAGTGGAACATCGGCAGCGTCCACAGGTAGCTCGAACGCGGCGTCAGGCGCGCCTCCGCGATGACGCCCAGCGCGTGCAGGTACGCGCCGCGGTGGTTGGTCATCACACCCTTCGGGCGGCCGGTCGTGCCCGAGGTGTAGTTGATCGAGATCAACGCGCGCTCGTCGTCGGGGCGCTCGAGGTCGATCGGGTCGGTCTCGGCGAGCAACTGCTCGTAGTCCGAGTCGGCGTCGCCCTCCTCCACCCAGATCACCCGCGGGGCGTCGTCCCCGAGCTCCTCGAGCGCCGGATCCAGCACCTTCTGCAGCGGCCGGTAGGCGACGAGCACCTTGGCCCCGGAGTGCTCGAGGATGAAGGCGTACTCCGGGGAGGCGAGGCGGGTGTTGAGCGGCACGAGCACGCCGCCCACGCCAGGGACGGCGTAATGCAGCTCGAGCATCGGCGCGACGTTCGGGAGCAGCACCGCGAGGCGGTCGCCCGCCTCGATGCCCAGCTCCCCGCGCACGGCCGCGGCCGCGCGCCGGACGCGGTCGTAGTGCTCGCCGTACGTCCACGTGTTCTCGCCCGAGACCACGGCGGGCCGGTCCTTCCAGACGGAGGCGCTGCGCTCGAGGAACCGCAGCGGGGTGAGCACGGAGCTCGAGACCTCGGCGCCCAGCTCCTCGACGCTCTTTTCCTCTTGCGTGCCGGCCATGCTCGAGTTACCCACCTTCCGCCCGAAGGGCATCGTCGATTCCCACGGTCTCCATCGCCGACCACGAATCCGCGACCGCGTGCGAGAGCAGCACGAGGTCGCGGAGCCGGCCGTCGTGATCGCGCACGTGGTCGCGCAGGAGGCCCTCGGCCACGAAGCCGAGCCCGCCGAACATCGCGACCGCGCGCTCCTGCTCGATCACCACCTCGACGGTCAGCTTGGTCAGCCCGCACTCCACCGCCTGCAACAGCGCCCAGCGGGCGAGCGCCCGACCGAGCCCCTGGGCGCGCCGCTCCGGGTCGACGACCAGCCGGACGTCGCCGACGTGATCCGACCAGCCGGAGTGCGGCACGACCGCGACGTAGCCGACGACGCGGCCGTCCTCGTCGAAGGCCAGACCACGGCGCCCGCGATCGGTGGAGACCCAGCCCTCGACCGTCGAGCGGTCGAGCACGTGCTCCTTGAAGAACGTGCGCTCCGATTCGGGCACCCGCTCGAAGAAGTCCACCAGCGCGTCGAGGTCCTGGGGCGACGGGGTGCGGATCTCCATCAGGCTTTCTCGCTGTGATCGGCGATCCAGCCCGCGATCCCCGGCAGCGTGACCTTCGCCGCCTTGCGGCCCGCAACGAGGCCCGCGTGTCCGGCGGACAGCCGCAGCTCCTCCGCCTGCTCGGACCCGACGAGGTCGACGATCGGCTCGGCCGCGGCGAGCGGGACGATGTGGTCGCGCTCGGCCATGATGTTGAGCACGGGGCTGCGGATGACGCCGAGGTCGACGCGCTCGCCGCCGAGCTCGAACGTTCCCTCCATCAGGGCGTTGTTGCGCACGAGCTGCTCGACGGTCTGGCGGAAGGCCGCGCCCGGGAACGGAACGTGGTCGCGCGCCCATTGCCCCATCGCCTGGTAGCCCTCCATGAACTCGTCGTTCCAGAGGTTCTCCCACAGGTTCGCGTACTGCGCGACCTCCGCGGTCGGCTTGAGCAGCCGGAACCCGTTCTCGATCACGTCGGGCGGGACGTTGCCGGTCGGCTCGACGACCTCCTCCGGATCCAGGCGCCCCTCTCGCACGAGGGCGGTGATCGTCTCCATCTTGGTGAAGTCCACCGGGGTCGCCATGAGCGCGAGGTTGCGGATCGGCAGCTCGGGATGGCGCGCGGCGGAGAGCAGGCTGAGCACGCCGCCGAAGCAGTAGCCGAGCAGCGTCACCTCCTCCGTCCCGGCCGCCTCGCAGGCGGCGGCGATGGCGGCGGGGATCCCGTCGTCGACGTAGTGCTCGAGCCGGTTGCCGGAGTCCGCCTCGTCGGGCACGCCCCAGTCGAGCAGGAAGACGTCGAGGCCCTCCTTCAGCAGGAACGCGACGGCGCTGTTGCCGGGATAGAGGTCCAGCACGTAGCTGCGGCTGACGAGGCTGTGGACGATGACCACGGGCGTCCGGACCTTGATGTCGTCGTTGCGGTAATGCCAGAGCTCGGCCTTGTGACGGCGCCAGACCACGTCCTTCGGGGTCTGCCCGAGCTTCGGCCGGCTCGTGCCCGCGGCGTAGCGCAGGCCGTTGCGGCCGCGCTGGGCGGCGCGCTCGACGTCGCGCTGGACCCGGCTGAGCAGGTCGGCGGGGGCGAGCGACGGGCTCACGGCCGGCGGTCCTCGAGCTCTCGCAGCTCCCGCTGGAGCGCGGCCACCTGCTCGGAGAGCCGGCGGACGTCGGTCGCGGTCGGCAGGTTGGCCATGTGCAGCAGGCGCCGCGTGCGCCGCTCGACCTCCTGCTGCGCCCGCCGTGCGATCCGCACGTTGAGCGTGATCAGGTCGCCGAGCACGTCGCTGTGCGCGCCGGCCTCGACGGGCCCCGCGGCGCGGCTCTCGACGGCGTCGAACGCCTTTCGCCACAGCGGCTTGCCGGCCATGAATGAAGTGCTACCCCGTCGACCGCCGGCGCGATCCCACGCGCCGGCGGTGCCTCCCGGTCCCGAAGGGCCTAACGGCGCGTTTCGCGCTCGTCCTCGCGGCCCTGCTCGTACTCGGTGTCGGCGCGATCCGACGTGTCGCCGGTGGTCCCGTCGCGGATGCCCCCGCGGTCGTCGCGATCGGCGGTGGCGGTGCTGCCGCTCACGCGGTCGAAGCGATCGCGCTCGTCGTCCTCGATGAGCTTGTCGTCGGCCATGCCGCGCTCGTGCAGCTGGGCCTCCTGCTCGTGGCGCTGCGCCTGGGCGCGCTCGACCTCCGCGTTCTTCTGCGCGAGGGCGGCCTCCTGCTCGGCCTGCTCAGCGCGCGACGCGCGCGTCGAAGCTTCCTCGCGGTGCTCGGTGGCCACACGCTCGCGGCGGGACTCGAGCTCCTTCTGGGCCTTGCGCTCTTCAGCCTTGGCGCGCATGCGCGGCAGCAGCACGAGCAGAGCAACCAGGATCAGCACGACGATGACGATGGCGATGATCAATCCTGTGGACATGACTGCACTCCCTTCCCTCGGGGTGATTACTCGAGAAGCGTGCCCATGGCGCCTCCACCCCAAACGACGAGTCGTCAATGCCCATTGACAGGCCCGCCTTCGACCTCCAGTCGCACTCCACGCAGTCCGACGGCTCACTGGCGCCCGCCGCAGTCGTCGCGGAGGCCGCCCGCGCGGGCGTCGAGCTGCTCGCGCTGACCGACCACGACACGGTCGCGGGCGTCCCGGAGGCGCTCGCCGCCGCGCGCGAGCACGGCATCCGCCTTTCCCCCGCCGCCGAGCTCTCGAGCGTGCACGGCGAGCACGAGGACCTGCACGTGCTCGGCTACGAGCTCGATCCCTCCGACCCCGGGCTGCTCGCCGCGCTCGAGGACTTCCGCGCCGACCGCGTGCGGCGCATCCACGCGATGGCCGAACGCCTGCGCGAGCTCGGCTTCGCGCTCGACGACTCCTCCTTCGCCGCCCACGAGAGCCTCGGCCGGCCGCACCTCGCCGACGCCGTGCTCGCGCATCCCGACAACGCCGACCGGCTCGCGCGCGAGGGCATCGGCGGCAAGAAGGAGCTCTTCCCGCCCTACCTGGTGCCGGGCGCCGCCGCCTACGTGGCGCGCTCGCGCCCGACGGTCGAGGAGGCGATCGAGGTCATCCACGCCGCGGGCGGAGTGGCCGTGTGGGCGCACCCGTTCTGGGACATCGAGGACCCCGAGCACGTGCTGGCCACCGTGCGGCACTTCGCGGCGCGAGGGCTCGACGGCGTCGAGTGCTTCTACGCCGAGCACTCCGCCGAGCAGGCGCTGCTGCTGCACGACGAGTGCGAGGCGCGGGGGCTGCTCTCGACCGGCTCGGCCGACTTCCACGGCCCCGACCACGAGCACTTCCACGCGTTCCGCGCCTTCGAGCTGCACGGCCGCACGCCGCGGCTCGGGCCGATCGGCGGAGGTCGCTAACCGAGCGGCGGCGACTCGCCCGGCAGCCGGACGACGAAGCGCGCGCCCGGGCCGGCGCGCGCGAGGAGCAGGTCGCCCTCCATGTGCGCCGCGAGCTCGCGGCCGATCGCGAGCCCGAGGCCGAAGCCCCCGTCGGCGTCGCGCGCGCTGCCGCGCCAGAAGCGCTCGAAGATCGCCTCCTGCTCGTCGGGGGCGACCCCCGGGCCGGTGTCCTCCACCGCGACCTCGGCGGCGCCGTTGGGCCGGGACACCGACACGCTCACCTCGCCGTCGGCCGGCGTGACGCGCCGGGCGTTGTCGAGCAGGATGCGCAGGACCTGCGCGACGGCCCCGGGGTCGGCGCGCGCCCAACAGCCGTGCTCGGGCAGCTCCAGCCTGACCGGCGGGCCCGGGCCGACGAACTCGGCGACGACGGCGCGGCACACCTCCCTGACGTCCACCGGCTCGGTGCGCAGGGGCACACCGGCGTCGATCTGGCTGAGCTCGAGGAGGTTGCCCGCGAGCCCCGAGAGACGGCGGGTCTGGTCGCGCGCCCGCCGCACCTGCACGCGCGTGTCGTCGTCCTCGAGCCCGTCGTCGAGCAGCTCGAGCATCATGTGCAGCGAGTGCAGCGGGGTGCGCAGCTCGTGCGACGCGGTGGCGACGAAGCGGCGCCTCGCCTCCTCCTGGCGCTGCAGCTTGCCCTGCATGGTGTCCAGCGCGCGGGAGAGGTCGCCGATCTCGTCACGACCGGGGTCGGCCACCGGCGCCGCGGCGGGGCCCGCGTCGGCGACGCTGAGGGCGGTGCGGTGGACCCGCTTGAGCCGCCGCAGCATCCCCGTGGAGACCGCGAAGCCCAGCGCCGCCGCGATCACGACGGCGGCGAGGGCGGCCGGAAGGAAGGTGCGCTGCACGACCTGCGCGGCGCGCGGCGCGTCGTTCGACGACCGGCTGAGGGCGAGCACGATCCGGCGGCCGCCGGCGCGCGCGGGCACCGCGGCGCGCAGCTCGCCCTTGGCGCCCGTGCCGCGCACGACGCGGTCCTGGGCGCCGGCGGTGCGGGCATCGACGTAGGAGTCCGGCACGACGGGGTCACCGCCGACGAGCCGCCCGCCGCCCGCGTCGAGAATCGTGACGCGCGCGGTCGCCCGCTGCGAGAGCAGTCGCGCGAGGCGGCCGAGCTCGCGCGAGCCCGGCTTCACGTCCTCGGGCTCGAGGCGGCTGAACGAGGACCGCATGCTCTTCGCCACCACGACGAGCGTGTCGAGCTCGTCGGCGCGCAGCCGGTTCTCGAGGGGCGGGAGCAGCGCGACGGCCGCGACTGCGAGCGTGATCACGCTGGTGAGCACGAGCGTGGCGACGAGGCGCGGGCGGACGCCCACGGAGCGCCGGATCCGCATGGCTACGGCGACTGCAGCCGGTAGCCCGCGCCGCGCACGGTGACGATGAGGACCGGCTGCTCCGGGCGGTCCTCGAGCTTCTCGCGCAGGTGGCGGACGTGGACGTCGATGGCGCGGGGGTCGCGATAGGCGCTGTCGCCCCAGACCGCGCGCAGGAGCTCCTGGCGGCTGAAGGTGGTGCCGGCGCCCGCCATCAGCGCCTGCAACAGCTCGAACTCCGAGAACGTGAGGCCGACGGGCTCGCCACCGCGGCGCACGACGCGCGCCGCGCGGTCGAGCACGATCGGGCCGGCGGTGAGCACCTCCTCGCCGAGCGTGTGCCGGCCGGTGCGGCGCAGCACGGCGCGGATGCGGCTGCGCAGCTCCGCCAGCCCGAACGGCTTGGTCACGTAGTCGTCGGCGCCCGCCTCGAGCCCCAGCACGGCGTCGGCCTCGCTCCCCAGCGCCGTCAGCATGATGATCGGCACGATGTTGCGGCGGTCGCGCAGGGTGCGGCAGACGTCGTAGCCGTCGGGGCCCGGGCCGAGCGCGACGTCGAGCAGCATGACGTCGACGGCATCGGTGCTCGCGCGGTCGATCGCGGCGACGCCGTCGGGCACCGCGGTCACCCGGTGCCCCTCGCGCTGGAAGGCGCGGGCGAGCGGCTCGCGCAGCGCTGACTCGTCGTCGACGATGAGGATGCTCAACGGACGCGCGGCCATCACGGCTGATGGTGGCGCGTAAGGCTTTGCGCACGATAAGCAGGGAGCTGGAAGAGGATGCCGCGGCCGTGCAGGCCGGTGCTCCGGGTGACGTCGCGGCCGTGGACCTGCGCCCAGCGGTTGAGCTGCCCGCACCCACCGGCGCGCGCGGCGCTGGCCGGCCCGCACGGTGCGGTCAGGAGGTAGCGCACCCGGTGGTGGCGGAGCGCGACCCTGAGCCGGTGCATCGAGGTCACCGGCTGCCCCCGCTGGGCGGCGAGCATCAGCACCGGCCGGCCGTCGCGCACGATCAGCGGCGCGGCCTTGACGGCCGTGGCGCTGGCGAACTCGTAGTAGGTGTGGGCCGAGTGGCGGCGCAGGTAGGCCGAGAGCAGCGAGGTCTCGCGTGCGGGCATGGTGCCGATGTGCCCGGAGTCCGACGCGCCGGAGCGGACGACGTTGAGCGAGGCCTGCGCGGGGACCACGAGCAGCGCGGCGACCGCGAGCCCCGCCACCCAGACCGGCAGGCGCGCGCGGCGGACGAGCGCGACCGTGCCCACGCCGAGCGCGGCGGCGACGGCGGGCGTGAAGCCCTCGAGGTAGCGGACCTGCAGGCGCGTGACGAACGAGAACAGCACGAGACCGGTGAGCAGCCAGACGGCAAGGCCGGCGGCGCCGGCCCGGGCGAGCCGATCCCGCGGCAGAGGTTCGGCGCCGCGGCGGCGGAGCGCTCCCGCGGCGGCGGCGAGCAGCGCGAGGCCGCCGAGGACGAGCGCGGGGACGAGCTCGGGCGCGAGCCGGCTCCGCAACGCGCCGCCGCTGCCGACGAGCCGGAGCGGTCCCGGAGCGCCGAGCCGGCGCCCGGGCGGAGCGGCGGCCGCCGGCCGCTGCGCCGTCGGCTGCCCGCCGAGGCGGTCGATGCCGTTGTAGACGAAGGTGGAGTTGAGCGCGCTCCCGTCCGTGGAACCGAACGCCCACGGCTGCTCCTGCGGCGGCGCGGTGGAGACCACGGCGAGCCAGGCGAGGCCGACGGCCGCCCCGACCGCGCCCGCGAGCGCGAGGCGGGAGAGCCGCTCCGCGAGTGTGAGTGGGCTCGCGGCGACGTAGAGGACCGCGAGGGCGGGCACCGGGATGAGCGCCTGGAAGAGCTTGGCGTTGAACGCGAGCCCGAGCGCCGCGCCCGCCGCGGCGAGCGGCCAGCGGCCGCCGGTGCGCGCCGAGCGGACGACCAGCACCGCCGCCACCAGGGTGAGCGCGGCGGTCAGGGAGTCCATGGTGTCGCTGCGCGACGTGAGCACCGACACGGGCAACACGGCCAGCGCCGCCGCGGCGGCGATCGCCTCCGCCGTTCCCCACAGCGAGCGCACGAGCACGAACAGCAGCGCCACCGCGGCGCACCCGCCGAGCGCTTCGGGCAGCAGCAGCGCCGTCGTCGTGAAGCCGAGCGACTTCGTGCTCGCGACCTGCAGCCAGAGGTCGAACGGCGGCTTGTCGATCGACACGGAGCCGCCCGGCTCGAGCGCGCCGAACAGGAATGCGTGCCACGACTCGCCCATGCTGCGCACGGCGGCGTCGTAGAACGGGTCCGGCTGGACGCGCCCGAGCTCGGTCACCCTCAGCACCACCGCCGCCGCGATCGCGGCCGCGGCAGCCGGCCAGGCCAGCGCCCTCGAGATGCTGAGCGCGCGGGGGCGTGCGCTCAGCGTCGTCGTGGCGGGGGAGGTCGCCATCTAGCGAGGCGCGACCCGGCCGAGCTGCCGCCGCAGCACCGCGAGCTCCCCGAACGCGCGCGCGACCACGCGTGGGTCGTTGCCGCTCTGACGCCCCGCCGTCCGCGGCCGATGACGCACGTCCAGCTCCTTCATGCGCGCGCCGTCGGCGAGACAGCGGACGAGCAGCTCGGTGGAGATCATCGCCCCCGACGAGACGAGCGGGAGGTTGGCCACGCGCTCGCGGCGCACGAGCTTGAAGGCGCAGTCGACGTCGCGGACGGGCAGCCCGAACACGACGCGCACCAGGGCGTTCCACGCCCGCGCCGTGACGCGCCGGCCGAGCGGGTCCTGGCGCGCCACGCGATGGCCCACGAGCAGGTCGTGGTCCGGCGCGAAGGGCAGGAAGTCCTCGAGCTGCGTGAGGTCGAACTGGCGATCGGCGTCGGTGAGCAGGATCCACGGCTGCCGCGCCGCCTCGATCCCGGAGCGCAGCGCGGCGCCGTAGCCGAGGTTTCGCTCGTGCACCATCACGCGCACCGACGGGTCGCCCGCGGCGAGCGCGGAGGCGATGGCGAGCGTGTCGTCCGTACTGCCGTCGTCCACGACGATGATCTCGTACGCGCGTGCCGCGCGGCGCCCGGCCAGCGAAGCCAGCCGTACGGCCTCGGCGACGTTCTCCGCCTCGTTGAAGCACGGGAGCACGATGGACACGCCGTCGAGCGGAGCAGCGGGCGAACGAGCGCCCTCCGCCGGCGCGGCCGGTGCGGCCTGCGGGCGGGTGAGGAGTCGGGATGGAGCAAGCGATCCGGTCATGCACCGGAGTGTCCGGCGGCGCGCGTTGCGCGTGGTTCCGGAGGCGTTGGGATCGCGTTAGGGCGCGCCACGGTCATCGCAGCAGCCGGTGGAGGTAGACCGAGTTCTGATGACCCACGGGCGTGTGGGTCGGGGTCCAGCCGAGGTGGTGCAGCGTCGGCACCCCCGCAGGCGCCCACATCGCGAGCAGCACGACGGTCAGCACCACCGCCGCGGCCTTCGGGGCGGCGCTGCGCGAGAGCGCCGCGAAGGGCAGCACCCAGAGCACGTACCACGGCATCACCCAGCCGAGGGTCAGGATCAGCAGCGCCGCGGCCCAGGCGGCGGCCGGTGCCCAGCCACGCGTCCGCCACGTCCACGCGCAGAGGCCGGCCGTGCCGAGGGCGAGCGCGACCCGCAGCTCGCCCCGCAGGGCGGCGTCGAGCCCGCCGTGCCCGGTGGCGAGGCCGAGCAGGTTCGCGGGGCTGAGCCCGGCGACGAGCCGCGCCTGCACGCCGTCGTTGGGCAGGTGCCCGCCGAACGCAAGCAGCACGAGGACGAGCGCCGCCGCGCCGCCGAGCGCGACGCCGGCCGCCGCGCGACCACGGCGCCCCGCCCCTAACACCAGGATCGGCAGCGCGAGGCCGGCGGACAGCTTGACCGCGGCGGCCGCCGCCCATGCGGTCCCGCCGAGGACCTCGCGTCGCCGCAGGACGAGCAGCGCGCCCGCGAGCAGCAGCACGAGCACGAAGACGTCGTTGTGGACGCCCCCCACGCCGTAGACCAGCACGAGGGGGTTGAGCGCGACGAAGGCGACCGCGGTCGCCGGGTCGCGCCCGAGCTGCCGCGCGAGCAGGGCGACGAGGACGGCGACGCCGGCGGCGGCCAGCCCGACCGCCACCTTCAGCGTCCAATAGGCGGCCGGGAGGCCGAGCGGCGCGAGCAGCTCCGTCCCGAGCGTGAACAGCGGGCCGTACGGGCTGAAGAGGTGATGCCACGTCGTGAACCGGTACGCGGGGTCGGCGGAGGCGGCGATCGGCAGGTGCGTGTAGGGGTTGAGGCCGTAGAGCGGCGCCATCCGCCCGTAGTGCAGGTAGTTGAAGGTGTCGCCGAGCGAGAACGGCGGGGCGAGGAGCAGGACCGCGTCGGCCGCGAACGCGGTCACCAGCACGGCCGCGAGCCCGGCCCGGCGCGCGCACGCGGTGGCGAGCGCCCAGCAGGCCAGCATCCCGAGCAGCGCCAGCGTGGCGTCCCACCGCAGCGTGCTCACCTGCGAGGTCAGCGACGGCCACCGGCCGGCGAGCGGGCCGGCCAGCCACGCCGGGTCCCCGTGGACGAGCGTCGGAGCGAGGAACGACGGGCGCTCGGCCGCGGCGAGCGCGACGCCCGTCGCGAGCGTGAGCAGGCCGGCCAGCGCCAGCCCTCCGGCGACCGCCTCCGCGATCTCCTTGCCGGAGAGAGCGATCGCGGAGCGGCGCCGGAGAGCGAGTGCGGTCGTCACGCCGCCGACGCTAGGGCCGCCCATGTTGGCCTGCGTTAGGAGACGGTTCGGATCGAGTTGGTGCGGCCGCCGCAGCCCCGGCCGGCCACTAGCGTGGGGTCATGGCCCGCAGCCTGCCCTCCCAGTTCTGGCGCTTCATGGCCGTCGGCGCAACCAACACCGCGGTCACGCTGGCCACGTACGCCGCCGCGCTGCTCGCCGGCGCGCCCTACCTGCTCGCCGGCGCCGTCGCCTTCGTGTTGGGCGCCCTCAACGGCTTTGCGCTCAACCGCACCTGGACGTTCGCTCACGCCGGGCCGCTCGGGCCCGCGGGAGCGCGCTACGCCGCCGTCCAGCTGCTCGGCCTGGGGACGGACCTCGCGATGCTGCGACTCGGCGTCCGCGGGCTCGGGCTCGCGCACCTTCCCGCGCAGGTCGCGGCGGTGGCGCCCGTTACCCTCCTCACCTTCGTCCTGAGCCGGACGTGGACGTTCCGCCCTGCCCCTTCGCCTGCGCCACACCCTGTGGATCCCGCTCGCCCTGCTCCTCGGGGCCGGCGGCGTCTTGACCACCGGCGACTCACCCTCCGCCGCAGGCGACCCCACGGGGGCTTCGCCCGCAGCTGAGAGGTGCGCCCCGGCCGCCGGCGACCGCATGCTCGGCGACGCGCTCCTGCATGTCCCGCGACACGCTCGCGCGCCGCTCCCGCTCGTGATCGCCTTCCACGGCGCCGGCGGGACCGGCCCGGGCTTCGCGCGAGAGACGGGGCTCTCGAGGACCGCCGACCGCCACGGCTTCGCGGTGCTCTACCCCACGGCGGGCTCGTCGCGCCACTTCTGGAGCCTCAACCGCGCCATGCGCCCCGACGACGTCGGCCGCCTGCGCGCGCTGCTCCCGCAGGCGATGCGGGCCGCCTGCGGCGATCCCAGGCGCGTCTACGCGACCGGCGTCTCCAACGGCGGCGGCTTCACCGCGCGCGTGGGCTGCGAGATGGCGGGAACCGTGACGGCGATCGCCCCGGTGGCCGGCGGCTACCGGGCGCTCGACGACTGCCCGGGCGGCAGGACCTCGGTGCTGGAGATCCACGGGACCGCCGACCACGTCGTCCCCTACGCGGGCCGTGGTCCCCAGCGGGAGGGCGATCCGCAGGACTTCGTGACGGACTGGGCGCGACGCGACGGCTGCGCGGTGGCGACGGTCGAGACGCACCCGCGGCCGGGCGCGCACCGCCTGCGCCACCGGCACTGCCCGGCCGGATTGGCGGCGGAGCACATCCGGCTCGACGGGACGGACCACGGCTGGCCCGGCGCGGCGCCGCCCTTCCCTCGCCACAACCCGTCCGGGCTTCAGGCCAACGAGGTCGTCTGGCGGTTCTTCACGAGCGTACGCGCTCCGTAGCCGTATAGACGTTGACGCGGCCGCCGCGCGCGAAGCCGGCGAGCGTCAGGTTGCGGTCGTCGGCGAGCCGGATCGCGAGCGAGCTCGCGGCGCCGACGCCGACGAGCACGGGCACCCCCGCGACGGCGGCCTTCTGGACGAGCTCGAAGCTCAGCCGCCCCGAGACGCACAGGATGTGGTCGTGCAGCGGCACGAGCCCGTCGCGCAGCGCGCGGCCGATCACCTTGTCCATCGCGTTGTGGCGGCCCACGTCCTCGCGCACGCGCAGCAGCTGGCCATCCGCGCTGAAGAGCCCCGTCGCGTGCAGGCCGCCGGTGCGCGCGAACGTCGGCTGGCGCAGGCGGTCCGGCAGCGCGGCCAGCAGCTCGCGCGCGATCGCCGGGCCGTCGGGCAGGCGCTCGGCGTGCACCGCGACCTCCTCGAGCGCGCCCTTGCCGCAGACCCCGCAGGAGGAGGTCGCGTAGAACGAGCGCGAGCCGGGGTCGCGCAACAGCGGGCCGGCGACCTCGACGATGTTGGCCTCCAGCCCCGGCGGCGGGCCGGCCGCATGCGGCGCATCGATCAGCCCTTCGCCGTACAGGAACCCGAGCGCGAGCTCCTCGTCGTCGCCGGGCGTGCGCATCGTCACCGCGACCGCCGCGCCGTCGACGCGGATCTCGAGCGGCTCCTCGACCGCGACCTCGTCCTCGATCCCCGGGCCGCGCACCGTGGCGTAGGCGCCGCGGACCCGGACCTCGGTCATGCCGGGACTGACGTGCCGGCGAGCGTGCGCTCGAGCCGGTAGGCGAGCGCCTGCAGCGCGAGGTCGTAGCTGACGTTGAACGGCAGCCGCGCGCGCGTGTCCTCGACGAGCTCGAGCGCGGCGTGCAGGGCGTGCGCGTCGCGGGCGTCGGCGCGCAGCGTCTCGAGGCGGTCGGTGGCGAGCACGAGCTCCTCGGCATCGGCGGCGATGCAGGCGAGGTCGCGGTACCAGAGGCCGACGAGCTGCAGCGCGTGGTCGAGCGCGCCGGTCTCGGCACGCCGCGCGGCGCGGCGCGCGCGCTCCGTGAACTCGGTCTGCTTGCGCCGGTGCTCCTTCTTGGGCAGGTACTCGAGCTCGGTCGCGAGCGCGGTCGCGAGCTCAGCCTCGGCGGCGCCGCCGGCCGACCGCGCCGCGGCGAGCACCTCCGTCCACGGCTTGACCTTGCCGACCTCGCCGTTCAGCGCCGCGCGGGCGAACGCCTCGGCGCGGGCGCGCAGCGCGGGCCCGTCGCCGAGCGCGAGCGCTCGCGCCCGCTCGCCGTCGCCGAGCGAGAGCCGTGCGCAGGCGCGGGCGATGGCGGGCGCGACGCCGCGCGACTCCAGCCGCTCGGCGAGGCGGCCGGGCGGCGGCGCGTCGAAGCGCACGCCCTGGCAGCGCGAGGTGATGGTCGGCAGCACCTGGGTCGGGCGGTCGGTGAGGAGGATCAGCACGACGTAGCCGGGCGGCTCCTCGAGCGTCTTGAGCAGCGTGTTGGCGGCGGGGTCGTCCATCGTGTCGACGCGCTCGAGCACGAACACCCGCCAGGTCGACTCGAACGGAGTGTGCGAGGCGGCCGCCACCACGGACTGGTCGACGTCGCCGCGCAGCATGATGTGCGCGCCGCTCGGCGCGACCCAGGTCAGGTCCGGATGCGCGCCGGCGAGCGCCCGGGCGTGGGCGTTCTCCGGGTCCGGCGCCTCGCGCGAGAGCAGCTCGGCGGCGAACTCCCGCGCGGCCTCGCGCTTGCCCGAGCCGGCCGGGCCGTGGAACAGATAGGCGTGCGACGGGCGGTCGCGCAGCGCCGCGCCGAGCACGGCGGCGGCATGGGGATGGGCCTCGAGGACGCTCACGGGGCATGATCCTAGGGGTGAGGAGCGGACGACTCATCACCGTCGAGGGCCTCGACGGCGCCGGGAAGA
>JAXDGC010000433.1:0-3125 GCA_034665245.1 Solirubrobacteraceae bacterium | reverse complement strand
CGTCTGGGTCAGCACCTTCTCCGAGATCGGCTCGAGGTCGGCGAGCAGCTGGTGGTAGCGGCGGGTGCCGTCGCCGAGGGCGAGCAGGACGTCGACGGCCCACTTCGAGGAGAGGAGACCGAGCGAGTCGTGAATGAGCCGGCCGGTGCGGGCCCGCTCGGCGCCGCGCCGCGGTACGACCGGTGGCATCGGGCTGACGGCCATCGCTACCGCTTCCCCATCGTGTCGATGTGCGGTGCCGGCTTGACGAACGCGCGGCAGCCTTGCACGCTCAGGCACGCGCCGTTACGCGCCTGCGGCAGCGGCTCGTCGGGGATGTGGCGGACCATGAAGGCGTTGGTGGGCGGCTCCAGCGCGAGCGAGACCACCGCGGGCGTCGGCGGGAACGCGTTGCCCGGCGAGAGGTCGGCCGCGGCGACCGCGAGTGCGAACGGCACGGCGAGCACGACCGCGCCGACCGCGTTCATGAGGGCCTGGCGGCGGGCGCGGCGGCGCACGGACTGCCTGGCCGCGGCCTCGAGGTAGAGGCCCAGGCGCGCGAGGTCGTCGGGCAGCTGGGGCTCGCGGCTCATCCCGCCCTCCCCTCCGCGCCACCGAGGGCCAGGGTCAGCGTCCGCAACGCGCGGGACACGCGCAGCCGCGCGGCGTTCTGGCTGCAGCCCAGCCGCCCCGCCACCTCGTCGTAGGAGAGCTGCTGCACGACGCGCAGCTCGAGCGCGCGCCGCTGCGGGACGGGCAGTCCCTGGACCGCGACGTGCAGCGCCGGCCCCATCTCCGTGGCCGCGATCCGCTCGTCGACGCGCTCGTAGTCCTCGCAGTCGGCGAACGCGAGCGGCAGCCCGAGCCGGTTCCGTGCCGCCGTCTCGATCCGGTTGTGCTTGTGGTACTGGCGCAGCAGGTTGCGCGCGATGCCGAAGAGCCAGGGCGCGCCCGAGCCCTCCGCCTCGTCGCGGAAGCGCTTCACCGACCGCCAGGCCTGCGCGAACGTCTCGGCGGTCAGGTCGAGGGCGGCGGTCTCGGAGCTCGTCTGGCGTTGGAACCAGGAACGGACCCAGACGGCGTAGCGATCGTAGAACTCGCGGAACGCCTGTGGATCCGTCCTCGCTGCGAGCAGCAGCTCGGCATCGGTTTGTGGCACGAAGGTGGGCTTCTTTCCAGAAGGTGCGCTTACCCCATGATGATCGCAGCGGGAAATCCATGTCGGTGAAAGGCGCGTGGACGCTCGGATCCCCGCTCTTTGCGACTAAATGGCCCGAACACGGAACGTGTGTCAGCTGAGGTCGCGCTCGAAGACACGCTCGAGCCGAACGGTCGGATCCTCGGGATCGCCGGGTGGCAGCGTCTTCTCGAGCACCACACGCGCGCGGCGGTCGTCCAGCTCGATCGTGGCGACCTGGTTGTCGAACCACGGCTCGGGGTGGACGTAGCGCCAGCGCACCGACGGATCCTCGACGCCCGCCATCCTCGCCAGCCCGCGCATGATCACCCGCGCCGGGGCGGAGGCCATGAAGCGCATGACCGTCCGCTCCTTGCTGTCGAGCGGGTTGCGGAACGGCGAGCACGTCGCCTGCCATGCCGTCGAGCGCATGCCCGTCCCGACCGGGAACGCGACCTCGGCGAGGTAGGCGTGGTGCACGTCGCCCGACAGCGCGACGATCGAGGCCGGCGGCTCGCCGCGCTCGCCCGTGCCGACCGCGCGGAAGATGCCCATCATCCGCTCGAGCGACTGGCCGAACGCCGCCCAGTGCTCGAGGTCGAGGCCCTGGCGCAGCTTCTCCCCGAAGTGCGCGCCGACCGGCCCCCACGCGCCTTCGCACACGGCCTCGTTCCATGCCTCGAGGTAGTGCATCCCCGGCGCGAGCAGCAGCGGCAGCGACGTCCCGATCAGCAGGTGCTTGCAGTCGCCGCGGGCGTGCTCCTCGATCCAGCGCCACTCCTCCTCGTCGACCATGCTGCGCGCGTCCGGCTCCAGCACGCGGCCGGCGCGCGAGTCGACCATCACGAGCCGCGCCGGGCCGATGTCACGGCAGAAGCTCCAGCGCGTCCCCTCCACCTCGCGGTCGGCCTTGAAGGCGTAGTCGCTGAGGATGTCCGAGGCGTCCTCCGCCTCCCGCACGCGCGTGTAGACGTCGTACTCGTCGAGCTCGCGCGGCGAGAGGTTGCCGAGGTGCTGGTAGATCCAGTACGACATGAAGCCGCCGGTGATGCGGTCGTCCCACCAGCCCTGGGCGCGGATGTCCGTGACCCACGTCTTCGACGTGTTCCAGTCGTCGTGGACGTCGTGGTCGTCGAAGATCATCGACGAGGGCACGGTGGAGAGCAGCCAGCGCATGTACGGCGCGCCCCACGACTCCCAGTACAGGCGCGTGTACTCCTCGAAGTCGGCGACCGTCTCGCCCGGCGGGACCTCGGGATCGCGGCGCGAGTGGATGAACTCGCGCACGCCCGGCGAGACCTCGTCGGCGTAGACCTGGTCGCCGAGCAGGATCAGCGCCTCGGGCCACTCGCTGGGCTCCTGCTCGACCATGCGGTGCACGAGCGCGCGCAGCGCGTCGACCTCGCGGCCTTCGGGATCGTCGTCCTTGCTCTCGGAGTGCGGCGGCTCGTGCGGCGCGGAGACGCGGCAGGACCCGAACATGATCCTGGTCGGCCGCGACGGGTCGTGGGTGCGGACGACGCTCGGGGGGTACTCGCTGCCGGGCAGCGGCCACACCGTCTCGCCGTCGAGTGCGACCTCGTAGGGCGCGATCGTCCCGGGCTCGAGGCCTTCACATTGAACCAGCGCGTAGTGGTGGCCGCCGACGCAGAACGTCCGCGAGTCGCAGCCGAGCACGGAGACGGTGCACGGCGCGTCGGTCTCGACCCAGATCAGCGCCTCCGTCTCCCCGGCGTAGCGCAGCGCCGGGCCGAGGACCAACTGCGCCACTAGGCGGCGACCTCGAGCTCGTAGCGGCGCCGGATGTCGTAGAGGGTCGTGCGCTCCGCCGCCGGGCGCCCCGCGGCGTGGGCGGCGCCGATCAGGTCGGCGGGCTCGAGGCGGACGCCGTGGTAGGAGCCGGCCATGCGCGAGATCGACTCCTCCATCAGCGTGCCGCCGAGGTCGTTGACGCCCCAGCGCAGCGCCT
>JAXDGC010000432.1:0-4869 GCA_034665245.1 Solirubrobacteraceae bacterium | reverse complement strand
CCCCGAATGCCGTGATCCTCTCCGGCTTCGACGGCGTGCGGCGGGAGATCGCCCGCATGACGCTCGAGAAGCTGCTCTCGGACGGCCGCATCCACCCGGCCCGCATCGAGGAGACCTTCTACCAGGCGAAGTCGGAGCTCGAGAGCCACATGCAGGAGGCGGGAGAGCAGGCCTGCTTCGACGCCAACGTCGGCGGCCTCGACCCCGAGATGGTGCGCCTGCTGGGGCGCCTCAAGTTCCGCACCAGCTACGGCCAGAACGTGCTCGCCCACTCGGTCGAGTGCGCCCACCTCGCGGCGATGATGGCCCACGAGCTCGGCGCCTCGCCCAAGACCGCCCGCAGGGCCGCGCTGCTGCACGACATCGGTAAGGCCGTCTCGCACGAGATCGAGGGGCCGCACGCCCTCGTCGGCGGCGACCTGGCGCGCAAGCACGGCGAGTCGGAGGCCGTCGCGCACGCGATGGAGGCGCATCACAACGAGGTCGAGCCCCAGACCGTGGAGGCCGTGATCGTCCAGGCCGCCGACGCGCTGTCGGGCGCGCGGCCGGGCGCTCGCGGCGAGTCGCTCGAGCAGTACGTCAAGCGCCTGCGCGACCTCGAGCACATCGCCACCCGCCACGACGGCGTCGACAAGGTCTACGCGATGCAGGCCGGGCGCGAGATCCGCGTGATGGTCCTGCCGGGCTCGCTCGACGACGACGGGGCGGTGCTGCTCTCGCACGAGATCGCGCGCGAGATCGAGCAGGAGCTCGAGTACCCGGGCCAGATCAAGGTGACGGTGATCCGGGAGTCGAGAGCGACGGACTACGCGCGGTGAAGTTCCACGTCACCACCTTCGGGTGCCAGATGAACGAGCACGACTCGGAGCGGATGAAGGGCATGCTCGAGGCGCTCGGCTACTCCGAGGCGCCCAGCCGCGAGGACGCGGAGCTGATCCTGTTCAACACCTGCTCGATCCGCGAGAAGGCCGACGAGCGCTTCGTGGCCCACCTGCGCGAGGCGGCGGCGCTCAAGCGCCGCGACCCGGAGCGCGTGATCGGGGTCGGCGGCTGCTGGGCGCAGTCGGTCAAGGACGAGGTGTTCCGGCAGTTCCCCTTCGTCGACGTCGCCTTCGGCCCCGGCCAGGTCCACAAGCTGGCGGAGTTCCTCACGAGCGACTCGATCACCGCCCAGGGCTTCTTCGAGTTCGAGGGCTTCACCGGCCACCTGCCGGCCAAGCGCGGCCGCGACTTCCAGGGCTGGGTGCAGATCTCGGCCGGCTGCAACATGGTCTGCTCCTACTGCATCGTCCCGTCCACGCGGGGGCGGGAGGTCTCGCGGCCGCTCGACGAGCTCGTCACCGAGGTCCGCGGGCTCGCCGCCGACGGCGTGCGCGAGGTCACGCTGCTGGGCCAGAACGTCAACTCCTACGGCCGCGGCGCGCGGCCGCGGACGTCGTTCGCCGAACTGCTGCACGCGCTCGACGGCATCGACGGCCTGGACCGCATCCGCTACACGAGCCCGCATCCGGCCCACATGACGGAGGACGTGGTCCGCGCCCACGCCGAGCTGGCGAGCGTCTGCGAGCACATCCACCTCCCGCTGCAGTCGGGATCCACGCCCGTGCTCAAGCGGATGCGCCGCACCTACTCGCGCGAGCGCTTCCTCGACCGCGTCGGCCTGATCCGCGAGCACGTCCCGGACTGCGCGATCACCACCGACATCATCGTCGGCTTCCCGGGGGAGACGGAGGCGGACTTCGCCGATACGCTCGCGGTCGCCGAAGAGGTCGGCTTCGACGGCGCCTTCACGTTCATCTACTCGCCCCGCCGCGGTACCGAGGCCGCCGCCTTCGCCGGCGAGTTCCTACCGCACGAGGTGAGCGTGGAGCGCATGGAGCGCCTCGTCGAGGTCGTGCAGCGGCGCGCTCGCGAGCGCGCCCAGCGGTTCGTCGGGCGCACGCTGGAGGTCCTCGTCGAGGGCACCTCGCGGACCGACGCGGCGCGCCTGCGCGGCCGCACGCGCCACAACAAGGTCGTCAACTTCAGCGGGCTGGCCTCGCCCGGCGAGCTCGTCGACGTGGAGATCCACGAGGCGTCGAGCCAGACGCTGCGCGGCGAGGAGCAGTCCTTCCTCCTCGCGCGGGCCGGCTAGGCCGCCTCGTAGCGGGCGATCAGCACACCGGTCGTCGTCGGCTTCGACTCGACGAGATTGAATTTCGCGAGCGCGCCGTCGCCGGCGAACAGCCGCCGCCCGGAGCCCAGCACGAGCGGATGGATGGTGAGCAGGAACGCGTCGATCAGGCCCTGGGGGAGCAGCGCGCGGATCAGCTCGCCGCTACCGAGGATCACGATGTTGCCGTCCTCGCGGGCCTTGAGGTCGGCCACGGTGTCGACGGCGTCGCCCTCGAGGAGGACGGAGTTCTGCCACCGGAGCTCCCGGGGCGACCTCGAGACGACGTACTTGGTGCTGGCCTCGAGCACCTGGCGGATCGGGTTGTCCTCCGGCTGCTTCTGCCATGCGTCCTCGAACTTCTCGTACGTCCAGCGCCCGAGCAGCAGCCTGCCGCCGCCACTGCTCATCCGAGCGCCCATGTACCGGCCCTGCACATCGTCGGAGTAAGGCGGGGCCCAGCCGCCGTGCTCGAAGCCGCCCCGGCGGTCCTCGTCGGGGTGGGCCGGCGCCTGCATGACGCCGTCGAGCGTGACGTGGTTGACGACCTCGATCGTGCTCATGAGGGCACCACCCGGCTGACCGAGAAGGCGGCGCCCTGCGGGTCGGGCTGCCGGGTGTCGCCCCAGCATGGGACGCCGGGCTCGAAGCCGTCGCGCTCGCTCATCGCTGTCCTCTCGTGGTTTGGATTGGGCCACCGTATCAGAGAGTTGGACATTCCAACTATTCCATTGGAAGTTCGGACGAGACCGAGTAGACTCGGCGCATGGCCACCAAACGGACCTACGGCGACCGCTGCGGCGTCGCGCGCGCGCTCGACGTCGTCGGCGAGCGCTGGGCGCTCTTGGTCGTCCGCGAGCTGCTGCTCGGCCCGAAGCGCTTCACGGACCTGCGGACGGGCCTGCCGAACCTCAGCCCGGACGTGCTCTCCCAGCGCCTGCGCGAGCTCGAGCAGGCAGGGCTGCTGCGTCGCCGCAAGCTCGCACCGCCCTCGAGCGCTCGCGTCTACGAGCTCACCGACCGCGGCCTGGCGCTCGAGCCGGTCGTGCTCGAGCTCGGCCGCTGGGGCAGCGAGACGGCGTTCCCCGCGGGCGATGCCGCCTTCGGCGCCGATTCGTTCGTGATCGCGCTGAAGACGCTGTTCGACGTCGGCGCCGCCGACGGGCTCGACGTCACCGTCGCGCTGCGGCTCGGCGAGGACGGCTTCCGCTCGCGCGTGGCCGGAGGGAGGCTCGAGATCGCGCGCGGGCACGCCGAGACGCCCGATGCGACGATCGTGAGCGATCCCGGCACGCTCGCGGCGGTGCTGTGGCACGACCGCCCGCTGTCGGAGGCGCTGCGCACGGGCGACGTCGAGATCGAGGGCAGCACCCCCGCGGTCAAGCGCTTCCTGCGCGTCTTCCCGGCCCCTCAGCCGGTCGGCTAGAAGAGCGGCTCGCGCTCGCCCGTGAGGGCCAGCGAGAGCTCCCAGAGCCGGCGCCGAGCCACGCGGTCGTCGGCCTGGGGGTGCACCGCCGCGACGGCGTCGCGGTCGTAGAAGTGGCCGGTCACGCCTTCGAGGGCCGGATCGAGGGCGAGGCGCACGGTGGCCTCGACGCCGTCCTCGAGCCGGTCGACCGATTTCCCGAGCTCCTCGAGCACGATCTTCGTCGGCATGTAAGTGGAGGGGTGCAGGCTCGTCACCGTCACCTCCTTGGGATTCAGGCGCTCGGCGAGCTCGAAGCCCGTCGTGATCTGCGCGAGCTTGCTCTGCGCGTAGGCCCGCGCGCCGTCGTAGGAGTGCTCGAGCATCGGATCGTCGAAGTCGATCGGCGCCTGGCCGAGCGAGGCGACGTTGATGATGCGCGCGGGCGCAGACCGTTGCAGCAACGGCAGCAGGCGCATCGTGAGCAGGAACCCGGCGAGGTGGTTGACGGCGAGGCGCAGCTCGTAGCCGTCGCGGCTCTCGCTGCGCTCCCGGCCCTCGGGGAGGCCCGAGCCGATGCCGGCGTTGTTGATCAGCACGTGCAGCCGGTCGGTCGACTGCAGGACGTAGCCCGCCAGCTCCCTCACCTCGTCGAGCGACTTGAGGTCGGCCAGCAGTGCCGTGGCCGGCACGCCGTCGCGGCCGAGCTCGCGCGCGAGCGGGTAGAGCCGGGTGCGGTCGCGCCCGTGCAGGATCAGCTGGGCGCCGCGGGCTCGGAGCTCGCGGGCCACGCCGCGGCCGAGCCCGTCGGTCGCACCGGTCACGAGCACCACGGTGTCCTCGATCGATCGCAAGCCATGAGGTCTACCGGGTCGTCCCGCCGGAGGTAGGCTGGCGCGCGTGATCGCGCTCGCCGCCGGGGAGTTCGGAGCCTCGCCCGAGATCCCGGTCGGGGTCTGGATCTTCACGCTCCTGACGCTGACCGCCGGGATCGCCACGGCGCTCAAGGGCCGCTACGTCTGGCTCGCGCTCGGCCTCTTCCTCCTCGGTGTGCCATGGCTCGTCTCCAGCGTCCTGCTGGCGAAGCCCGGCTCGGCCTGGGCGACCGCGCTGTACGGCCCCGAGAAGCTCTCACGGGCCGAGCGCAGGGCCTCGCGGCGGCTGCCGCGGATGCGCGCCTAGCCAGTCCGTCATCTCGGTATGCGAACATACGTTCGTGCGCTGGTCGAGCCAGGAGGTTGAACAGGATGAGCAGGGGCGGTTGCCCGGCTACCAGGACGCCGTGGTGCGCCGTTTCGACGCGCCGGAGGCG
>JAXDGC010000431.1:0-8077 GCA_034665245.1 Solirubrobacteraceae bacterium | reverse complement strand
ATGCGCACCTACTCGTCGGGCATGTACGGGCGGCTCGCCTTCTCCGTCGCGGTCAACATGGATCCGGACATCCTCCTGATCGACGAGGCGCTCTCGGTCGGCGACGCGCGCTTCCGCCGGAAGTCGGCCGAGAAGATGCGCGAGCTGTGCGGCGAGGACCGCACCGTGGTGCTCGTCTCGCACGCGCTCGGCACGATCCAGGAGCTCGCCGACCAGGCGATCTGGATGGACAAGGGGGAGATGCGGATGTGGGACGACCCCGAGTCCGTGACCAACGCGTACACGGAGTTCCTCGAGGTGCGACAGGACGCGGTGACGCTCGAGGAGATGTAGCCGACCTACGGGAACGGCACGTTGCTCGACAGGATGCAGCGGCCGTCATCGCTGTTGGTGAGCGGTTGGCCGTCCATCGGGTTCGGGCGGACGCTGGCGCCCATCATGGCGTCATCGTGGATCGAGAAGTGCAGGTGGTCGAAGGCGGAGCTGCCGGTGTCGTCCATCCGCCCGAGCCGCGCGCCCTGGCGGACGAACATTCCGACGCTGACCGGGATCAGATTGGGCCCGGCGAGGTGCAGGTACCTGGACACGAACGGCGTGTTGAGCAGGACGGTGCGGAACTGGCCTCTGAAACTGAACGCCGCGACGATCACGTGGCGGATATGGACCGTGTTCGGATGGTCGGGGTCGCCGTCGCCGCTGACGAACCCGGCGTCGCGCGTCGTGACGATGCCGTCGGCGACCGCGAGCGCGGGCGTCGCTCCGGTGATGTTGGCGTAGGGCACGAACTGCGCGTAGCGGACGAAGTCGATCGCGAACGCGCTGTTCGCCACCGAAGTGAGGTGGGTCGGCGCCATGTTGTAGTAGAGGACACCCGGCCCGAAGCCGCAGTCGCGCGACGAAAGGGCGAACGTGATCGTGGCGGCGATGCTCCATCCGATCAGGGGGATGTGCGCCGCGGCGAGGATGCTGGCCTGCTCGTTGATGAAGGGGATCAGACCGCCGGCGCGCAGGCGGATCCCGGCCGGCCAGGGCGCCTTGATGGGCAGGCTGAGCGGCTGGTTGGTGGCGACCTCGTCCGGCTCGAGCTCCTTGATCCAGGCCTCAGTCGGCGCGAGCGGGCTGATCCCGGTCCACTCCCATCCGTCCCTCGTGCGCTGCACGGTCAGGATGACGGTGCCCGAGAACCACTCGCCCGTCCAGCCGGCCGTTGTGAGGTGCCGGCGAGCGCCGCAACCCGTCAGCGCCCGCGCGTCGGTGCGCACCTCGGAGGCCTTGAGGTCCTGCTCGACGCGGCCCAGCATCTCGCCCGGGTCGGCAAAGTGGAAGTGCCCGCCGAGTCCGACCGCGAAGTGGGTCGGGGACGCGAGGTCGCGCAGGGCCCGGCCGTCGCGACGGCGCAGCGCGCCGGCGAGCTCGCGCCCGAGGTCCTCGGCAGTGGGCCGGGCGACCGCGCCGCCGGCGTCGAGGCGGTCAGTGGCGCGCTTGGACATGTCGGCGTAGGGAACCTCGTCCGAGCCGGCCTCCTGCTTGGCGTCGCGGACGCGGGCGAACGCCTTCCTCGCCTCATCGTCGCGGCGGGCCTCCGCGGCGACGCGGCCCTGCTCGTACCACGCGCGTGCGGGCGATGACCCCGGCAGGCCGGACTCCGCGAGACGCTGATGGGCCTCCATCGCAGCGTCGACGTCACCGAGCGCCTCGAAGGCCTCGGCGGTTGCCCTGAGCGCCTCGCTGCGGACGTCGAGCTCCTTCGTCAGAGGGGACGGCTGATGGTCGGGCACCTCCCCGTAGAGACCGATCGCCTGCTCGAAGCGGGCCTCGGCGAGGAGGCTGTCGGCCGCCCACAGAACCAGCACCGGCGCCAGCTCTCCGTCAGGTTCCTGCTTGGCCTGCGCGAGCAGTGCCTCGTTCGGGCCGGTGGGCATCCCGGCGTGCCGTGCACGCTGGACCTCCTCTGACAGGGCCCGCCACCGGTCGGCGGCGGGACCCTCGATCAGCGGGTCACCCTCATCGGACACGGAACGTACCCAACCACGACCCGGCCGGACTCGTCAACTCGCCGGGTGGTCATCGCGGCGGCCGGCCGCGATCGCGGTGGCGAGCACGCCGATCGCGCGTTGGATCGTCGGCTCGCTCAGCTGGCCGTAGCCGAGCACCAGCGACGGCGGCGCCTGCGCGGGGTCGGCCCAGTGCGCGGCGGCGTCGTCGACGAGCACGCCGTGCTCTGAGGCGACGCTCGCGAGCCGCGCCATGTCGACGTCGCCGGGCAGCGTCACGTGGAGGTGCAGGCCCGCGGCGGCGCCCTGCCAGCGCACCTCCGGCAGCGCGTTGAGGGCGGCGATCGCCGCGTCGCGCCGGGCGCGGTAGATCGGGCGCACGCGCCGCAGGTAGCGCGCGAAGTCGCCCCGGTCGACGAAGCGCGCGAACGCGAGCTGCTCGAGCAGGCCCGACCCCATGTCGTCGAAGCGCTTCTCGCGCTGCAGCGCGCCGATCAGGTCCGGCGGCGCGGCCGCCCATCCCAGGCGCAGCGCCGGGCTGACGGTCTTCGAGGCCGAGCCGAGGTAGACCACGCGGTCGGGCGCGAGGCCCTGCAGCGCGCCGATCGGCACGCGGTCGTAGCGGAACTCGGCGTCGTAGTCGTCCTCGATGATGAGTGCAGTGCGCCGGCGCGCCCAGGCGACGAGGTCGCGGCGGCGGCGCGTGTCGAGCGTCGCGCCGGTCGGATAGGCGTGCGCGGGCGCGACGAGCACGGCGGCGACGTCGTGCCCGTCGAGCGCGGCGGCGTCGAGCCCGCGCTCGTCGATCGGGATGGGGACCGGCTCGAGCCCCGTCATCGCGATCGCCTCGCGGTGCACGCCGAAGCACGGGTCCTCGATCGCCACGCGGCGCGCGCCGCCGCGGCGCAGCGCGCGGCACACGAGCGTGAGGCCCTGGGTGACGCCGGCGCAGACGAGCAGCCGGTCGGGCTCGCAGGTGATGCCGCGGACGCGCCCCAGGTACGCGGTCAGCGCCACCCGCAGCGCCTTCGCCCCGCGCGGGTCGGGGTAGGTGAGGTGCGGGTCGGGCAGCTCCGCGAGCGCGGCCCGGTAGTGCCGCAGCCACTGGGCGCGCGGGAAGAGCGCGGGATCGGGCAGGCCGCCGATCGCCCGGATCGGCGGCATCGGCGGCAGCTCGACCGGCCGCCGGCGGTCGCGTACCGCGGCCCGGGAGGGCGCGGCGTCGTGGCGCTCGTCGAGTCGCACGCTCGTGCCGGCGCCCTGGCGCGCCTCGAGATAGCCGTCGGCGCGCAGGTTGGCGTACGCCGCGACGACCACGCTGCGCGAGATCCCGAGCTCGGCGGCGAGGACGCGGGTCGGCGGGAGCGTCGCGCCGGCGACCAGGCGCCGCGACTGGATCGCCGCGCGCAGGCCGTGCTCGAGGCGCTCGCGCAGCCCGCCGCCGTGGCGTGGCCGGAGGTCGACCAGCACGTCGCTCGGAAAGCCCTCCCACTGGGGATTGGTCTGCTCCGTCGCCATCGGATTGGACGTTGACACAAACCGGTCCACGACGGAAGCTGCACGATTCGATGAGCCACAGCGACCGGATGAGCGCGGCGCGCGTGGCCACGGTGGCGGTCGCGGCATTCGCCGCGGGCGCGGCCGTGATCGCGCTCGAGATCGCGAGCCACCATCGGGACGCCAAGGCCGTGTGGGCGGTGTTCGGCCCAGCGGTCGGATGGAGCTTCGTCGGTACCGGTCTGTACGCCGCGCGGCGGCGGCCGGAGAGCCGCACCGGCGTGCTGATGATCCTGCTCGGCTTCGCCTGGTTCCTGTTCACGCTCGACGCCGCGAACTCGCCGCTCGTGTACACGTTCGCCCTCGTGGCGGGCGGCCTGTGGGGTGCGCTGTTCCTCCACCTCGGCCTGAGCTTCCCGACCGGTCGGCTGCGCTCGCGGCTCGACCGCGCGCTCGTGCTCGCGGGCTATGTCGTGTTCCCGTTCGCCTCCGTACCGGCGCTGCTGTTCGCCGACCCCGAGCAGCTCGGCTGCAGCGACTGCCCGACCAACCTGCTCCTGATCCGCAGCGACGACGCGCTGGCCGCCTTCTTCACCGCCTTCGGCGCGCTGCTCTACTTCGTGCTGTTCGTCGTCGTGCTCACGCGGGCGATCGAGCTCTGGCGCAGGACGAGCGCGTTCGAGCGGTTGCAGCTGACGCCGGTCTACGTCTGCTCGCTGCTCACGTTCCTGCTCGTCACGGTGGCGAGGGCCGGCGCCGGCGACGTCGCCTGGTGGGCGGCGTTCATCGCGACCGGGCTGATGCCGGCCGCTTTCCTCGGCGGCCTGCTGCGCAGCCACGTCTCCCACCTCGACGCCGCGCTGCAGGAGCGCATGGAGGAGCTGCGGGCGTCACGCGCGCGGCTCGTGAAAGCCGGTGACGCCGCGCGGCGGCGGCTCGAGCGCGACCTCCACGACGGCGCGCAGGCGCGGCTGGTCGCGCTCGCGCTGCTGCTGCGGGCGGCGCGCATCCGCGCGCCCGGGGACGGCGAGCTGGGGAGCCTGCTCGACCAGGCCCAGGAGGAGCTGCAGCTGAGCCTGGGCGAGCTGCGAGAGCTCGCGCGCGGCATCCACCCGGCCGTCCTGACCGAGCGCGGGCTCGAGCCGGCGCTGCACTCGCTGGTGGCGCGCGCGCCGGTGCCGGTGACGGTCGAGGCGCACGGCGCGGAGCGCCTGCCCGGCCCGGTCGAGAGCGCCGCCTACTTCGTCGTCTCGGAGGCGCTCGCCAACGTCGCGAAGTACGCGCAGGCGACCGAGGCCGCGGTGACGGTCGAGCGCTCCAACGGCCACGTCACGATCGAGGTCTCCGACGACGGCGTCGGCGGCGCCGACGCCGGCCGCGGCTCCGGGTTGCGCGGGCTCGAGGACCGGCTCGCGGCGCTCGACGGCACGCTCTGGCTGGAGAGCCCGGCGGGCCGGGGGACGCGGCTGCGCGCGATGATCCCCTGCTGAGCTCAGCGGCCCATCCGCACGAGCGCGCCGCGGCGGCTCCGCACCCGACTGCTCCCCAGCCGCAGTTGACGTTCGACGCGTCTAGCCCACGGGCGCGAGCAGCGTCTTCTTGCCCTCGAACGCGAACAGGAGCAGGTCGACCATCCGGAACGTCGTGCTGTTCGGGCCGAGCGTCGGCCGCCAGGCGGGGTCGCGCACGATCGAGAACTGGCTGCCCTCGATCGCGCGGTGGAACGTCTCCGCGACGATCCGCGCGCCGACGCCCCGGAGCTGGCCGCCGTTGAGCTCGGCCTCGCGCAGGACGTAGAACCACAGCGGCGTGTCCTTCAGGAGCGCGGCGCGCTGCTTCGCGCTGAGCGAGTCGAGCACGACGCCGCCCTTGCCGTCGCGGATCTGCGCCTTGCTGAGCTTGGGGAACTTCACGGCCCGGCCCTTCATGAAGGTGAACATCTGCTGGCCGGTCGCGAGCCTCACCATGCGCGCGCGCGTGAGGTTGCGGAACGCGAGGTTGCGCCGCGGGTCGCCCCCGGGGATGCCGGACCCGCCGAAGGACTTCGGCCGCAGCCTGGCGAGCGGGTCGACGAGGTGCGTGTCGATCGCCTTGGCGTGGTTGAACTTCGCCGCCGACACGGTCAGGTTGGGGCGGTTGGCCTCCGAGAAGTCGTAGAGGCGGCGGAAGTCGGCGATCCAGTTGCTCGGCAGCTGCTCCAGGCCGCCGAGATCGCCGCTGGTGGCCGAGAACGTGAACAGGAAGTCGAGCGTGCCCGAGCCGCCGTCGAAGATCTTGTTCCAGTTGTAGGCGGCCCGGATCATCGAGTGGCCGAGCCGGAAGCCGGCGACGGAGAACTCGATCGGCATGGTCGGGACGTCGGTCGGCGCCACGCCGACCTCGAAGACCTTGCGGCCGTGGTTGAAGACGCTGTCGACCGCGGTCGGGCGGCAGACCCGCGGCAGGTAGTCGGTCCGGACCATCCACTGGTAGTGCTTGGTGACGAGCTCGCGCGCCTTCGCGAAGCGCTGGGCGGCCGGCACCGAGGCGGGGAGGCTGTCGAGGACCCGGTTGTGGAAGCGGATCATCGCGCAATGGGTCTGCGCGACCGCGAGGTTCTCGTCGTTGCGCGGGTCGGGGATGATCGCCTGGCGCTTCGCCTTCACGCTCGAGCCCGCGCCGCGCGGCAGGTCGAAGCCGGTCTTGGGCCCGATGCCGTCGGCGGCGACCGTCTGACCGACCTTGAGGTGCATGCCGTCGGCCTCGTAGAACTTGGCCGACGCGGGGTCCAGCGGGCCGGCGCCGTAGAGCGAGTCGAGGTCGAGGCTGGGCGAGCGCGCCTGCAGCAGCTGCGCGGGCGAGACGGTCGCGCCGAGCATGACGTTCGTCTTGTCGAAGGTGAGGTCGTGATCGAGGAACTGTCCGAGGTAGGTGAAGCCCGAGGGGATCGACGACGTCTCGCCGCCGCCCGAGGCCATCAGGGTGCCGAGCTTCGTGCGGATGGGCGTGCTCAGCTGGCGCCCCGTCCCCTTCGGCCCCATGCGCGAGAAGCGGAACGGCGGCGCCGCGGACGCGCTTGCGACCGCGCGGCCGGTGCCGCTCTCGCTCAGCAGCCCCTCGCCGACGACGAAGTAGCTTTCGGATCCATGCTGCGGCACGCTGGCTGAGGACCCTCTCACCCGCCGCCGGAGGCTGTCAAGGCGCCCGGGTACACTGGTATGACAGGGCACTTCACCGCCGGCGACTTCATCGGACAGTCTCGCCCCCAGCGACGGAAGAGCCGTTCCTCACCCGGGAAGGCGGTCTCCATGGAGATCAACACGACGACCGAGCCGAGCGGCTCCGACGACGAAGCCGAGACCGCGCCCGTCGTCGACGACGACGCGATGCGCCTGCTCGTCACGCGCCTGGCCCGCCCGCACCGGTCGGGAGGACGGGCGATCGAGCGTGCTTCCCTGCTCTCGTCGGGCGCCGACTTCGACGCCGCCATGGCGTGGATCGAGTCGCACGGCGGGGAGCCGGAGCTGCCCGCGGCCTCGCGCTCCTCAGGCGGCCTGCACAGCGCGCGGCTCAGCGGCAACGCCCCGGCGCCGCTGCGGTTCGTGATGCCGGCGGGCGCGCTGGGCTGAGCTCAGCCGCGTCGCGCGCAGCCCGGCGCCGCGAAGACGCGCCAGGACGCGTTGCGGAAGATCAGCTGCGAGCCGGCCGGGCGCGTGGCGGTCGGGAAGTTCTCGCCGTAGAAGGCCCGCATCGGCCGCGTGCGGCGCGGGAGCAGCAGCACGCGCGAGCCGCGCGCGGCCGGGTCGCCGACGGGCGCGACGCTGCCCGGGTCGGCGTCGAGCCACCAGCGCAGGTGCGGGATCGGGCGGTGGTCGCCCGTCGCGAGCGGCCCGCAGGTCTCGAGCGCGGCGCGCAGCGCGGGCGAGCGAGCGGCCTCGCGCAGGTCGCGGTAGTAGGCGCCCTGGGAGACGAGGCGGTCGTGGACGGTCGAGAGCATCTTCACGTGCCACGGCAGGAATGCGATCGACAGTGCGGCCGCGAGCACGCCGGCGACGGCCCAGCGCCGCCGCCCCTCTCCGGGCGGGAGCATCCGCCAGCCGAACACCGCGAGTCCGTAGAAGAGCGCGAGCAGGACGGCGGGCGTGCGCACGTAGCGCCCGATCAGCGGCAGCCCGAACAGCGGGCCGGCGAGGAACACCGCGAGCATCGCCGCGGCGACCGCGAGCGGCAGCACCGCGCCGCGCAGGCGCTGCCGGTAGGCGAACACGAGCCCGATCGGGATGCCGACGACGAGCGGCTCGCGCAGCGTGTAGCCGAGGTACTGGGCGGTCCAGTACGGCCCGGTGAGCGGGTCCCGGCGGCGGTCGGCGGTCTCCGCCAGCGCGGCGGTGCCGTGCAGGGAGTGCAGCGCGTCGCCGGTGACGAGCCAGTCGCCCAGCGCCCACAGCAGCGGCGCCAGCGCGACCAGCCCGGCGGAGACGACCCGCTCGCGCGTCGAGGCGCCGCGCCAGGCGTAGAGCGCGTAGAGCCCGGCCAGCGCCCACGCCTCGGGCCGCATCAGCCCGGCCACCGCGAGCAGGCCGAGCACCGGCGCGCCGCGACGAGGG
>JAXDGC010000430.1:0-6478 GCA_034665245.1 Solirubrobacteraceae bacterium | reverse complement strand
AAGGGCGCCTACGCCAAGCTGCTCGCCGCCGGTCTCACGAGCCTGATCCTGTGCCAAGCGCTGCTCAACATCTACACCGTCCTCGGCCTCGCGCCCCTCACCGGCGTGCCGCTGCCGTTCATCTCCTCAGGCTCGACGTCGCTGATCGTGCTGCTGTGCGCGATGGGGCTGCTGCTCAACGTCGCCCAGGGCGGCACCGTGCCGCTGCGCGCCGTGAGGCCGTCGCGTGACGGAGACGACCGGGGCCGCGCCGCCGACGATCGTGATCGCCGCCGGCGGGACAGCGGGCCACGTCGTCCCGGCGCTGGCCATCGCCGCCGCGCTGCGGGCTGAGGGCGCGCGGGTCGTCTTCGCCGGCGGGGAGCGCGCCGAGGCGCAGCTCGTGCCGGCCGCGGGCTACGAGCTCGAGCCGCTGCGCGTCGAGGGCATCTCGCGCTCGAATCCGCTCAAGGCCGCCCGCGCGGTCGTGCGCGCGGCCGGCGCGGTCGGCGCCGCGCGGAGAGTCCTCGCCCGCCACAGGGCCGACGCCGTGCTCGGCGGCGGCGGCTATGTCGCCGGGCCGGTCGGCCTCGCCGCGCTCACCCGCAAGATCCCCGTGGTGCTGACCGAGGCCGACTCGCACCTCGGGCTGACCAACCGCCTGCTCGCGCCGCGCGCCCGCCGCGTCTGCCTGGCCTTCCCGATCCCGGGGCGGGAGGGGGAGCGCTACCTCGTCACGGGCCGCCCGGTGCCGCCGACGGTGGACGACCGCCAGGGCGCGCGGGCGGCGTTCGGCATCCCCCCCGAGGCGACGTGCGTGCTGGTCTTCGGCGGGTCGCTGGGCGCGCGCTCGATCAACCTTGCCGCCGTCGAGGCGTTCGCCGATGCCCCCTTCCACGTGCTGCACGTGCCGGGCCCACGCGACTTCGCCGCGCTGCGCGCGCCCGGCCCGCACTACGTGCTGCGCGAGTACGTCGAGCCGTTCGGGTCGGCGCTCGCCGCCGCCGACCTCGCCGTCGCACGGGCGGGTGGCTCGGTGTTCGAGCTCGCCCAGTACGGCCTGCCGGCCGTGCTGATCCCGTATCCGCACGCCTCGGCCGACCATCAGACCGCCAACGCGCGCTGGATGGCGGAGGCCGGCGCCGCCACCATCCTGCGCGACGACGAGCTGATCCCGCAGCGGCTGCGCGCCGAAGTCGACGGGCTGCTCGCCGACCCCGAGCGCCTGCGTGCGATGGCGGCGGCATCACGCGCGCTCGCCCGCCCGGACGCCGCGCGGGTCGTGGCGCACGAGGTGCTCGCGGCCGCCCGCGAGCACCGCTAGCCGCCCGCTCCCACACCCGCTCGCCGGATCGCTTGACTTGCCTCAGCGAGGGGAGTACGTTGCAAACCGCATTCGACATTGTCGAATCGCAATCGACCTCAGTCCTTCCAGAGGAGGAAGAGTGGAGACCTACTCCCTCGGTCAGCGTGCGCTGGCCGAGACCCTTGGCACCGCCCTGCTGGTGCTCGTCGGACCCGGCTCGGTCGTCGCGACGTTGGTGCTCGCGGGCGACAGCACGCCGGCCATCGCAGGCTCGGACCTGCTCGGCATCTCGTTCGCGTTCGGCTTCATCATCACCGCGCTCGTCTACGCGCTCGGCAAGGTGTCGGGCTGCCACATCAACCCGGCGGTCACGTTCGCGCTGGCGGCCACCAAGCGCTTCCCCTGGCGCGAGCTGCCGACGTACTGGGCGGCTCAGGTCCTCGGCGCCGTGCTCGGCGCGTTCGGCATCTGGGCGCTGTTCGCCAAGAGCGGCATCGACCTCGGGATGGGGCAGACCTCCTTCAACGAGGACACGACCACCTGGGCTTCGGCCATCTTCGCCGAGGGCATCGGCACCTTCATGCTGATGCTGGCGATCATCGGGATCGTCGACGCGCGCTCGCCGGGCGACTTCGCCGGGCTCGTGATCGGCGGCGTCGTGGTCGCGATCATCATGGTCGTCGGGCCCGTCACCGGCGCCTCGCTCAACCCCGCCCGCGCCTTCGGCCCCGAGCTCGTCTCGGCCATCGGTGGCGGCGCGACCCACTGGGGCCAGCTGGTCCCCGTCTACATCCTGCCGGGGCTCATCGGCTCGGGCCTGGCCGTCGTCGTCTACGACGCGCTCGCCACGCCGCGGCGCATCGAGGCGCCGATCAAGGCCGCCGTCACGTCCCCCGATCCCGGTGCCCCGCGCGGCGCCGCGGCCGGCAAATAGGAGAGGATCCCGTATGGCCACCGCCATTCAGACCATGAGGAAGCTGCTCAACGACCCCGAGCAGGCCGGCAAGGAGGCGCTCGCCGGCCTGGCCGCCGCGCACGGCGACATCCTGCGCTACGACGCCGACGCGCAGATCATCGTGCGCGTCGACGCGCCGCGCGAGGGCAAGGTCGCCCTCGTGTCGGGCGGCGGCGCGGGGCACGAGCCGCTGCACGGCGGCTTCGTCGGGCTCGGCATGCTCGACGCCGCGTGTCCGGGTGAGATCTTCACCTCGCCGGTGCCCGACCAGATGCTCGCGGCGACGAAGGCCGTCGACGGCGGCGCGGGCGTCGTGCACCTCGTCAAGAACTACACGGGCGACGTCATGAACTTCAAGCTGGCGGCCGAGGACGCCGCCGATGAGGGGATCGCCGTCGAGTCCGTGCTGATCGACGACGACGTCGCCGTGCAGGACTCGCTCTACACCGCGGGGCGCCGCGGCGTCGGGGCGACGGTGCTCGCGGAGAAGATCGCGGGCGCGGCGGCCGAGCGCGGCGACGATGTCGCCGCGGTCGCGGCGATCGCGCGCCGCGTCAACGAGCGCGCGCGCTCGTTCGGCATCGCGCTGTCGTCGTGCACGCCGCCCGCTGCCGGCAAGCCGATCTTCGACCTCCCGGTCGGGGAGATGGAGGTCGGCGTCGGCATCCACGGCGAGCCCGGGCGGCGCCGCGAGCCGATCGGCACGGCGCACGAGATCGCCGACCTGATGGTGGAGGCGGTCGTCAGCGACCTGTCCCCGGCGTCCGGCGCGAAGGTGCTGCCGTTCGTCAACGGGATGGGCGGCACGCCGCTGGCCGAGCTCTACCTGCTCTACGGAGAGGTCGAGCGAGGGCTGCGCGCCCACGGGCTGGAGCCGGTCCGGCGGCTGGTCGGTCCCTTCATCACGTCGCTGGAGATGGCCGGCGCCTCGCTCACGCTGCTCGAGCTGGACGACGACCTGCTCTCGCTGTGGGATGCTCCCGTCCACACCGCCGCACTCCGCTGGGGGGCATAGGCGGATGGGAACGTCGATCGCCGTGGATCACATGCTGTCCGTCAACGACTGGATGACCGGAGCGGCCGCCGCCATCGAGGCGGAGGCCGACCACCTGACGCAGCTGGACTCGGCGATCGGCGACGGGGATCACGGGACGAACATGACGCGCGGCATGCGCGGGGTGCTCGCGGCCCTGGCCGACGGCGACCCTGGGGCGCCGCCCGGCAAGACCCTGATCCTGGCCGGCAAGACGCTCGTCTCGACCGTCGGCGGAGCGAGCGGGCCCCTCTGGGGCTCCGCGCTCCGTTACGGCGGCCGGGCGCTCGGGGACCGGCCCGAGCTCGACGGCGCCGGGCTCGTCGACGTGCTGGCCGCGGCGCTGGCCGCGGTCCAGGACCTCGGTGCGGCCGAGCCGGGCGACAAGACGATGGTCGACGCGCTCGGACCGGCGGTGACCGCGCTGCGCGACCGGCTCGACGCCGGCGACCCACTCGAGGCCGCGCTGGCCGCGGCGGCCGAGGCGGCGGAGGAGGGTGCGCGCGCCACGACGCCGATGCAGGCGCGCAAGGGCCGGGCGTCCTACCTCGGCGAGCGCTCGGTCGGGCACCAGGATCCGGGCGCGACGTCGACCGCCCTGATCGTCCGGGCGCTCGGCAACGCCCTCGTCACCACGGGCTGATGGCCGAGCGGATCCTGCAGGGCCTCCCGGCGGCGCCGGGCCTCGCCGTCGGTCGCGCTCGCCTTGCCCACGCCCGCGTCGAGTCGCGAGCGCGCGTCCCGGAGCCGCGGCGGCCGCTCGAGGTGCAGCGGGCGCGGGCGGCGCTCTCCGCGGCCGGCGCCGAGCTCGAGGCGCTCGCGACGCGGCTCGACGCCGGCGGTCGCGGCGACGAGGCCGAGATCGTCCGCACCGGCGTGCTGATGGCCGAAGATCCGGGCTTGATCGCCGACGTCGAGCACGCCGTGCTCGACGGCCTCCCCGCCCCGGCGGCGCTCGAGGCCGCTTGCGCGCGCCACGCCGACGCGATCGCGACGCTCGGTGACCCGACGCTCGCGGCGCGCGCCGACGACGTCCGCTCGCTGGGCCGTCGCGCGATCCGCCTGGCCGCGCCGCACGCCGCCGGCGACGAGCCGCCGCCCGGCGTCGACACCGTGCTCGTGGCCGACGAGCTCGGGCCGGCGGACGTCGCCGAGCTCGGCCCCGACGTCGTCGCGATCGCGCTCGCCGCGGGCGGGCCGACCGCCCATGCGGCGGTGGTCGCGCGCGGCCTCGGGCTGCCGATGGCGGTCGGGCTCGGTCCTGAGCTCCTGACCGCGCCCGCGCATGAGCCGGTCGTCGTCGACGGCGGGTCGGGCGTGGGCGTGCTCACTCCCGGCGCCACGCGGGTCGAGGCCGCTGCGGCGGCGCAGCGCGAGCGGCGCGCGGAGCACGAGCAGGCGCTGCTCGACCGCGACCTCCCCGCGGTGACGCGCGACGGTCATCGCGTGCGCGTGCTCGTCAACGCCGCCACGCGCGCCGAGCTCGACGCCGGCCTCGCGGCCGGGGCCGAGGGCGTCGGCCTGATGCGCACCGAGCTCGCCTTCCTGGCCGCCGCGCAATGGCCGCGGGAAGCCGACCACCGCGCGGCGATGGCGCCCGTGCTGAGCGCCCTCGGCGGGCGCACCGCGACCGTGCGGGTGTTCGACTTCGGTGCCGACAAGACGCCGCCCTTCCTGGCCGGGACGGCGGAGCGCGGGCTCGAGCTGCTGCTCGCCCATCCCGACGCGCTCGACGCCCAGCTGCGCGCGACGCTCGACCTCGGGCGCGAGTGCGACCTGCGCATCCTGCTCCCGATGGTCGAGTCGGCCGAGCAGGTGCGCGCGGTCCAGGCGGCGGTCGCGCGGGCGCTGGCGGCGGTGCCGGGCGCGCCCGCCCCGGCGCTCGGGGCGATGATCGAGACGCCGGCGGCGGTCGCCGCCGCCGCTCAGATCGCCGCCGCGGCGGACTTCCTCAGCATCGGCACGAACGACCTCGCGCACGCCGTCCTCGGCAGCGACCGCTTCGGCGGCGGTGGCGCGGCCCCCGCGCACCACCCCCGCGTGCTGGCCGCCATGGCGGCGACGGCGCGCGCGGCCGCCGGTGCGCGCGTGATCCTCGAGGTCTGTGGCGAGGCGGCGTCGGAGCCGGCCTCGGTCCCGCTGCTCGTCGGCATCGGCGCGGACGAGCTGAGCGTCGGCGCGGCGCGGGTCGGGGCCGTGCGCGGCTGGATCCGCTCACTGCGCCGCGACGAGGCGAGCCGCGCAGCCGCGGCGGCGCTGGACACCGTCTCCGAGGCGGACGCCGCGGTGCTGGGCGAGGCGCTCCTACTCGAGGGTCGCGACGCAGCCGGCGAGCGCGTCGAGCGCAACGGGCGCATCCTCGCCGTCGGCCCGGAGGCGTAGCGCGCTGCCGCCCTTGGCCCCGAGCGAGAGCACGGCGAGCAGGCTCTTGGCGTTGGCCTCGCGATCGCCGGCGGCGACCGCGATGCTCGCCTCGAACGTCATCGCCGTACGCACGAAATGGGCGGCGGGGCGGGCGTGCAGGTCGACGCCGTCGGGGAGCGAGACGAGCCGCTCAGAGCTTGGGGATGGCACGGGCCTCCTCCGCGGCGGACGCGACCTCGTCCAGCGGCCGCCCGGCCGACGAGACGACCGCGGCGGCGACCGCGCCCTCGACGAGCGGGGCGTCGACGAGCCGCACGGAGCCGTTGGACGCGTGCCCGTCGAGCACGTGACGAGCGGTCAGGATGGCGCTGCCCAGGTCGCCGAGGATGATGACCCCGTCGCCCTGCTCGGCGGCGGCGATGGCCGCCTCCACGCGCGTGCCGTCGGTGCCGAGGCCGCCATCCGGCGCACCGCCCGCGGCCTCGATGCGAACCTCTTCGCCGGCCATCTGCGAGGCGAGTGCGACCGTCCCGGCGGCGATGTCTGCGCTGTGCGAGACGATGACGATTCCAACCATCGGGCTATTCTAAACTATCGAAGCCGATTCGACAATGCCGAATGCAAATGATCTGACCGCCCGTCGCCGGCGGGGCACGATCCAGTCCGTGGATCGCGCGGCGCGGATCCTCAAGGCGCTCGCGTCGGGGCCGCGGCGCCTCGGCGTCTCGCAGCTGGCCGACCAGCTCGGGATGACGCGCCCGACCGTCCACGGCCTGCTGCAGACCCTTCAGGCGCACGGCTTCGTCGAGCAGGACCGCGACTCGGACAAGTACCAGCTCGG
>JAXDGC010000429.1:0-4675 GCA_034665245.1 Solirubrobacteraceae bacterium | reverse complement strand
GGCGTGGGCACGCTCGACGTCGCCGCGAACATCCTCTTCGCCGCCGCGCTCACGTTCGGCCTCGGCGGCATGGTGGCCGTCGTCGGCTCGATGTACCCCGTCACCACCGTGCTGCTCGCGCGCGTGCTGCTGCACGACCGGATCGCCGGCTGGCAGGAGCTCGGCGTCGGCGGCGCGCTCGCGGGCGTGGCGCTGGTCACCATCGCGTCGTAGCGGCGGTGCGGCTAACCGCCCCTGAGAACAGCGGAATCCCGTAGGGGTTCGCGCGGCCCGGGCTGTGACCCTCGGTGGATGCTCTCGACTCCCCATCTCGCTCACGACCTCAAGGGCCAGGTCATCACGCCGCACGACCCCGGCTACGACCAGGCGCGGGTGGTCTTCGCGGGCGCGATCGACCGCCGGCCGGCCATGATCGTCCGCGTCGCCGACGCCGCTGACGTCGCCCGCGTCATCACGCTCGCCCGCGACGCCGGGATGGAGCTCGCCGTCCGCGGCGGCGGCCATAGCCCCGCGGGCCACAGCGTCTCCGAGGGCGGGATCGTCCTCGACCTCTCGGCGATGCGCGCGCTCGAGATCGATGCCGAGCGGCGCACCGCCTGGGCCGAGACCGGGCTGACCGCCGGCGAGTACACCGTCGCGGCCGGCGCCCACGGCCTCGCGACCGGGTTCGGCGACATGGGCTCGGTCGGGATCGGCGGGATCACGCTGGCCGGCGGCATCGGCTTCCTCGTCCGCAAGCACGGCCTGACCGTCGACGCCCTGCTCGCCGCCGAGGTCGTGACCGCGGAGGGCGAGCTCCTGCGCGTGGACGCCGACAACCACCCCGACCTCTTCTGGGCGCTGCGAGGCGGGGGCGGCAACTTCGGCGTCGCCACGCGTCTGCAGTACCGCCTCCACGAGGTCGACACGATCCTCGGCGGGATGCTCTGCCTCCCGGCGACCCCGGACGTGATCGCCGCGCTCATCGCCGAGGCGGAGGCGGCGCCGGACGAGCTCTCGACGATCGCCAACATCATGGCCGCCCCGCCGCTCCCGTTCCTGGCGCCCGAGCACCACGGCCGGCTCGTCGTCATGGCCATGCTCGCCTACGCGGGCGATCTGGAAGCCGGCGAGCGCGCCGTCGCGCCGTTCCGCGCGCTCGCGACCCCGATCGCCGACATGGTCCGCCCGACGAACTACCCGGAGCTGTATCCGCCCAGCGACGCGAGCTATCGCCCCGTCGCGGTCGGCCGCACCGTGTTCGCCGAGAGCGTCGAGTTGCGCGACGCCGAGACGATCATCGACCGGCTCGAGGGCTCGACCGCGGCGAGGGCGGTCACGCAGCTGCGCGCCCTCGGCGGCGCGATGGCGCGCGTGCCGGCCGACGCGACCGCGTTCGCCCACCGCGAGCGCCGCATCATGGCGACCGTCGTCGCGATGTACGAGACGCCCGAGGAGCGACCGGTCCACGACGCCTGGGTCACCGACCTCGCGAGCGAGCTCAGCCATGGCGAGCCCGGCGCGTACGCGGGCTTCCTCGGCGACGAGGGCGAGGCGCGCGTCCGCGCCGCCTACCCGGGGGCGACGTGGGACCGGCTGGCGGCGATCAAGGCGAGCTACGACCCCGGCAACCTGTTCCGGCTGAACCAGAACGTGCCGCCGGCCGCGGGGTAGGCCTCAGCGCGCCGGCCCCCAGTCGGGGGTGCTGCCGTGGGCGACGATCAGCCGGGGTGAGAGGCCGCAGCCGCTCACGGCCGTGTCGACCGGCGAGCTCCACACGCCGCGGCGATCGCTCCACGCCAGGGTGCTCCCGTCGGGCGACCACGTGGGCTTCGCGAACGGCCCGGCGCCCGCCTGCGGGATCGCACACGCCGGCGCCGGCATGGTCGAGAAGCCACTCGTCCGGTAGATCTGGATCGTGGAGCCGCTCCAGTCGTCGGCGAGGTTCGTTCCCCGGATCAGCGCGAGCTTGTCGCCCTGGCGCGAGAGCTCGCCCTCGTTGAGCGGCGGCCGATCGAACGCGGGGTCACCGCCGAGCTCGTCGGCGAACCACGACTGTTGGCCGCCGCCCCGCGTGTCCACGTCGACCTGCGTCGCATAGGAGACGAGCGGCGCGAAGAACAGCACGTGGCGGTTGTCGATCCAGGACGGGCTCTCGAGATAGTCCCCGGGAACATGGATCTCACCCAGGCGACGGCCTGAGCGAGCGTTGCGGTACTCGATCGTGATCGCGAGCAGGTTCAGCCCGCGCACGCCCGTGCTCGGGTCGTAGATGCCCTGCAGCAGCGTGTTGGAGAGCGCCACCTCCCTGCCGTTGGGCGACACCGCCGGAGAGAAGGCCAGGTCGTGTAGCGAGCCCGGATTGCGAAGGCCGGTGGCGACCTTGTGAGGGCGCCCGAGCCGCTTGCCGCGCCGTGACAGCCGGTAGAGGGTTCGGTCGTCGCGGATGGCGACGACGCTCCCGGCGTCTGCCTGCGTCGGGTGCTCGTAGGGGTGCGACCGGCGACCGTCGCGGGTGAGGCGGCGCTGGTGCGTGCCGTCGCCGTTCGCGCGGTAGACGTTGCCACCCTTCGCATAGACGATCGACCCCGAGGGCGCTGCGGCGGCGGTCGCCGGCAGCGCTCCCGCCACGAGCAGAACGGCGGTCGCCGCGAATCGGTGGCGGTTGCGTCTGATGCTCATCGGATCGAACTCCCCGAAAGTGGTGGATAGTTGCGCGAACCCAACCATCCTCGGATCCGCTCGGCAAGCTCAGTCGTCACCGATCGCACCTATCTCGAGCTCCCACGGCCCGCCGACAGCTGACTCCATGTCGGCGAAGCGGAGCACGGCGTGCACCTCGTAGCGCCCGGGCGGCAACGGCGCCGCCGGGTCGTCGCAGCGCCGAAGGCTGCCCGTGGCGATCAGGCTGCGGGCCTCGCCCGGGGCGAGGTCCAGGACGAGCCCGACGTCGTCCCGCGGCACCGGCGCCGCCACGACCGCGCCCGCCTGCTTGACGTACACGTCCGGCTGGGACGCCGAGAGCGCCGCGATCCGGCGGGCGGTCGTGTTGGTGATCGTGACGGTGCCGTCGAAGGTGCTCCGCGCGCTCGCGTCCGCGCGCTCGGGGAAGGAGCCGGTCAGCGTCATCACCGCAGGCAGCATGAACGCACGGAGGGGACGGCCGGGCCGTCCCCTCCGATACCGCCCGTTCACGCTCGTCGACTCAGGTGACGATCGAGACGCCGAGGTTCGAGGAGATGCGGCTCCACTTCTCGGCGAAGCTGGTCGAGCCGCCGCTCGCGACGTTCAGCCCGCGGATGAACACCTGGGTGCCGTCGCCGCTGTAGACGTAGAACGGCGCGCCCGAGTCGCCCGGCTGGGAGACGGGCCCGGTGTACGAGATCACCGGCGACTTGCAGCCGGTCTGGGTGCACACCTGGGCGTTGACGCTCTGCACCGTCTGGCCGCACTGCTCGCCGGAGGTCTGGCCGCTGCGGCAGTACTGGGTGAAGCCCACGACGGGGTCACCGGCGCCGTTGACGTGCTTGCCCGTGGAGCTGTTCGTCCCGCCCACGAAGATCGACGACCCGTAGGACCCGCCGCCGATGAGCTCCATGTCGAACGACTGGAACGGCCAGGGGAGGAACGGGCCGCGCTGAACGACCGAGCCGAGCGAGACGTTGCCGCCCGTCGTGAGGACGTTCGCGCCGACGGGGAAGCAGTGGCCGGCGGTGGCGAGGAAGCGCTGGCCCGTCGGCTTCTGGACCACGAACCCGGACGTGCACACGAAGCCACCGCTCTTGATCGAGCTGCCGCCCCAGAACGAGGGGACATCGGCTTGACGGGAGAAGCTGTCGCGGATCACTTCGTCCTGCTGGTCGATGAGGCCCGGGTAGTCCGCGGTCAGCGGCGCCGTGACCGACGCGGGCGCGTTGGTCTTGAGCACGATCTTGCCGGTCTTGAGGTCCAGCCAGCTCGCGTAGTTGTAGTTCTTCGCGGCCGGGCTCCACGCGCGCTTGGACACGCGGTCCTGGATCGAGCTCACCGCCGCCTTCGTGATGTTGCGGCGCACGACGCGCGCCTTCGCGCCGACCGCGCGGTCCACGGAAGCCTCGGTGAGCTTCGAGCCGGCGGACGTGACGACGACCTGCTCCTTGCGAGCCGAGTCGTAGTACGAGCCGAGCGCCGCGTGCGACGCGGCGAACCTGCTCGCGCGAGCGGCCGCGGCGTCGGGAGCGACGGCGGCGGGCCCGGCTGCCTTCGAGGGGCTCGGCTTCGCGGCCGCGGCGTGCGCCGAGCCTGCACCGGCGAGGACCGACACGGCTGCCACCGCGGCCGTGGTGAGGAGTGTGCTGGGAGTTCTCATGCCCTGTCAGAGCCATCCGGCCCCCGCGTGATACGTCAGGAACGCGGCGCGGGGGGCGACTTCCTCTGCGAGCGCGCTATCTCTGGTGCGCCTGACCCCATGAAACGCTTGCGACTTGCTTCACATCCACCGAGCTGAACGAGCCGACGCCCTGATCGAGGCGCTCGGGCGGCTGCTGGCCGACCCGCTCGCCGATCCCTTCGCACCGGACGTGATCGCGGTCCCGACCCGCGGCATGGAGCGCTGGCTGACGCAGCGGATGTCGGCGAGCCTCGGCGCGACGCCCGGCCGCTCCGACGGGATCTGCGCGAACGTCGAGTTCCCGTTCCCGCGCAGGCTCGCCGGGGA
>JAXDGC010000428.1:0-11529 GCA_034665245.1 Solirubrobacteraceae bacterium | reverse complement strand
GCCGCGGGCTCCTCGCCGCCCTCGGCCTCCATGAAGACGTGGTCGAGCGGGAGGTCGACGAAGGCGGGGCCCGAGTGCGGTCGCGCGGCGGCGGCCCACGCCTCGTCGACGAGGCCCGGGATCTCCGTCGTCGAGCCGGCGGTGGCCGCGAAGCGCGTCAGCGGCCGCACGAACGGCACGTGGTCGATCTCCTGCAGCGAGCCCTGGCCCCAGCGCATCGCGGGCGCGCGCCCGCCCAGCACGAGCATCGGCGAGTGGTTCATCAGCGCGGAGCCGAGCGCGCTCATGCCGTTGGTGACGCCGGGCCCGGCGGTGAGCGCGCAGACGCCGACCTCGCGCGTCACCTTCGCCCAGCCCTCGGCGGCGAACGCGGCAGCCGACTCGTGGCGGGTGTCGACGATGTCGATGCCCTCCTCGCGGCAGCCGTCGTAGACCGAGAACAGGTGGCCGCCCGAGAGCGTGAACAGCTTCGTGACGCCGTGGGCGGCGAGGCGGCGGGCGACCAGGCGGCCCCCGTGCACTTCGGTGGACTCGCTCGTGATCTCCGTGGTCATCGGCGGGAATCTACCCCCCGGTCGGGGGGTCCGACCCCGCCCACCCCGTGCGCCCGCGCCACCGCCCGTCTAGCTTCGAGGGCATGGACGACAAACTCATCATCACGCCGTCGAGCCACACGCCCTACGCGGAGCTTGACCTGCTGCTCAACGAGTCCGACCGCACCTGGGCCGACCTCGCTCCGGTGGCCGACGACGCCGAGCGTCCCGACACCGTGGACGCCATGAACGCCCAGATCCTGGCCGGGCTCGTCAGCCCGTAGCGAGGCCTACCTGCGCGCGAGCGCGGGACTCGCCTGACGGATCGCCGCGGCGGCCGCGCCGACGCGCTGCTCGCCCCAGAACAGCGAGCGGCCGATGCGCAGCACCGGCAGCCGGTCGGCACCGGCGGCGAGCAGCCGCCGTCCCGCCGCCTCCATCGCACCGTCGCGGCGCGCGTCGCCCGCCGCGTGCAGGCACTCGTCAAGCCGGATGCCGGCGGCCGCGGCCGCCTCCGCGAGGATCTCGGGGTCGTCGAGGTCGAAGCCGCCGCAGAACGCGAGCCGGCCCGCGGCGAGCACGAACGCGCCGCCGCGCCCCTGCTCCGCCGCGAACGCCGCGGCCCGCATCGCGGCCGGCAGCGGCTTGGGATAGCCCTCGGGCCAGACGAGCGGCAGCCGCAGCGCGGTTGCCCGCATCTCGGCGGCCGCGCGCATCCGGTCGACCGTCTCGCGGTCGTCGGCGAGACAGCGCCGTTGCAGCGTCTCGGACGAGGCCGCCGTCCAGGTCACGTGCGAGAACGCGCGCTCCACCCGCTCGGTGGCGAGGTACGTGAACGGGCAGGCGAGGTCGAAGAAGAGTTGCGCGCGCATGGGCTCGCGTCCCCGTGTCCTGCGCTGCACGGCCTCCCTGCGCTGTGCAAGATCGATCAGTTCTCCCATGGCCCCTTCGCCTTCGTGCGTTCAAGAACGGGCTCCGACGGTCGGCGCCCCCTGCCTGAACCGTCCAACGCGCGCGTATCACAGAACTGGCGGCAAACTTCCGACCGTGCCGATCCGCACGACCGGGTATGCTGCCTCAGGCCTGTTCCACCGCCGAAAACGGAGCGACGCCATCCCCGCCGCGCCTCCCCCCAAGCGTCACCCGTATGACCAGTGGTCTCCCGATGCCCGCGCGCTCGACCTCGTGGGCGACAAGTGGACCCTGTTGATCATCCGTGACCTGGCGGCCGGCCCGCGGCGGTTCGTCGAGCTTCAGCGGGTGCTGCCCGGGATCTCCACGGAGCAGCTGCGCTCGCGGCTGAACCGCATGGTCGCCGACGGCCTGCTCACCCGCCAGCGTTACCGCGAGGTGCCTCCGCGCGTCGACTACGAGCTGACCGAGCGCTCGCGCGAGCTGATGCCGGTGCTCGGCGCACTCGCGCAGTGGGGCTACGACTGGACGTGGACGGCGCCGCGCACCGGCGAGGACGTCAACGTCGGCGCGATCTTCCGCCTCGCCCCCGGCCTGCTCGAGCCCCCGCCTGGGCTCAGCGGCGCGGTTGACCTGATCGTGGAGAGCGACGGCGAGACGCCCGAGCGCCACTACCTGGTGACGATCGGCGACGGCCAGGTCGAGATCGCGGAGCGTGATCGCAACGGCGAGCCGACCGCGACCATCGTCGGCAGCGTCGCCGCGTGGGTGCGCGCGCTCGGCCCCGACGGCGCGACCGACGACCTGAGCGTCACGGGCAACCGCGGGCTCGCCGACGCGCTGCTGTCCGGCTTCTCGGACGCCGCGCAGCGCAGCGCCCAAGCCGCTTAGCCGCGCCTACTTGCCGGCGCCGTAGTTGGCCTGGTCAACGTGCGGGAAGGTGCCCTGCAGCTTCCCGCCGACTGTCTGCTTGTGGGCGACGCGGCAGCCCGGGTTGCCCTCGGAGGGCGTGACCTCGCCGCCGGAGGCCTTGCAGTCGTAGTTCGGGAAGATCCCCTTGCCCTCGAGGTCGCCGAACAGCGCGAGCGGGCCCGGGTAGGAGTTGCCGCGGTTCGTCTTCGCGCGCTCGGGATAGACCGCGAGGCTCTCCGCGCCCACCGGGCCGAGCTGGCGCAGGTAGTGCCCGTTGCCCCCGCTCGGCGACGGCTCGGTGTCCGCGAGCGCCGCGGCGCCGTTGGTGATGAAGTCGGAGACCTGGGACTGCGACAGCTCGAGGTACTGCAGGATCGGGTTGACCTGCTGCAGGAACGGCGTCAGCTCGGCGAGCGTCGGCTTGAGCCCGCGGAGGACCTCGCTGCCGGCCGGCAGGCCGGTGCGGCTGACCTTGATCAGCGGGTCGAGGTTGCGGAAGAACGCGCGCAGGTCGGGAGACAGCGCGCGCACGTCGCGCAGCGTCGGCTTGAGGTCGCGCGCGACCGGGCGCAGGTCCTGGATCAGCGGGTCCGTGTTCTTGGAGAACGCCCGCAGCCGGATGAGCGTCGCCTTGGACTCGTCGAGGAAGGTCGGGAAGATGCGGATCGTCTCGGCGAGGGCGTCCTGCTGGGACGCCGTGGCGTCGAACACCTGGCCGGCGGTGACGATGAGGTTGTGCAGCTGCTGCTCGTTCTCGGTCAGCGCGCCGAACGTCACGCCCGTGTTCTTGACGAGCCGGCTGACCGCGCCCTCCTGGGCGTCGAGCACCCCGAGGACGTCCGCGCCGTCCTTGGCGAAGCCGGGCAGCGTGCCGAGGGCGTCGTTGAAGTCGCGGCCGCGGCCGTGGATGCCCACCGCGAGGTCCTGCTGCCAGTTGCGGAACGCAGCGCGCGTCGTCGGGTCGAGCGCCTGGAAGATCTCGTCGAGCTCGACCGTCTTCTGGACGCTCGCGTCCGGGAGCCGCCCGCCCTCGGGGATCGTCTTCGTCGAGGAGCCCGGCGTCAGCTCGACGAAGGTCTCGCCCAGCAGCGACTTCTGGCGCAGGATCGCCTTCGTGTCGGCCTTGAGCGGCGCGAACTTGCGGTCGATCTCGAGGTCGGCGAGCGTGCGGTTGCCCCTCGGGTCGAGGACCTTCTTGCGCAGCTTGCCGACCGACACGCCGGCCACGCGGACGTCGGCCTCGAGCCCGAGCTGGGTCGCCTCCGGGAAGCCGACCTGCACGCGGTAGCCCTTCGGCTTGAGCGGGATCGGGCCGCCGAAGGACAGCCACAGGAACAGCAGCAGCCCGAAGCAGGAGAGCGTGAAGCCCACCATCACCATCACGCGCGACGCCGAGGGGGTGGAGGTCTGCATCAGCCGTTCCCCCGCTTCTTCTTGCCGATCGGCAGGCCGGGCACCTGCGGGAGCGGGGGCAGCGTCCCGCCGCTGTTGCCGCCGTTGCAGGCCTTCGAGTCGGTCAGCAGCGGCGTCAGCACCGAGGTGAACTCGAGCTGGGGCTGCGCCTGCAGCACCTGCTGCAGCGTCGCGCACGGCGCGGCGATCGTGACCGGGCGGAACACGCCGTTGGCGTCCGACGTCGAGAACAGCTGGGTCGCCGAGTGGTTCAGCCAGGCCAGCCAGAACAGGTAGCCCTCCTGGCGCGCGGCGTTGTCGGGGCCCTCGCGGCCGTTCGGGTTGTAGCCGAGCAGGTTCAGGAAGTGGTTGAAGCGCAGGAACACCTGCGTGAGGTCCGGGCCCGCCTTGGCCAGCCGCTCTGAGACCGGGCGCAGGTCGCGCACGAGCGGGCGCGCCTCACGCACGAACGGGCGGATGCTCTTGCGCAGCTGCGGGGTCGCCTCGCGGGCGAACGGGCGCACCGCCTGGTTGGCCGGATCGAGCGCGCGGGCGGCCGGGCGCAGCTTCTCCGTCGTCGGTCCGAGCAGCTCGGCGAACGTGTCGACGCGCCCGAGCGTGTCGGTGGTCTGCTGCAGCGTGCTGGGCAGCTCGTGCACGGCGCTCGAGACGTTGGCCTGCTCCTTTGCGAACGAGTCGAAGACGGCGGCTGAGGAGTCGACGAGCCGGGCGAGGTCGTCGTCGTGCGATGCGAGCTCCTTGCTCAGCACGTTGAGCGAGGTGACCAGATGGCTGAGCTGCTTGCGCCGCGTGGCGACCGCGCCGTTGACGCGCGCGAGGTCGCGGTGGGTCGGCTCGAAGCGGGCGAACAGGTCGCGCAGATCGCCGCCACGCCCCTTCAGGCCGTGTCCGACGCCGTTGAGGAGCAGCTGCAGGTAGTCGCGCGTGTCGGAGTCGAGCACGCTCAGGACCTCGTCCGGGTTGACGTCCGGCTGCGTCGCGCGGATCGGGATCGTGAAGCCCTCCTTGACCTGCGGCGCGTCGCCGCCGCCGGGCTCGAGGTCGATGAACATGTCCTTGAGGCCTGTCTTGGGCCGCAGCAGCGCGGTCGCGTTCGTGTGGACCAGGTCCTTGTACTCCTGGTCGATGTCCATCTTGATGACGGCGCGCCCGTCCTTGAGGTCGACGCCGCCGATGTCGCCGATGCGCACGCCCGAGACCCGGACGGTCTGGCCCTGGCCGGCGACGACGGCCTGCGCGGTGGAGAACTCGGCCTGGAGCTTGAACGGCTTGGGCTGGAAGAACGGGAAGCGCAGGCGCTGCTCCTTGAGGATCACGGCCGAGACGCCGCCCGCGATGACGATCAGCCCGATGATGGCCGCGAAGTTGCCGAGGTTCTTCTTGATCGCGGTCACTTCGAGAGCCCCTTGATGTCGGACTTGGTGATGTCCTTGTCGGCGACCTTGAACTTGCCGGCCAGGCCCTCGCGCTTGAGCGAGAGCTTCATCAGGTCCATGCCGTACTGGCGCACCTTGGCCCAGCGCGCCTTGAAGGCGGGGCTGCTCGTGTCGGCCTGGTGCTGCGGGGGCGGGGCGCTGGCGGTGGAGCGGAGGTCCGGCGGCTGCTGGTTCTCGCACGGCACGTCGTTGCGCAGCGGCGGGCGGGCCTTCGGCTTCGGCGGGTTGACGCCGAGCAGCGGCAGCGCGGTCGTGCCGAACACGCCGGGCGCGAACTGCACGAGGTTCGTGCCGCCGGCGGCCAGGATGCGGAACCACTGGCCGTTGGCGTCACCGGAGCGGCTCTCGCCCGCGAGGCCCGGGAACGGCTTGGGAAGCTCCGTGTAGACCGGGCCGGTGGCCGGGAACTTGTCGTCGGCCAGCTTGTCCTTGCTCCACGGGAGGATGACCTCGTTCTGGCAGCTGGCGGACTCGCGGATCTGCTGGTTGAGCGGCACCGCCTGCTGCGTGAAGTTCGCCAGCGACGGGATCGTCGGCCGCAGGTCGGAGGTCAGCCCGCGCAGCTCCGGCTTCGAGACGAGGCCGCGCAGCTGGTGCAGGAGCGGCAGCGTGACGTCGATCGTCGGCCCGGAGGACTCGACGCCCGGGCGCAGATCGCGGGCGAAGCCGCGCAGCCCGGGGAAGGCGCGGTTGAGCGCGTCGAGCGCCGGCTGGGCGGCGCGCAGCGTGCGCGGCAGCTCGGCGATCGCGGACTCGAGGTTCTGGTTCTCGCGCGCGAACGCCCCGGCCGTCTGGCGGAAGTTCGTGATCAGGGCCTTCAGCTGGCCGCGGTTGCGGTCGAGCGCGCCGGCGACGACCCCGGCGCTGTCGACGTAGCCGGAGAGGTCGTGCTCCTTCTGGCCGAGCAGCGCCTCCGACACGATCGCGGAGTCGCGGTAGGCGGGCTTCCAGTACTTGATCGACGCGTTGAACCCCTTGGCGCCCTTGCCCTGGAGGCCGGCGGAGTACTCGCGCAGCAGCGTCTTGAGGTCGTCACGGCTGTCGGTCTGGAGCGCGGTCAGGATCTCGTCGAGCTGGACCGGCGTGTCGGTCTGGTTGACGGGGAACATGTGGCCGTTGGCGACCTCCTTGCTCGACGTGCCCGGGGTGACGTCGACGAAGAAGTTGCCCTCGAGGAAGATGCGCGGGCGGATCTTGAAGTGCGCGTCGGCGTGCAGCGGCCGGCCGTTGTCGTTGATGCGCATCGTCACGACCGTCCCGTTGTCGCCCTTGTGCGCGCGCTCGACCTTGGTGACCTTGCCCACCTCGACGCCGGCGATCCGCACCGGCGAGGCCTTGCGGATGTTGTTCGCGCTCTTGAACGCCGCCTTGACCTCGTAGTGCGGGAGGAACGGGATCGACTTCGTGAAGCCGAGGTAGACCCCGATGACCGTGACGACGAGCGCCACCACGCCGACCGTGAAGGTGCTGAGGCCGCTGCGTCGCCGCCGTCTCATCGCTCACCGCTCGAGGACGTGGGGATGGCGGCGTACGCGCCGGTCTCGGGGACCGACGTGTACGTCTGGCCCGCGGGCACGCGGGGACGGCCGGAGAAGGTCGGGCCCTGCGCGCCCGGCGTCCGCGCGTCCTGGTCGATCTTGAAGCGCTTGTCGTAGAAGCGGGCGTTGCGCTCCGGGTAGCCGCGCTGGCCGGCTTCGCAGTCCGCGCGGCCATCGGGCGTGATCGCGGCCCCATAGGGATCACCGTGCAGGAACTGGGCGTTGCCCGACTTGACCTCGTGGCCGTTGGCGGGCTGGTCGGCGCCCATCGCGCCCAGCGAGTCGTCCTGCTGGCCCGCCGAGTTGGCGAGCGCGCGCTGGGACTCACCGACGGTGTCGGGCTCGGAGAAGTGCTCGGCGAGGTAGGTGAAGAAGTAGTTGGGCGCGTTGCAGACCGTCACGTAGGGCCCGTAGAAGCGCAGCTGCGGGTTGAGGGTCGTCACCGTCGCGGTCAGTGCGCGGATCGCGGCGTTCGTCGACGGCGCGGACGTCAGGTCCTGGAGCGCGGCGAACGTGCCCTCGAGCTTCTTGTTGAGCTCGGGCACCCGGCGCTGGATGCGAGTGCCGGTCTCGAGCGCCGGGTTGATGTCCGGCAGCGCGCCGCGCAACTCGTGCGTCGCGCCCGAGACGTCGTGGGAGAACGCGGTCAGGTGGGCGAGGAACGGGCGCTGCACGCGGAAGGAGGAGATGCCGGCGTCCATCGTCGGCGGCTGCTTGGAGATGAACTGGCGCAGCGCCTCCGGGTCGCGGGCGACCGCCTCCCAGGTGTCGGCCATGGTGGTGAACAGCCGTGAGTTCGTCTTGGAGATCGGGGCCACGATGCGCGCGGCGTCGCCGAGCTCCTTGAAGAAGTTCGGCAGCTCCGTCTTCGGATCGGCGAGGTTGCGCGCCACGGGCTGGAGGTGGCCGAACAGCCGCGGCGCCTCCTCGACCGTGCGCCCGACGGCGGCGCCGCGGCCGGCGAAGGAGTCGCCGAAGCCCTGCAGGTTCTGCTGGCTGGCGGCGCGGGTCTTCGGGTCGAACATCTTGAAGACCTCGTCGAGGTCGACGCTGACCTGGGTCTGCTCGATCGGGACGGTGTCGCCGTCGCGGTAGGTCCGCTTGGAGTGGCCCTCGGTGAGCTCGAGGTACTTGAGGCCGAGCGCGGAGCGCGGGCGGATGCGCCAGCGCGAGTCCGCGGGGATCTTGCCGACCGTCTTGTCGAGCTTGAGCTTGAGCTCGGCGCCGACCTGGCCGGCGGACAGCTGGACGGGCTTCATGTCGTCGACGATGCCGATGCGGAAGCCCCCGGAGCGGATCTCGTTGCCCTTGACGAGGTTCTGGCCGTTGAGGAAGCGGACCTTCAGCGAGGTCGTCGGGACGAACGGCAGGCCGTTGTTGGCGTTGTAGGAGAGGAAGACGGCCACGATCACGACGAGCACCGTCACGGCGCCGACGAGCACCGGATTGGCGAACACGGATGCGGAGCGGCCTTTCATGGGCCCAGGAGGTAGTCGAGGAGACCCTTGGGATCGGCGGACTGGCCGCCGGCGCCTCCGGGGTTGACGTTGGGGGCCGCCGGGACCCGCGGGACGGAGGGCAGCGTCACGTTCGGCACCGAGGGCGTCGGCACGGTCGGCTTGTTGGTGCCCCCGCCGCCGCCGAGCAGGCGCTCGAGCGCCTTCTTGAGGTCGGGCTGCCCGGGCGTGTTCCTGCTCTTGACCTGGGGCTTGTGCGCCCCGCGGCGCTTGGACTTCTTCGAGCTCGCCTGCTGCGGCGAGGGGCCGGGGTCGTCGACGCCGGTGTCGGTCGGGTCGGCGGTCGTGACGCCCGGCTGGTTGGGGCCGAGGGCGGCGAGGCAGCGCTTGGTGAAGCCGGGGCTCTGCTTCTCCTTGCGCCGGAGCGAGTCGGCGTTCTGGTAGTCGCTGCACTCCGACGCGGTGAGGTTGACCTTGAGGATGTGCCCGTTCTCGTCGAAGACGTTGATCGCCTGCATCTGGTCGAAGATGTAGGAGAGGACCGCCTCGAAGCCGGTGTAGCCCTGGCCGCCGGGCGACCGCTTGTCCTTCTCCACGGCGCGGCTGCGGTCGTCGAGGTCGCGCAGCACGAACTTGAGGTTGTTGGCGAGCTCGGGCGCCTTTGCGGTCGTCTTGGTGAGCTCGGCGACGGTCGGGCGCGCGGAGCGGATCGCGGGCCGGCCGACGTCGGCGGTCTTGGCCAGCGTGCGGACGTTGACGCGGCTCGACTCCGCGAACGGGCCGAGGTTGTCCAGGAAGCGCGTGAGCTGGCCCGCCGAGGCGTTGAGGTCACGCAGGTACGGCGTCGACGCATCGGCGGTGGCGCCCAGCTCGGCCATCGTCGGCCGCAGCTCGCGCAGGAAGGTCGGCAGGCGCTGGAGGCCCTCCGCGAGCTGGCGGCGGCGCTCGGCGGAGGTGGTGGCCGCGTCCTCGGCCTCCTTGACGAACCGCCCGACGTTGCGGCGGTTGCTCGCGAGGTCGCCGACCACGGTGTCCGCGTTGGTCGTCAGGTCCTTGAGCACCTGGTTCTGGCGGGCGAGGATCTCCAGCACCCGGTCCGTCTCGCGCAGCGCCGGGCTGGCGCGGCGGATCGTGGCGTTGACGTCCTCCGCGCGGCCGCCGACGCCGGCGCCGAGCTCGTTGAGGATGATCCGCAGCCGCTCGCGATACGGCCGCCGCATGATGTTGGCGAGCAGGTCGGCGGGGATCGTCGACGCGGTGCGCGAGACCGGGATCTTCGCCCCCGGCTTGAGCTTGGTCGGCGACTTGCCGGGCGTGCAGTCGATGTAGTACTCGCCGATCAGCGACTGCGGGCGCGACTCGCAGTAGGTGTCGGCGCGCAGGTCGCCGAAGCCCTGCTTGGTGAGCTTGAAGTCGATCAGCGCGCGCTTGGTCTTGTGGTCGACGCGCAGATCGGTGACCTGGCCCGAGCGCACGCCCGCGACCTTGACGTCGCCGCCCTTGACCAGTCCGAACGCGTTGTCGAACTCGACGGTGAACTGGTTGCCCTTCTCCTCCTTCGCGCCGCTCGCGGTGAGCACGTAGGCGCCCGCGGCGGCGAGCACCAGGACGACGGCGAGGACGCGCCTCATCTCTACTTGCCCGGGAGCACCTGCGACGGATCGCAGGGGTAGTCGGGAGTGGGCTTGTAGGGCCCCGAGCCGTCATCGGTCTTGTGCTCCCCGCCGCCGGGGCAGCGGTTGTTCTGGCGCCGCGTCAGCGTCGCCTCGAGCGCTTGACCGCGAAGCTCGGGCGGGATCACCTCGAACTGGCCGGCGCCGCCGGCGCCCGCGAGCGCGAACGCGTTCGCGTGCACGCCGACGCGCGAGACGGCGCCGAGCGCGTCGTAGACGCCCGAGTGGCTGAAGTCGTCGAACCAACCGAGCAGGTCGGGCGTGTAGGGACGGAAGAAGTTGAACTCGGGCGTGTTCCCCTTGAGCGCGTCCTGGGAGGCCTTGAACGCGCCGTCGCGCTGCTTGCCGTTGGCCGTGACCTTGCGCGTGGTGACGTCGCGCAGCGGCACCTGCAGGCCCGTGAGCTCGATCAGGTCGTTCGCGCCGCCGGGGCGCTTGACGATCTTCGAGAGGTCGTTGAGCGTCGGCCGCGCGTCACGCGCGAGCGGGCGCAGCTCGGCCAGGAACGGGCGCAGCTTCTTCGCCACCGGCTTGGACGCGTTGACGAGCGGGTCGAGGTCGTCGAGCGCGGCGCGCAGGTTGACGAACGTCGTGTTCGCCCGGCGCTCGAATCCGGGCAGGCGCCCGATCGACTCGGCCAGCGCCGCCTTCTGGTTGCCGATCGCCGTCGTCGTCGTGGCGAGCTCGTCGACGAGGCCGGCGAGGTCGTCACGGCGGTCCGCGATGTCCGTGACGAGCTGCGAGGAGGAGACGACGAAGCGCTCGAGCAGCGGGGTGTCGCGGTTGAGCTCGCGGAAGAGCCGGCTCGAGGCCGCGAGCGACGGGTTCAGGTAGGCGATGCCCTCGTTGAACTGCTTGCCCTTGCCCTTGAACTGGGCCGCGGAGCCCCGGATGACGCCGGAGAGCGCCTTGCGCGTGCCGGGGTCGAAGGTGTTGAAGAGCTGGTCGAGGTCGACGGCCGTCGTCGTGGAGTCCTCCTCGATCACGCCGCCGTTCGGGATCTTCGCTCCGCTCTGCGGCGCCATGCGCAGGTCGATGTAGCGACTGGCGACGCCGGACAGCGAGGCCTGGCGGATCGTCGCGAGCGTGCCGCGGCGCAGCGGGGCGTAGTCGCCCTGGAGCTTCATCGTGACCTCTGCCTCGCCGTTGGGCGTGAGGTCGATCGTCTCGACCGTCCCGATCGGCGCGCCGCCGGTCTGGACGAGGTTGCCCTTCACGAGCTGGGCGGCGTTCTGGAAGCGCGCCTTGACCTTGTAGTCGCCGCCGGGGGAGCGCAGCAGGAGGACCGCGACCACGACGGCCACGACAACAACGGCGGCCAAGGCCGCCGCGCGAACGATTTGATCCCCCGTAAGGCGCATTCCCAGATTTCCCCGTGACTTCGAACGCAGCGCGGCCGAGGAACTTGCGGTCATCCGTGACGGTCGTCACACAGCAACCCGGTGCGCTTCGCCCGAGCAAGTACCCGCATCCGCCGCTTGGTTGACCTGCCGCGATGCACCTAACACAAGCTCAACGTTGCGGTGGCGCGTTCGCGGCCGCCGCGACGCGGCGCTCAGCCGGCGATGGGCGTGCGGGTGCCCGGCATCACGCCGGGACCGCCGCTGCGACGCTCGCGCGGCAGCTTGCGCGGGCCGCCGCCGGGGCTGCGGCGC
>JAXDGC010000427.1:0-5088 GCA_034665245.1 Solirubrobacteraceae bacterium | reverse complement strand
GGGCGGGGCATGAGGCTGATCCAGCACAAGAAGGAGGCGTACTGGTTCTACCGCTTCCTCTCGACCGGCTACGACCGGTGGGTCAATCCCCTGTTCTGGACGCCTGCCATGCGAACGGCCGCGCTCGACGCGGCGCGGCTCGACGAGCGGAGCCTGCGGACCCTCGACGCCGGTGCGGGTACGGGCTTCACGACCGAAGGGATCGTCGAGCGGGTCGACGCCAGGTTTGTGACGATGCTCGACCAGAGCCCCCACCAGCTGCGCCACGCCGAGCGCAAGCCGGCGCTCGCGGCGTGCGCGAAGGTGCTCGGCGACGCCGAGGCGCTGCCACTGCCGACCGACCACTTCGATCGCTACGTCTCCGCCGGGTCGATCGAATACTGGCCCGCGCCCGAGCGCGGGATCGCGGAGGCCTACCGTGTGCTCGCGCCCGGCGGCGTGGCGCTCGTGGTCGGGCCGGTGCCGCCGGGGGACCGCATCCTGCGCCGGCTCGCGGAGCTGTGGATGCTGTTCCCGACCGAGGCGCAGTACCGCGAGTGGTTCGTGCGCGCGGGCTTCGAGGACGTCGAGCTCACGCCGGTGGCGCCCGACTGGTACCGCGACCGCCGCAGCCGCTACGCCGTCGCCGTCAGCGGTCGCAAGCCGGCCGCCGGGCCCTCGCCGCTGGCTCCCGCCGGCGCGACGGAGGACCTGCGCGCGCCGATGGGCCTGCGCCGGCGGCTCGTGTTCGCGGGGCGCTTCGTGCTCGGCTCGCTCGCGGGCGCCGTCTTCGTGCCCGTCGGGATCGCGCTCGCGGTGCGCGCGCGGCTGGGCGGCGGCCGGTGAATCGCGTCGCCGTCGCCGTCCCGCGCCCCCGGGCGGGGAGGCTCGACGCGCTGTGGCGCTTCTCGCGCCCCCACACCGTCATCGGCACCACGGTCAGCATCGTCGGCCTCTACCTGATCGCCGTCGACTCCCTGCCCCGGCTCGGGCTGGGCGACGGCGCCTGGGACCTGTTCTGGACGCTGGTCGCCGGCCTCGCGGTCAACGTCTACATCGTCGGTGTCAACCAGCTCGAGGACGTCGAGATCGACCGGGTGAACAAGCCGTACCTGCCGCTGGCGGCGGGGGACATGACCCGCGAGCGGGGGCGCGCGATCGTGAGCGCGTCGGCCGGGCTGGCCGTCGTGCTGGCGGTCTCCCAGGGCGCCGCCGAGACGATCGCGGTGCTCGCCGGCCTCGTGGTCGGCACGGCGTACTCGACGCCGCCGCTGCGCCTCAAGCGCTTCCCGGTGCTCGCGTCGCTCTCGATCTCGGGCGTGCGCTCGGTCGTCGTCAACCTCGGCGTCTACGCGCACTTCTCACTCGCCTTCGGCGGCGGGACCGTGTCGATCCCGGCGCCCGTCTGGGCGCTGACGCTCTTCGTGCTCCCGTTCTCGCTCGCGATCGCGATCCTCAAGGACGTCCCCGACGCGGAGGGCGACCGGCGCTTCCGGATCAGGACCTTCACGGTCCGGCTCGGGGGGCGGCGCGTGCTGAAGGCCGGGCTGGCGGCGCTCACCCTGGCCTACCTGGGCATGGCGATCCTCGGGCCGCTCCTGATCGACCAGGCGCAGCCTGCCGTGCTCGTGGCCGGCCACCTGGCGGCGCTCGCGGTGCTGCTGGCCTGGAGCCGCGGGGTCGACCCGGGCGACCGGGAGGTCTTCACCCGCTTCTACATGCGCGTGTGGAAGCTGTTCTTCCTCGAGTACGCGCTCGTCGCGCTCGCCTGCCTGGCCGGCTAGCGGCGGCGGCGCAGCGCGAGCACGCCGATCAGCGCGGCGATCCCGCCGGCGAGGACGATCGGGAGTGCCCGCTTCTTGGTCAGCCGCGCGAGCGGACCGCCGCGGGCTTCGGTGCCGGTCTCCTGGGCCTGGAAGCCACCCTCGGGCGGGAGGGGCTTCGGCGCGGGCCCGGGGATCGGGGCGGCGGGCGCCGAGCCGGCGGGCTCGGGGTCGGCGGCGGGCACGGGGGCGCCGATGTACTTGCGCAGCCGCGGGCGCTCCTCCTCCGGCTTCGCTGTCGCGCCCTCGGGCAGCACGGTGGGGGACTCCCGCTCGGAGTAGGCGAGGCCGTAGTGCTCGTACAGCTGTCGCACCTCGGCGATCGTGAGCGTCTTGTCGACGTCCAGCCGCGGCGCCGCGGTGATCCGCTCGCGATCCTGCTCGACGCGGATCGAGCGCGCTTCGACCGTGGCACCGACGAGCGGGACGAAGGCCGCGTGGTCGTCCTCGCCGAGCCGCACGAGCACCCACTCCGGCACCTCGGTCGCCTCATCGAGGAAGATCAGCTCGACCGCTCCCAGACGCTCGCCGTCCGGAGCGACGACGTCGCGACCGGTCCAGGCGGAGAAGTCGTCGAAGTCGCGTTGCGTGGGCAGATCGGCCATCCCTCTGTGCCTACCGAGGTGCGCGCCCGGGCAAACCCCGGATGAGTTCAACGCGATCGCGAGAAAAGCCTTGCGGAATGCCGGTCGACCCGGGCGGCGGAGGTCTGGGACCCGACCTCCACCTGGTTGGCAGGGAGATGAGCGGGTAGTGCACTGGATAGTGGAAGCGATCCTCATGACCCTTCCGGCGGTCCCATCCGCCGCGACGACCGCCCGGTTGGAGGTCACGCGCAAGCTCTCGCAGCGGATCGCGGGCGGCCTGCTCGAGGACGTGCGCCTGCTGCTGACGGAGCTCATCACCAACGCGCTCCGCCATGCCGGCATGACCGCCGACGACGAGATCGGCGTCAAGGCCGAGCTCTCCGAGGGGACCGTGCGCATCGAGGTGCGGGACCCCGGCCGTGACGGGCCCGTGAAGCGGCGCGAGCCCGGCCCGCGCGGCGGCGGCTATGGCCTCCTCCTCGTGGAACGCCTCACCGATCAGTGGGGCGTCGAGCGCCGCGACGGCAACATGGTGTGGGCAGAGCTCTCCGCCGGGCCGGCTCGCTAGACTCGCGTCCGCGGGCTCCGCGCTTGGGGGCGCTGGACCGCGAAGCTGAGACCACGAGGACCAAGCCAGGCCGCCAGCGACTCTGGCACCGTCCAAGTTGACCTTCCTGAAATGACCAGCCGCGAGCCGGACCCGCTGACGGGAGAGTTCGAGCCGTTCCGCATCGACGTCGAGCCGGAGCGCGAGTCGGTGCGCGTCGCTCCGGTCGGCGAACTCGACATCGCGACGGTCGACAAGTTGCAGGTCGAGGTCACGCGGCTGCTGGAGACCGGCTTCGAGAAGATCATCCTCGACCTGCGGGGCGTGCGGTTCCTCGACTCGACCGGGCTGCGGCTCGTGCTCGAGCTCGACGGCGCCGCTCGCGAGAACTCGCACGAGCTGTGCGTGATCCGCGGGTCCGACGTCGTGCACCGGATCTTCGAGGTCACGCAGGTCGCCGAACGCCTGAACTTCGTCGACCCGTAGCGGCGCGGGCGCCGCACCGCTCGGTACCGTGGTGGCGAACGTCAACGATCGTGGGGGACCGATGACGCGGAGAATCGAAGCGGGCCCGGTGCTCGTGGGGCTTGGGGCGCTGCTGGTGCTGGTCAGCCTCTTCCTGGACTGGTACCAGCCCAACGTGACCGCCTGGGAGGCCTTCGAGGCCCTCGACCTGCTGCTTACGGCGCTCGCCGTCGCGGCGCTGGTCGGCGCCGTGGGCGCGATCCGGCCCGAGGCGACGATCATCGAGCGCCACTGGCTGCCGGCGATCGTCGCGGCGATCGCGATCGTCGTCGCGGCGCAGATCCTCAACCCGCCGCCCAGCGTCGACGGCGACCCGGATACCGGCGCATGGCTCGCGCTCGGCGCCGCCGTCGTGATGTGCATCGGCACGCTGCTGACGCTCGGCCGGGTCTCGTTCGCCCTCACGGTCGAGGGCCGCGACACCCGCCGCCGCGTCTCCGCGGTCGACGCGCGCGCGGACGACCCGACGACCACCGAGGGCCCCGCCGTGACGACCGGCCGCACGCGCTCGATGGGCGGCGACGACACGTAGATGCCCGCCTCGGGCGACATCTCCTTCGAGCTCGAGCGCTTCGAATGGGCGAGTCCCGACCGGCTCGAGGTCGAAGGCCGCTGGCACGGCGTCCGGCGTCGCCTTGCGCGCGCCACGCTCGTCGTCGAGGTGGACGGTCAGCGCCGGCGGCTGAAGGCGCTGGGCGACGTGGACGCCGGCTCGGCCGAACGGTGGACCGCCGCCTTCCCGTGGGAGGGCGAGATGCCCAGGCTGCCGGGCGCGGAGCTCGAGGTCGGTCGCGGCATCGTCGTCGACCTCCCGCGTCCGCGGCGCTCCAAGGCCCGGGGCGCCGCGACCACGCCCGCCGAGCCGATTCCGGCCACCAGTCGCGAGGAGCGCGAGTCGACCCCGGGCCGCGAGGAGGCCGAGCGCCTGCTCGCCGTCCTCACCGCCGCCCGCGCGGACGCGGACGCGGCCACGTCGCGAGCCTCCGCCGCCGAGGCCGAGGCGGAGATCCTGCGCGAGCGCGCCGAGGCCGCGGAGGCCAAGCTGGCCACCGCCGAAGCATCGGGGACGCGCGTGGACGAGCTGGAGGCCGAGCTCGAGAGCATGCGCGGCCGTGCGGCGAGCGAACTGGAGGCCGTGCAGGCCCGTGCCGAGGCCGCAGAGGCGGAGCTCGAGGCGGAGCGCGGTCGCGCGAACGCGGCCGAGGCCGAGGTCACGGTGCTCCGTGGCCGTTCGGAGGATGCCCAGAGCGAGCTGGCGGCGCTCGCGGCCCGCGCCGAGGCGGCCGAGGCCGAGCCGCCCTTCGCGCCCGATCTCGAGCGGCTGCGCGGCGAGCTCCAGACCGTGGAGCAGGAGCGGATCGAGCTGCGCGCGCCGCTCGACGCCGCCATGGAACGCCACGAGGCGGTCGAGCAGAAGGCTCGCACGCCCGCCCGCGGCGCCACCTCCAAGGCGGCCGCGAACACGTCCGCGAGCACGCAGGCGATGCCGGGCCCGCGAACGCTGGCTGCCGGCGGCCCGCGCTTCGGCCCCCGGGCCACTGACGACGCCGGCGCCGGGGACAGCGAGGCGCGCCGCCGCCCCCACCGGCCCGCCGAGCGCACCGCCCGGCGCTCCGGCGCGACGCCC
>JAXDGC010000426.1:0-4535 GCA_034665245.1 Solirubrobacteraceae bacterium | reverse complement strand
CGCATGTGCGAGCTGCTCGAGCTGCGCGGCGACGAGCGGGTCCTCGACGTCGGCACCGGCTCCGGCTATCACGCGGCCGTGCTGGCGCGGCTCGTCGCGCACGTCTGGAGCGTCGAGGTGCTCCCGGACCTGTCCGAGCGGGCGGCGGCGGCGCTCGCGGCCGCCGGCGCGGACAACGTCACGCTGCTCGTGGGCGACGGCTCGCTCGGGTACGCGGCCGCGGCGCCCTATGACGCGATCAACGTCGCGGCCGCGATGGCCGCGGTCCCGCCCGCGCTGCCCGCCCAGCTTGCGGAGGGCGGCCGCCTCGTGGGCCCGGTCGACGGGGGCGACCAGCGGCTCGTTCTGCTGCGCCGCGGCGCGGGCGGCGAGCTGCACCGAGAGCAGCATGAACGCGTGCGCTTCGTGCCGCTGGTCAGCGAACCGGAGTGAGGCGCGGGTTGGGCCGGTACTCGCGCCCGACCTTCGCGCACGGACGCCCGTCGATCAGCACGACGTCGGCCGTGAAGTCGTTCGAGCCGCGGATCAGCGCCGAGCCGACGCCGTAGGCGTCGACGGGCACCCGGGCGGTCTCGAAGGCCCGGATGCGCTCGGCGTTGAAGCCGCCCGAGACGACGATCGAGACGTCTCGGAAGCCGTGGTCGTCGAGCTCGTCGCGGACGAGGTGCACGAGCTCGGCGTCGACGCCGCGCGCAGCGCTCGGGCCGTGCTTGCGCTGCAGCGCGAGGTCGGCGAGCTGATCGGACGTGTCCAGGCGGATGCCCCAGAGCGCCGGCCCGAGCGCCTCGGCCACCTCGAGCGCGGTGCGCACGGAGTCGTTCTCGAAGTCGACCAGCACCGTCACGCGCATCTGGTCGCCGAAGGCGCGGCAGAACGCGCGCGCCGCGGCGACCGTGTCGCCGCCGTACGCCGCGATCAGCCCGTGCGGGACCGTGCCGACGCCGCGGCCGCCCCACCAGGACGCCTGCGCGTCGGTCGAGACGCCGATCGCGCCGGCGACGTGCGCCGCCCAGCCGTCGCCGGTCTGCACGAGCCAGTGGTCGTGGCGGGCGGGGAAGTAGATGATCGGCTTGCCGCCCGCGGCGTCGACCACCTCGCGGACGTTGTGCATCACGAGCGTACGGCGCGCCATGCACCCGAGGTAGACGGTCTCGAGATGCGCGAACAGCGAGTAGTCGCCCTCGATCGTGAGCACGGTCTCCCACGGCTCGATCTCGTCGCCCTCGTGCAGCGCGCAGACCTCGAGCGAGTCCCAGCCGTCCTCCCACGACCCGTCGGGGCGCCGCCGGCCGGCGCACTGGCGGAGCACCGCGATCGCCTCGTCGATGCCGCCGAGGATCGACGGCTTGCGCTGGAACACCTGCATCAGCGCGCGCGGGTGGCGGCCATCGATCTCGAGCGTCGCCTTCGCGTAGTTGAAGTAGACGTCGGAGTAGTAGCCCTCGCGGATCTTCTCGATCGGGAGGCGGAAGACCTCCGGAGCGAGGCGCTCGCGCTCGGTGACGCTCATCGCCCGGAGTAAACCAGCCGGAACGGGTACACCCGCCGCTATGGCGTCACGCAGCGCGATCGTCACCGGGGCGGCGAGCGGCATCGGCCGCGCGATCGCCGAGCGTCTGTGCGACGACGGCTTCGACGTGCTCGCCGTCGACCTCGAGCCCACCGACGACGGTCCCGGCGTGCCCCACGCCGCCGACCTGAGCACCCGCGAGGGCAACCGCGGCGCCGTCGACGCGGCGATCGAGGCCTTCGGCCGCCTCGACGCCGTCGTGCCGAACGCCGGCTTCCAGCACGTCGCGCCGGTCGCCGAGTTCCCCGAGGACCGCTGGGACGGGCTGATCGCGGTGCTGCTCACGAGCCCGTTCCTGCTGGCCCGCTACGCCTGGGAGCATCTCGCGCGCAGCGGCGACGGCCGCTACGTCGCGATCGCCTCCGCGCACGGCCTCGTGGCGTCGCCCTACAAGGCCGGCTACGTGGCGGCGAAGCACGGCGTGCTCGGGCTCGTCAAGACGCTCGCGCTCGAGGGCGGCGACCAGGGCATCCTCGCCACCGCGGTCTGCCCCGGCTTCGTCCGCACGCCGCTCGTCGAGAAGCAGATCCCCGACCAGGCGAAGGCGCACGGCGTCTCCGAGGACGAGGCGCTGGAGCAGGTGATCCTCGCTCCGCACGCCGTCAAGCGGCTGATCGAGCCAGAGGAGGTCGCCGGGGTCGTGGCGTTCCTGCTCGGCCCCGAGGGGCGGGCGTTCTCGGGCGTGCCGGTGTCGATGGACCTGGGCTGGACCGCCCGCTGACGCGCATCCGGCTAGCCTGGGGGCCGTGAGCGCGTTCGAAGCGATCGTGCTCGGGATCGTGCAGGGTCTCACGGAGTTCCTCCCGATCTCGAGTACCGCACACCTGCGGATCGTCCCCGCCTTCGCCGGCTGGGAGGACCCCGGCGCGGCCTTCACGGCGGTCGTCCAGCTCGGGACGATGGCCGCGGTCCTCCTGTACTTCCGCGAGGACCTGTGGCGGATCGCCCGCGCCTCGCTCGCGGCGCTGCGCGACCGCGAGGCGCGCAAGAGCCTCGACGCGCGGCTCGGGCTCTACATCGTGCTCGGCACCATCCCGATCGGGATCTTCGGGCTCATCTTCAAGGACCAGATCGAGAACGGCGCGCGCGACCTGACCCTCATCGGCTGCACGCTGATCGCACTCGGGCTGGTGCTCCTGGCGGCGGAGAAGGCCGCCACCCACCGGCGCGGCCTCGACGACCTCAACGGCCGCGACGGCGTGATCATCGGCCTCGCGCAGGCCGCCGCGCTCGTCCCGGGCGTCTCGCGCTCGGGCGCCACGATCACGGCCGGCCTGTTCCTCGGGCTCGAGCGGACCGCGGCGGCGCGCTACTCGTTTCTGCTCTCGGTGCCCGCCGTCGTGCTGTCGGGCCTGTTCGAGTTGCGCAAGGTGGGCGAGGGCCAGCACGCCGCCGCGGTGCCGACCGCGATCGCCACGCTGATCGCGTTCGTCGTCGGCTACGCGTCGATCGCGTTCCTGCTGCGCTACCTGACGAACCACTCGACGGCCGTGTTCGTCGCCTACCGCGTCGCCCTGGGCGCGCTCGTGCTCGCGCTCGTGGCAGCCGGCACGATCAGCTAGGTTCGCGGGATGCCTCGCTTCCTGCTCGCGGCCGTCGTCGCGCTCCTCGCCCTGCCCTCCGCGGCGTTCGCCAACGACTACGCCGACACCGCTCGCAACGTCGTGCCCTCCGGCCAGTGGGGCGGCGCGCCCGTGCCGCCGGGCGCCGACTCGCAGGCGAAGCTCTACGACTCCCTGACGCCGCGCTTCGACCAGGTCACCACCGCCGACCTGACGACCTCGTTCAAGTCCGAGCGCTTCGGCGTCGGCCCGGACGGGCCGTCGAAGACCGAGCGCGTGCCGCGCCACGGCGTGCGGCTCGTGCGCGACCGCTTCAACGTGCCGCACATCACGGGCCGCAAGCGCGACGACGTCACGTGGGCGATGGGCTGGGTGCTGCAGGAGGACCGCGGGCTGCTGCTCGCCCAGGGCCGCTATCCCGCGCGCCTCGCCGCCGTCGACGCGCCCAACATCGACGCCTTCGGCCTCGTCACCGGCCTGAAGACCTACACGCCGACGCGCAGCGTCGAGCGCATCATCCGCCGCAACGGCCTGCGCGCGCTGCGCGCCGCCGGCCCCGACGGCAAGGGCCTGCTGCACGACGTCGACGTCTTCGTCGCCGGGATCAACGCCCGGCTGCGGGCCGAGAAGAGCAAGGCCAAGCCGTTCACGCGCGTCGACATGTTCGCGACCAACGCACTGGTCGGGCAGATCTTCGGTGAGGGCGGCGGCGCCGAGGGCCGGCGCGGCCAGTTCCTCGGCGCGCTGCGCCAGCGGCTCGGCGCCCGCCCCGCGCAGACGCTGTTCGACGATCTCTCCGAGCACGTCGACGCCGACACCCCGACGACCCTGACCCGTAAGACCCCGTACGAGCGCGTGCCGCGCAACCCGAGCGGCAACGCGATCCCCGACGCCGGCAGCCTGCAGCGCACGCTGACGGCGGGGGCGACCGCGGCGAGCCGCAACACGCCGAAGTGGGCGAGCAACTTCGAGATCATCGGTCGCAAGCGCTCCACCACCGGGCATCCGCTGTTCGTCGGCGGCCCGCAGATCGGCTACTTCTACCCGGGCCTCACGCTCGAGGCCGACGTGCGCTGGCCGGGCCACCAGGCCCGCGGCGTCTACTCGCCCGCCAACCCGGGGGCGATCCTGATCGGGCGCGGGGAGGACTTCGCGTGGAGCCTGACCTCCGCCGGCTCCGACCTCGTCGACGAGTTCGCCGAGGTCCTCTGCGGCGGGTCGAGCACCCGCTACCGCTACAAGGGCCGGTGCCGCCGCATGGGCTCGGTCGACGCGGGCGTGATCGCCGGCGCGGGCCGCGTCCGCTTCCGCACCACCGTCCACGGGCCCGTCACGGGCTACGCGACGAGCGGCGGCAAGCGCATCGCGATCGCGCGCAAGCGCGCGAGCTTCGGCCGCGACGT
>JAXDGC010000425.1:0-4587 GCA_034665245.1 Solirubrobacteraceae bacterium | reverse complement strand
TCACGCCGCGCTGGTGGCACTGGTCGACGAGCTCGACGGCCTGGTCCTGCGGGAAGTCGGGGTCGGCGATGATGACCTCCTGCACGCGCTGGCTGTCGAGCACGGCGGCGAGGTCCTCGATCCGGCCCAGCGAGCGCAGCCCGTTGTCCGGGCGCGGCGTGAGCGAGATGAAGCCGACCATCTCGACCGGCGCGTGGACCTCGTCGACGAGCGCGTGCGCCACGTCCTCGATGTGGTGCCCGGAGCCGACGAGCAGCGCGCGGCGGCGGTAGCCGGCGGCGCGCAGCAGCATTCCCGTGACCTTCTCGTAGGCCCAGCGGATCGAGCCCACGTAGACGATCGCGAAGAACAGCGTGCCGTAGAAGATGTAGTAGCTCGAGTAGTGCTCGCCGTTGACGACGGCGAAGATCAGCGACACCACGGTCACCTGGAACAGCGAGGTCACGATCTTCGGCAGGCCCGGGCGCTGGGCGCGCTCGGCGTAGACGCCGGAACGGGCGAACAGCAGCGCGGTCACCAGGTAGGCGAACGCGATCAGGCTCTTGGCCTCGACGTAGGACGCATGCCACGCCCAGACGTCGAAGCGGATCTGCGCCTTGATGATCAGCGCCGTGAAGATCGCCGCGAACACGCCGGCGAAGTCGAGCGCCAGCAGCGTGACGATGCGGACGACGTTGCGCAGCGTCTCTGCGCGCAGCAGGAACGAGAGCAGCGGGGGGCGTTTGCGCCGGACGTCCACGGGGGTCAGCGGGTACACGTCATCCATCACGGAGTGCCCGTTCGACGGCGTGCGGGTGCTGGGTTGTGTCTCGGTGGTCGTGTTCGCCACTATTTTCGCTCCCACGCCCTAACGCGGGACCTTCTCGTATGTACCGGGGTTTCCTCTAACGGAGGCCGGCGCCGGTGAGGGTGTCGACGCCCGACTCGTCGAGCGTGCGTCGCAGCCCTTCCAGCAATTCGACCTGCGGCTCCCACCCGAGGATCTCGCGGGCGAGCGAGATGTCGGGCTGTCGGATCTGCGGGTCGTCCGTGGGGAGGGCCTCGTGCACGATCTCCGATTTCGACCCGGTGACCTCGATGACGGCGTTGGCGAGCTCGAGCAGCGTGAACTCGTTCGGATTGCCGACGTTGACCGGCTGGTGGTAGCCGGACTCGGCGAGGCGGATGATGCCGTCGACCAGGTCGCTGACGAAGGTGAAGGAGCGGGTCTGGGACCCGTCTCCGAAGACGGTGATCGGCCGATCCTGCAGCGCCTGGCGCAAGAACGTCGGGATGGCGCGACCGTCGTGCGGGCGCATCCGCGGGCCATAGGTGTTGAAGATGCGGACGATCGCGGTGTCCACGCCCTGCTGGCGGTGGTAGGCCATCACGAGCGCCTCGGCGTAGCGCTTGGCCTCGTCGTAGACGCCGCGCGGGCCGATCGGGTTCACGTGTCCCCAGTAGCTCTCGGGCTGCGGGTGGACCTGCGGATCGCCGTAGACCTCGGAGGTCGACGCCGTCAGGAAGCGCGCACGGTGCAGCTTGGCGAGCCCGAGCGCGTTGTGGGTGCCGTAGGAGCCGACCTTGAGCGTGTGCAGCGGCAGCCGCAGGTAGTCGATCGGCGACGCGGGAGACGCGAAGTGGTAGACGAAGTCGACGGGCTCATCCACGAAGAACGGGTGGATGATGTCCTTGTGCAGCAGCTCGAAATCGGGCGTCCGGATGTGATGGACGTTGGCGAGGGAACCGGTCTCGTAGTTGTCGACGCAGATCACCCGGTGACCGCGCCGCAAGAGCTCATCACAGAGGTGAGAGCCGAGGAAACCCGCCCCACCCGTGACCAGGCAGGTGGACATGGCGGCCCAGCATAGCGTCACAGGGCGCCTCGGAAACCCGCCCGGGGGCTAACCCGAGCGCTTGCGGCGCAGCACGCGCTCGTCGCCGACGCGCAACGTCACCCGCTCCGCATCCAGCGCCTCGAGCAGTGCCTGGGCGTAGCGGCGCGAGGTCTGTAGCTCGTCGCGCAGCCCGGCCAGCGTCAGCGGGCCGTCGCGCTCGATCAAGGTGATGACGCGCTGGGCGACGTCGGCGAGCGCGTCACGGTGGACGTGCATGTCGCGGCCGAGGCGGGTGATGCGGCCGTGGGCGCGCAGGGCGGCGAGCTCGCCGGGCGCGAGCTCGGAGTCGAGCGGCGGCTCGTGGCCCGCCGCCCGCAGCCGATCCTCGACGGCGAGGGCCGCGGGGGTGAGCGGTGGGAGCTCGGGCGCCGGTGGCGGGGGGGCGGGCGGGGGTTCCGGCTCCGGCTCGCCCCTCTCGAGGCGCGCAAGCCGGGCGAGCAGGTCGCGGCTCGGGCCGTGGCGGGGCGGGTCGGGGTCGAGCACCACGCCGCCGCCGAGCGTGTCGGGCGGCGCGAGCGAGCGGATCACGAGGCGGTCGCCCCGGGCGGGCACGAGCGGGTGCTCGAGGCGCAGCTGGAAGTAGCGGCCGCCGAGCTCGGCCAGCCGCGCCGCGGTCTCGCGGGTGCCGTGGTGGACGGCGACGCGCGTGCCGCCGTCGGGACGGTGATCGGGGGTGGCCCATTGCAGGGCGACGTCGACGCGGTAGGTGGCGGCGAGGCCCGTGCCGGCCACGATTACGTCGCCGCGCGCGACCTCGTCCCGCGCGATTCCCGCCAGGTTCAGTGCGACGCGCTGGCCGGCCTCGGCGCGCTCGCGCGGCTCGTCGTGCACCTGGACGGAGCGCACGCGCGCGGGCGTGCCCGCGGGCAGGATCAGCACCTCGTCGCCGCGCGCGGCCGTGCCCGACCACAGGGTGCCGGTGACGACCGTGCCGGCGCCGCGGATCGTGAACGAGCGGTCGACATGCAGGCGCAGCGGGCCCGCCCGCTCGGCGCGGGAGACGCCGCCGGCCGCCCGCTCCAGCGCCGCGCGGAGGCTCTCGACGCCCTCGCCCGCCGGCGCCGCGACGGCCACGACCTCGGCGCCCGGCAGCAGCTCGGTCGCCTCCGCTGTGGCGCGCGCGGGGTCGGCGAGGTCGGTCTTGGTGATCGCGACGACGCCGGCGCCGACCCCGAGCGCGCGCAGCACCGCGGCGTGCTCGCGGGTCTGCGGCATCACCCCGTCGTCGGCGGCGACGACCATCAGGAAGAGATCGATCCCCGTCGCCCCAGCCACCATCGTGCGCACGAAGCGCTCGTGGCCGGGCACGTCGACCACGGAGAGCCGGCGTCCGGAGGGCAGCGCGAGCGGTGCGTAGCCGAGCTCGATCGAGATCCCGCGCGCCTGCTCCTCGGGCAGCCGGTCGGTGTCCACGCCCGTCAGCGCTCGGATCAGGACCGTCTTGCCGTGGTCGATGTGGCCGGCGGTCCCGAGCGTCAGGGGTCTCACGGCTCCACTTGTATCGCGCGGCGTCACCAGGTACCTTGTGGCGCATGGAACCGGGTGCCGCCAGCAACGCCCTCTCGCAGCTTCGCCGCGGCGCGCTCGAGTACTGCGTGCTCGCGCTGCTGCAACGGCAGGAGCGCTACGGCTTCGAGCTGGTCCGCAGCCTGTCGGAGGTCGACGGCCTCGTCACGAGCGAGGGCACGATCTATCCGCTGCTGACCCGCCTGCGAAAGGACGAGCTCGTGACCACGTTCTGGCAGGAGTCCGCCTCCGGCCCGCCCCGCCGCTACTACCGCCTGACGGATGCGGGCGGCGCGGCGCTGGCGGCCTTCAGCGAGGAATGGTCCCGGTTCCGCGACGGTGTCGACGCACTGCTCACACACGGAGGAAGGCATGACCACGATGCGGCGTGACCCGCTGGTCGACGACTACCTGCGCCGGCTGGAGGCGGCGGCGGCCGGTCTACCGCGCGAGCGGCGGGCGGAGTTGGTCGGCGAGATCGAGGAGCACCTCGAGGCCGCGCTGGCCGAGGCGGGCGACGACGAGGCCGCGGTGCGCAACGCGCTCGAGCGCCTCGGCTCGCCCGGGGAGATCGCCGCCGCCGCAGGGGTCGCCCCCGAGCGAGGGCGGCTCGAGACCGCCGCGCTGATCGTGCTCTCCTTCAGCTTCCTGCTCCCCCTGGTCGGCTACGTGATCGGCGCTGGGCTGGTGCTGGCCTCGAAGGCGTGGAGCGAGCGCGAGAAGCTGCTCGGGCTGCTGATCCCGCCGGTCGTCGTCGTCGCCGGTGCGGTCATCGTGGTCCTCGCCACGGAGGCCGTCGCGAACCCGGCGGTCGACGCCCAGGGCAACGAGTTCGTCGTCTCGCTCGGCCCGGTGGAGATCGTCGTGCTCGCGGTGAACATCCTCTCGGGCTTCGTGGCCGCGGCATACCTGTCCTCGCGGCTGCGGAGGCCGCGTCTCTAGCGTGCCCGGGGGCAGGACAGCTAGCGGCCGGGGCCGATGAACTCCTCGGTGAGAAAGCTCTTCGCGGTGCCCTCCTTGAGGCTGTCGAACCCGGAGAAGATCCACCGGTCGTCGCGCCGGCGCAGCGTCCAGAACTCGTCGACTCCGATCTTTCGCTGGCCCGGGTACTCCGGCAGCGAGTGGCGCTTGCCGTCCGGGTCCTCGAGGTACTGGCGCAGGGAACCGCGCACACGTAGGCAGACCCAGTCGTCGTCATCGCCGG
>JAXDGC010000424.1:0-3209 GCA_034665245.1 Solirubrobacteraceae bacterium | reverse complement strand
CCGGGCTGGTCCTACTTCCTCGAACTGTGGACCGAGACCGGCCCGGCGCGCCTGCACATCGAGGGCGAGCTCGAGGAGTCGGGCGAGCGCTTCACGACGACGCTGAACGACATCCTGCCCTGATCTGCGGCCTGTTAACGCGGAAAGCCCACCCGCAGGTGGACTCTCGGCCATCAGAAGATCAGGCGGCTTTCGCGGGAAGGGGACATTCAGTTGAAGGTCTCGCCCTCTGGTTGCCCTCGCTGTCTGACCGTGCCAGCCTAGCGCGCCTACCTAAATGGTCCCTCTGGGCCGGCCGACGCTACCGATCGATCGCGCGCGGCTCCGCGGCGCGGCGGTCGAAAGCCGGCCAGCCGAGGAAGACGAGAGCGGTCCGCGCCACTCCCAGCACCAGTCCAAACGGCAGCGCGAAACCAATCCAGAACGCCAGCTCGACCGGCAGCAGCGCCAGCGCGAGGATGGCGCCGGAGCGTCGGCGGCGCCACAACAACCAGCCGGCGACCAGCTCCGCCAGACACACCAGCGAGAAGATGGTCAGCAGCGGCGTCGACGTCTCTATACCGATGCTCTCGAACGGCCCGTCGCCGTAGGTCGGGAAGCCGAGAAAGGTCCAGACATCTCCGTGATCGGCGAAGAACCAGGTGCCGTAGGCGCCCGGCACGCCGAAGCCGAGCCCCAGGCTCCAACTGAGCACCCCCGCCGCCCTCACTCTGCGGTCGCCGCTCTTCATCACGGCTCTCCTGGCGATGTGCGGCCCGGCCGGGCGAGCAGTTGACTGCTGAGCGTGTCGGTGGCCCAGGCGACATAGTCGTCGTCACTCCAGCCGTAGCGGCGCAGGGTGAGGTAGGTCGCGCTCGATCCGAGCACGAGCAGCAGATCCGTCGCCCTGTCGATGCCCAGGCCTTCGCGCAGACCGAAGCGGTCGGCGAGGGTGGCGACCGCGTCGCGGTACCCCTCGCGCCTGAGCCGCTCGCTGTTCGCCACCACCTCGGCCGCGTCGGGCTCGTGCGGCACGGCCTTGGCGACCTCGTCGATCGCAGCGACCCGCGTGAGAATCGCGGTGTTGCCCCGCATGAACGCGGCGATCGCCGTGCGGCCGGACCGCGCCGTCGTCATCTCGCTCCAGAACGCCTGCTGCGGCGGCGGCAGCCGCGCGGGCCCGAGGACGGCGCGGTCGAAGCAGGCCTTCAGCAGCTCCGCCTTCGTATGGAACGTGAAATAGACGGTCTGGACCGCAACGCCCGCGCGGGCGGCGACGTCGGTCATCCGCGCACCCACGTACCCCGCCTCGGTGAACGCCTCGGTCGCGGCGACGGTGATGCGCTCGCGCGTCGCAGCGGCCTTGTCCCGTCGGGTCGGCCTGGCGGGGTTGACAGTCGGCATCACCAGCGTCAGGCTACTAGTGATCGTCACTAGTGTCCATCGCTAGTGATTCACTCCAGACCCGGAAGAGAACCATGCCCGACGCCGCTGGACCGATGCGGGTGCTGTTCGCCTCGATGCCGTTCGACGGGCATTTCCTGCCGCTCACCGGCCTCGCGCGCCAGCTGCGGCGCCAAGGGCACGACGCGCGCTTCTACACCGGCGCGAGCTACGCCCGGCGGCTCGCAGCACTCGACGTTCCCCATCTCCCATTCCGTCGTGCGACGGAGGTCAACGGAGACAACCTCGCCGAGCATTTCCCCGAGGTCGTGAAGCTCAAAGGCCCCAAGCGCATCGCGTTCGACCTCGAGAAGATCTTCTTCGGGAACACCAAGGCTCACTTCGACGACATCCGCGAGATCCGCGCGGAGTTCGCGTTCGACACGCTGGTGGCCGATGGGGCGTTCTATGCGGCGTACCTCGTCGCGCAGAAGCTCGGCGTTCCCGTCTACGGCGTCGGTCCCGGTCCGACGCCCGCGCCGACCTCCCCGACCGCGCCACCGCCGTTCTTCGGGCTGACGCCGGCGGGCAACCCGATCGGCAGGCTCAGACACCGCGCCGTTCGAGCGATGGTCGAGAGCACCACGAAGCCCGGCATGCGCTCGTTCAACGAACTGCTCGCGGACGAGGGGCTCGCGGCCTACGAGCGCAGCGTGTTCGACCTCCCGTGGGACGCATCGACCTTGTTCTTCCAGACCGGGGTTGCGGAGATGGACTTCCCCCGGAGCGACTGGCCCGCCAACCACCGCTTCGTCGGCCCGCTCCTGCCGCCGCGCACCACGGTCGCCGCGGAGCTGCCGTTCGCCGACAAGCTCGACCGGTTCGCGTCGGTCGTCGTGGTCTCACAGGGCACCGTCGACAATCGCGACCCCGGGAAGCTCCTCATGCCCGCGCTCATCGCCCTCGCCGGAACCGACCACCTCGTCGTCGCATGCACCGGTCGACGCCACACCGACGCGCTGCGGGCACGCTTCCCGCACGACAACGTCGTCGTCGAGGACTGGGTCGACTTCGACACGCTCCTCCCCCGCGCGAACCTCTTCGTCTGCAACGGAGGCTACGGCAGCATCATACACGCGCTCATGAACGAAGTGCCGATCCTGGCGGCCGGCAAGTTGGAGGGCAAGAACGACATCAACGCCCGCCTTGCGTACCGCGGCCTCGGCCTTGACCTCAAGACCGAGCGCCCCAAGCCCGATCAGATCTCCGCCGGAGTCAAGCGCGTGCTCGGCGACCCATCGTTCAAGCAGAACGTCACGCGCGTCTCGAAGATCCTGAAGGCAAGCCGTCCACTCGAGACGATGGAGGCCGCCATCGTCGCCGGGCCGGCTCGCAGCGCATACTCCCCCCGGCGGTCACGGCAGCGACTGCCGAGCCGCTGAAGTCGACGCACAGCACACCGCAGCCCGCGGATGTCGTCGGCGGTGGATTCCAGAATCGGCTTCATGAACTCGGGCGCCGGGTCGAGGACCCGACGCCCGTACGCGGCGCAGCGAGGGCCGGGGCCTAGTTGGCGCCGACGACCTTGAAGCTCTGGCTGACGAAGATGTGGTGGGGCCAGTTGACGCCGATGTTGTGGACCTCGTACTCGCCGTTGCTGAGCTTGACAACGCGGTCGACGATGCCGCCCGGATAGGCGGCCAGCGCTGCTTTGGTCGCCTTATTCGCTGTCGTTCCGCTGACGATCGTCCCGGAGCCCTGACTGTAGTTCGCAGGGATCTGGCCGTCCTGCTTTGACGTTGTCGGTGCTCCGCGCGTGAAGGGGACCACCTTCGACGGCGTGAACG
>JAXDGC010000423.1:0-6289 GCA_034665245.1 Solirubrobacteraceae bacterium | reverse complement strand
GCGACCTCTCGCTGTGGGAGGTCAACGAGGCCGCGAAGGCCGTCCAGGAGGCGGCCCACCCCGAGGCGAACATCATCTTCGGGGCGATGCTCGACGACAAGCTCGAGGACGAGGTCTGGATCACGGTCGTCGCGACGGGCTACGGCGACAAGCGCCCGACGCGCCGCGAGGAGGAGCCCGGGATGCGGCGCTTCTCCGAGCCCGCGGGCGAGCCGCGCGTGACGCGCAACCAGCGCGAGCGGTCGGCGCGGATCGACGTCGACGTCCCGGAATTCATCCCGCGCTTCTAGGCTCCGCCCCGTGAGGGGCGTCGTCGCCGCGGGCCACCCGCTGACAGCAGAAGCCGGCGCGCAGGTCCTGCGCGCCGGCGGCAACGCCGTGGACGCGGCGCTCGCCGCGATGGTCACCTCGTTCGTGTGCGAGCCGCAGCTGACGGGGCTCGGGGCGGGCGGGTACATGCTCGTGGCCGAGCCGGGCGCGGCGCCCGCGCTGCTCGACTTCTTCGTCGCGGCGCCCGGGCACGGGGCCGACCCGTCGGCGCGCGCGCCGCTCGTGCCGGCCGAGGTGTTCTTCGAGGCCGCCGCCCAGGTGTTCTATGTCGGGGCGGCGTCGTGCGGCGTCTACGGAACGCCGGCGGGGATCTGCGAGGCGCACCGGCGCTACGCCACCGTCCCGCTCGCCGACCTCGTCGCGCCGGCGGCCGCGCTCGCGCGCGCGGGCGTGGAGCTCAACGCGCAGCAGGCCTACATCTTCGCGTTGCTGGAGCCGATCACCGCGAGTACTCCGGAGGCGCGCGCGAAGTACTGGACCGGCGACCGCGTCGCGCGCGAGGGCGACGTGCTCGCCGACCCAGAGCTCGCCGCCACGCTCGAGCGGCTGGGCGCGGAGGGGGCGGAGCCGTTCTACACGGGCGACATCGCGCGCGCAGCCTGCGAGCTGGTGGCGGCGCGCGGCGGCATGCTGACGGTGGAGGACCTCGCGGGCTACGAGGCGATCGCGCGCGAGCCGATCCGGGTCGCCTACCGCGGCTACGACGTCTTCACCAACCCGCCGCCCTCGGCCGGCGGGATCCTGATCGCGTCCGTGCTCGCCCAGCTCGACCGCGAGCCGGGCCCGCCGAGCCAGGCGCGGCTGCTCGCGGCGATGGAGGGGGCGCATCGCGCGCGCACGCCGGAGTTCATGGAGGGCCTCGACCGGCCCGGCTTCCTCGACGAGTTCATGGCCTCGCAGCTCGGGTCGACCACCCACATCTCCGTGCTCGACGGCGACGGCCGTGCGTGCGCGGTCACCTGCACGAACGGCGAGGGCTCGGGCCTCGTCGTGCCCGGCACCGGCGTGCACCTCAACAACATGATGGGCGAGGAGGACCTGTCGCCGCTGGGGTTCTTCCGCCACCCACCCGGCCGCCGGCTGCCGTCGATGATGGCCCCGACCGTGGTGGCGCGCGACGGCGCGGTGCACCTTGCGCTCGGCTCCGCGGGCTCCAACCGCATCCGCTCCGCGATCCTGCAGGTGATCCTCGGGGTGATCGATCGCGGGCTCTCGCTGGTCGGCGCGGTCGAGGCGCCGCGCGTGCACTGGGAGGACGGGGTCGTCTACGCGGAGCCGGGGGTCGACGCCGATGCGCTGGCCGGCGAGGGCCGCACGCTCGCCCCGTTCAAGGACCTCAACGTCTTCTTCGGCGGGGCGCAGGCCGTCCGCCGCGACCCGGCCACGGGCGAGCTGGCGGGCGCCGGCGACCCGCGCCGCGGCGGCGCGGTCGTCAGCGCATAGCGGCCGTCGAGCCGCGGACCACGAGCTCGGTCGGCAGCGCGACGTCGGCCGGCATGCCGCCCCCGATCGCCTCGAGCAGCATCCGCCCGGCGGCGCGGCCCTTGTCGACGAGCGGCTGCCGGATCGTGGTCAGCCCTCGCTGGGTCGCCGCGGGCGCGTCGTCGAAGCCGACGATGGAGAGCTGCCCCGGCACGGCGAGGCCGGCGGCGCGCGCGCCGTCGACGGCGCCGAGCGCGATCTCGTCGGACATCGCGAGGACGGCGGTCGGACGAGGATCGAGCGCCAGCAGGGCGCTGACAGCCTCGGCGCCGAGCGCGCGCGAGTTCGGGCGGCCCTCGTAGACCGGCACCGCGTCCCAGTCGATCCCCGCCGCGGTGATCGCGTCGGCGTACCCGCGCAGCCGCTCGCGCGTCACGCGATAGCTGGCGAGGTCGCGGTGGTCGGGGTCCACGAAGCCGGTGCGATCGTCCTCGCGGAGCCGGAGCGACGCGACGGCCAGCCGCCGGTGCCCGAGATCGACCAGGTGCTGCGCCGCCGCGCGGGCGCCCGCCCGGTCGTCGATCGAGACGAACGGGACGCCGGGGACGTGCGGCGTGTCGGCGATCACGACCGGTATCCGCCGCTCGAGCACGCGCTCGACGCTCGGATGCCCTTCCGGCAGGGCGTAGACGAAGCAGGCGTCCACGAGCGCCGAGTTCACCGCGCCGGCGGCGGCCTCGCCGCCGCTGAGCGGCACCGGCAGCAGCGCGAGCGAGATGCCGGCCTGCTCCGCCTCGATCGCGAGGCCGCGCAGCGTGCTGACCGCGGCCGGGTCGCCGAACGCGTAGGAGAGGCGCTCGGTGAGGAGCACGCCGATCGAGCCGGCGCGGCCGGAGCGCAGGGCCCGGCCGGCCGGGTCGGGCCCCGCGTAGCCCAGCTCGGCGGCGAGCGCGAGCACGCGCTCGCGCAGCGCCGGGTTCAGCTGGTCGGGCCGGTTGAACGCGTTGGAGGCGGTGGTGCGCGAGATCCCGAGCGCGTCGGCGAGGGTCTGGAGCGTCACCCGGCCGCCGTCGCGCTCTCCCACGCGCCCGAGGCTACCTCCCGCGCTTCGAGCGGACAGGGATGACCGGGGCGTCTGGGAGGGCCGAGCGCGCCAGCGAGCGGTCGCCGGCGGTGATGTCGAACAGTGCGAGGGCGGTGATGACCATGAGGAGGATCCTTTCTGTATCGATTAAGACTGTATCGATACAGTAGCGCCTCGTTCAAGGCATGGGGTACGGCTGGCCCGACACTTTGGTCACGACGAGCCGCCACGCCGCGCCCTCGCGCTCGGCCCGGAACGCGTGCCCCGCGTCGGCGGCCAGCGCGCCGATGTCGACGGGCGCCTCCGGGTCCGTTGCGAGCACGATCAGCGTCTCGCCCGGCGCCATCGCGGCGAGCGCCGCCCTCGCCTTGACGGCGGGCAGCGGGCAGGCGAGCCCACGGGCGTCGAGCAGCTGCGTCATACGATCTGAATGATGATCGCGGCCATCCTCGAGTCGGGCCGGCTCGAGCGTCTCTACACCGGCCTGTCCCTGCTCGTCTCCGCCGCGGCCGAGGGTCGGCCGGCGCGCGGGCTCGTCTCGTTCGGCGCGCTGGCGCCGATGCTCGACCCCGACCTGCTCGCGCGCGCCGCGCGGTGCGAGGCGGTGGCCGACGGCGAGACGTTCGCGCGCTCGCTGGTCGAGCTGCGCGCGACCGCGCGCGAGCTCGAGGACTGCCGGCTGTGGGCGTGTGCGGCGGCGGTCGAGCTGACGGCGGCCAGCCCGGCGGCGGTGGCGGAGCAGTTCGAGGGCGTGATGTCGACGCCGCGCTTCCTCCGCGAGGTCGCCGGCGCCGAGCTGGTGGTCGTGTGAGGCGGGCGCTCGCCGCGCTCGCCACCGTGACGCTGCTGGCCGGCTGCGGGGCGCCGTCGGGCGACCTCTTCGAGGTCGTGCGCAGCGGGGCGAGCCGCAGTGCCAACGTGCGGATCCTCGTCTCCGACGACGGCACCGTCCGCTGCAACCGCGGCAAGCCGGTGGCGATGGGCGCCAAGCGGCTGCTGACCGCTCGCCAGCTCGCGCGCGACCTCGAGAAGCAGGCCGCGCTCGGGCTCGAGCTGCCGCGCGGGCGCGGCGCGATCCTGTCCTACCGCGCGCGGCTCCAGGCGGGGACGATCGCGTTCTCCGACCAGTCGCGCGGCCGCCCCGCGTCCTTCAACCGTCTCGTCGCGTTCACGAACGACGTCGCCCGGGGCGTCTGCAGGTTGAAGCGCTGATGGGCGAGGTGGGCCGCGTCGCGGCGCTGTGGCGCTACCCGGTGAAGTCGATGGCCGCCGAGTCGCTGGAGGCGGTCGAGGTGTCCTGGCACGGGCTCGCCGGCGATCGCCGCTGGGCCTTCGTCCGGGGCGGCGTCGAGCGCAGCGGCTTCCCGTGGATGACGATCCGCGAGCGCGCGGAGATGGGCCACTACCGCCCGTCGTTCGCCGACCCGTCCCGGCCCGACGCCTCCCGCACCGTGGTACGCACGCCCAGCGGTGACGAGCTCGAGGTCGTCGACCCCGCGCTGGCGGCCGAGCTCGGTGACGGGGTGCGCGTCATCAAGCAGAACCGCGGCGTCTTCGACGCGCAGCCGCTCTCGCTCATCACGACCCAGAGCGTGACCGGGCTCGGGGCGATGGTCGGCGCCGAGCTCGACGCCCAGCGCTTCCGCCCGAACCTCCTGGTCGAGGCGGCAGGAGGCTCACCCTTCCGCGAGGAGCAGTGGGTCGGCTCGGTGCTGCGGATCGGCGGCATGCGGATGCGCGTCGACCAGCGCGACGAGCGCTGCGTGATCGTGAACATCGACCCGGCCACGACCGAGCGCAACCACGCGGTCCTGCGCACGCTCGCCCGCGAGCGTGAGGCGTGCGTCGGCGTCTACGGCTCGACGGTCGAGCCGGGCCGGGTCGCGGTCGGCGATTCGGTCGTCCTCGAAGACGGCGCCTGGTAGGGCAGTGGCGGCACGGTCGGGACCGGCGGCAGCGCCGGGCCAGGGCTCGGAGTCGGACTCGGACTCGGACTCGGGGCCGGCTTCGCCCCGGAGCCGGGCACGGTGCCCGGCGCGGCGGGCGGCTGGGGCGGCGGGACCGGGTCGGCGCGCGTCACCGGCCGGGCGCCGTCATCGTCAGCTCGGCAGCGGCGCCCGCGATCGGCTGGGGCGCCGCGGCCAGCGCGAGGACGGCCGCCACGACCGGATACCACCAGCGTCCTTGCCGCAGGCCCATGCCGCGGCGATACCCGGTGAACAGCCGTCTCAGCCGGGGAAGCGCACGCGGCCGTTCGAGCGCGCGCGCGCCTGGGCGCGCTCGACGAAGTCGAGCCGCTTCAGCGCCGCCCGGAACAGGCGTGCGGCGAGCGCCAGCCGGGCGGACTCGGACCGCAGGTCGAGCAGGCCCTGCTTGGCATCGAGCCCGAAGTCGACGGTCGCCGCCATCTGGTAGGCGGTCATGCCTGCGATCTCCTCCTCGTCGGGCGTGTGGTCGGTCGCCTGCTCGACCAGCTCGGCGTAGGCGGCGTGCGCCGCCGCGGCGGCGTCGGGCGCGATCGGGCTGTCGTCGTCGGTGAGGAACTCGACCGTCCCCGCCGGGTAGGCGAGGTCGTCCTGGCGCGCCTCGATGCGGAACGGGCGCGTCCCGCGCGCGACGAGGTTCAGCCGGCCGTCGGGCATGCGCTCGAGCACCTCGGCGATCTCGCAGGCACAGCCGACGTCGCGCAACCCGTCGTCGGCGACCCACACGATCCCGAACTCCCCCTCCTCCTCGAGCACGCGGGCGACCATCGTCTTGTAGCGCTCCTCGAAGATGTGGAGCGGGATCAGCTCGGTCGGGAGCGCGACCAGTCCCAGCGGGAACAGGGGAAAGTCGCGAATCAGCTCCACGCGCAATGAGTCTACGTCCGCTCCGGCCGCCGGCCCGTACCTCGGGTATGCCCACCACCGCCCTCGTCTGGTTCCGCCGCGACCTGCGCGTCCACGACCATCCCGCCCTCGCCGCCGCCCACCGCGAGTGCGACCGCGTGGTTCCGGCCTTCGTGCTCGATCCGCGGCTGCTGCAGGGCCGCTTCCCGTCCCGCAACCGCGCGTGGTTCCTGCACGCCTGCCTGGCCGAGCTGCGCGCGGCCCTGCGCGAGCGTGGCGCCGACCTCGTCGTGCGCGCGGGCCGGCCGGAGGAGGAGCTTGGCGCGCTCGCGGTGGAGGCCGGGGCGAGCGCCGTCTACTTCGCCTCCGACGTCTCGCCGTTCGCGACGGCCCGCGACCGGCGCGTCGAGGAGGCGCTCGGCCGCGTGGGGGTCGCCGTCCGCCGCCGGCCCGGGCTGTTCGTCGCCGACATCGGTCGCGTGCGGACGAAGGACGGCCGTCCGCACTCCGTCTTCACACCCTTCCACCGCGCGTGGGCGCAGGCGCCGCGCCGCGAGCTGGACGGCGCGCCGCGGCGGCTCGCGTTCCCCTCCGGCCTCACGGCCGGCCGCCTGCCCGCGTC
>JAXDGC010000422.1:0-4366 GCA_034665245.1 Solirubrobacteraceae bacterium | reverse complement strand
GCGCACGCGAGCATCGCCACGACGACCTCGGGGATCATCGGCAGGAAGATCCCGACGATGTCCCCGGCCTCGACGCCGCGGTCCTTCAGCGCGTTGGCGAACTTCTGGACGTCGCGGTGGAGGTCGGCGTAGGTGATGTCGCGCTCCTCGCCCTCCTCACCCCGCCAGTGGAACGCCACGCGGTCGCCGTTGCCGGCTTCCACGTGGCGATCGACACAGTTGTGGGCAACGTTGAGCTTGCCGCCCACGAACCACTTCGCGTTCGGGGGATCGGACCAGTCGAGGACCTGGTCCCACTTCTGCTCCCAGTCGAGGGCTTCGGCCTGCTGCTCCCAGAAGCCCTCGTAGTCCTTGTCGGCCTCGTCGTAGATCGACTCGTCCGAGACGTGCGCTTTCTCGCGGAACTCGTCCGGCGGCGGGAACGTGTCCTGCTTCTCGAGCATCTGCTCGAGATGCTGCTCGAGCGTCTGTTCCTCGGTCCCCATGCCATTCCCCCCGACTGCGAATTTGGTTATCGGCTGAGCGGCCTCACGGGAAGCAGCGTCCGTCCGAACGTGGAGTTCGTCACCACGGCGAAGGAGGCATACCACGCCGCCGCCGCGGTCGCGAGGCCGACGTAGCCGCCGAGCTTCGTGATGTTCGCGTTGCCGCCCGCATCGCCGATGCCGAGCAGGATGAACGTCGCCGCCAGCAGCAGGAAGACCGTCGCGATGGCGGTCGTCGTACGCAGCGAGGCGATGAACATGTAGGCGGTGAAGATGCCCCAGGCGATCAGGTACAGACCGACCGCCTTGTCGACCTGGGCGGCGGGGACCTTGTCCTTGAAGAACGTCACGAAGACGAAGAACGAGAGCCAGAACGCGCCGTATGACGTGAACGCCGTCGCGCCGAACGTGTTGCCGGTCCGGAACTCCCACATGCCGGCGAGCAGCTGGGCGAGACCGCCGTAGGCGAACGCGAGGCCGAACACGATCGGCTCGCCCGCCTGGCCCATGAGGCCCGAATTGAACATGCTGAGGACGAAGGTGGTGAGCGCGAACGCCGCGAGGCCGAGCGGCCCCGGATCGGCGACGGTGAAGCCGGCGGCCGGCGCGCGCGCCTCTGCTTCTGCGCCGTTGGTGGTCCGTTCGCTGCGGGTGGTGGCCGTGGCCATGACAGTCTCCCCCTGTCGGCTCCGCCGGCGCCTTTGCCGGCGCATAATTTGTCCACTTGGAGTACCCCCCGGGGAGACTTTGAATCTCGGTCCTTCGGCGATCAGCCGCGGCGCTTGCGCTTCTTCTTGCGCGAGGATGGGTGCGGCCGGTCGTCGCCGCCCCGGACCTCGGGCGCCGCCGCGGGCTCGGGCTCGGCGCCCCGCCTGCGCGCGTCACGCGCCTCGCGGGCCTGCTGCTGGCTCGGCCAGGGCAGCGCCTCCCCGGTGCTCCACGCGGGGGGCACGCCGTTGGGCCAGCGGCCGAGCAGCAGCAGCGCCATCGCCCCGAGCCAGAACGTCTGCACGATCGGCAGCGGGCTGAGGATCGGCAGCACGATCAGCGCGCCGCAGATGATGCCCAGCACGCCCATGAAACGCGTCAGCAAACCGACGCGCATGGCGTTGAGGCAGATCACGACCCAGCCGAGGCCGAGCGCCAGCGAGGCGAGGCCGATCGCCTGCGTGCCCGGGATCCCGATCAGCTGCGCGGTGATGAGGATCGAGGAGTCTCCGATGTGGCCCGCGCGATCGACCGTGTGCGGCCCGTCGAGGAAGCTCCCGATCTCGCTCGACGTCCCGAGCGTGAACAGGATCGTCGCGATCGCGCCGAGCAGGCCGCCCGCGAGCGAGACGTAGATCCACATCCGCCGGAACCCGTCGCTGCGGTTGCGGACGGCCAGGCCGAGGTAGACGAGCATGAACGCGACGGCCACGAAGCCGAGCCCGCGCGCGAGAGCGGTCAGCAGCACCGTGCCGGCGCGGTCGTCGTAGAACTGGTAGTAGGGGGTGCGGAGGCTGGGCAGGCCGCCGACGCCGCCCGGGCGGCCGGCGCGGGCGAGCGAGTCCGCGAGGCCGCTGGCGGGGGCGTTGTTGAACAGCACCGCGGTGGCGATCCCGGAGCCGATCACGAGCACGGCCGAGGCGGCGGCGGCCGCCGCGGCCCGCGGGGCCTGCCGTGCCTCCCAGCGGAGCACGTCCTCCGTCGTCGGCTCGGCCATCGTCATCCGGTCCGCTCGGGAGGTCCGCCGATCGGCGTGCGGGCGCTGCCGGCGAGCACCGCGCGCCGCGCCGGCTCGGGGTCGATCTGGTTACGGCCGGCGACGCGCGAGAGCCGGTCGCCCGCGAACAGCAGGAGGTCGAGCGCGGGCGCGGCGACGCGGATGAGCGCCTCCACGCGGCGCACGCGGGCGCGCTGGATCGGGGTGAGGACCGCCACAGCTGAGCGATTGTAGACTCGCGCCGACGTGCTCATCCGCGAGGTCATGACGGAGTCCGTGGTCACGGCACCGCCCGAGCGGACCGTGCGCGAGATCGCCGAGCTCATGCGTGAGCGCAACGTCGGCTCGGTGGTGCTGATCGAGGACCGCCGACCGGTCGGGTTCGTCACCGACCGCGACCTGGCCGTGTCCGTGATCGCCGACGGGCGCGATCACGGCGACCATGCCGCCGACCATGCCTCCTCGCCCGTGATCACCGCGCGGCCTGAGATGGAGGTCGAGGAGGCTGCAGAGCTGATGGTCCGGCACGCCGTTCGCCGGCTCGTGATCGTCGACGACGAGCGGCTGACCGGGATCGTCACACTCGACGACATCGCATCGCGCACCGGCGACCCAGAGCTGGCGGCGCAGCTCTCGCTGCGCGTGACCCGCGCGGTGATGCCCGACTTCTTCTTCCACGAGCGAGGTGAGCACTGATGGAGGGCTTCGGCGAATTCTTCAACGATCCGGACTTCCAGCGCCGGATGCAGGAGATGGCCGAGCAGATGCAGAGCGCGCAGACGCTCGCATGGGCCGACAACGCGATCAAGCTCGCGGTCGACATGACCGTGGCCGCGATCAACCGGATCAACATCCAGGGGACGACCGAGCAGCAGGCGCAGCAGATCCGCGCCGTGATGGCCACGGTCTTCCCCGAGGCCGTCACCCTGGTGCGCGAGGCGCGCCAGGGGCTGTCGTAGCTACGCCTCCGCGCCGCGGGCCGCGCGTCCCGCGGCGATGACCTCCTTGAAGGAGCGGAAGCGGAAGATGAAGACGAGCGCGGCGAAGCCGACCCCGAACGACACGACGGCGATCGCGATCTGCTGGCCGACGGAGTAGGCGGCGACGGTGGCTCCGCTCACGGTGCCCGCGAAGACCTTCACCAGCAGCGCCTGCTGGACGCCCGCGCCGCCCGGCGTGAAGGGCACGAGCGCGGCGACCGCGTTGACGCCGAGCACGAGCAGGACGTTCGTGACCGAGCCGCCGACGTTGAACGCCTCGAGCAGGAACCAGAACGCGGTGAAGCGGAACACCCACGCGCCGAGCTGCACGAGGAAGACCTCGCGGACGTAGCGCCGGCGGTCGCGCAGGATCACGAGGCCCTGGCGCACGCGCGCCCAGAACGCCCGCACGCGCGCCGACAGGACCGCAAATCCGACGAGCGCGAGGATCGCCAGCAGGGTCAGCAGGAACAGCGTGAAGCGCGGGTTGGAGGCGAAGAACGCGATGTCGAACGCGGGCAGCTTGGAGAAGTCCGGCGGCTTGGGGAAGGCGCCCTGGGCGAAGGCGAACGTCATGATCGGGATCGCCATGCAGAGGTCGAAGATCGCCTCGACGAAGAAGCTCGCGCCGACCGCCGGGTAGCTCGAGCGCGGGATCGAGGTCTTGGTCAGGAACAGCTTGACCACGTCACCGCCGCGGGCCGGCACGACGTTGTTGAAGCCGTAGGCCGCCATGTAGGCGCCCCAGATGCGGCGGAACTCGAAGCGCTCGTCCGGATAGGCAGCCCGCAGGACGTGGAAGTAGGCGCGGGCGCGGATCGAGAGGTAGACGATGAAGCTGGCCAGCCCGAGCAGCAGCGCGCCCCACTGGATCGAGGCGAGGTTGCCGAAGAAGTCGCCGACGGCGTGGAAGAAGGCCGACACGGCCTGAGCCTACGCGCCCGCTCAGCGGGTCTGGCCGGTGGGCCGGATCATGCCGCTGAGAACCGCCACACTGCGTGGGATTCTAGTCGTCGGCAGGCACGAGAGCGGCCGCCGCGTCCTCGGGCGAGGCGTAGACGGTGAAGGTGTCGAGCACGCTCGCGAGGTCCAGCACGCGGCGCGCCGGCCCGCGCGGGCACACGAGGACGAGCGGGCGATCCTCGCGGGCCAGGTACGCGCGGGCGCGCAGCAGCGCATGCATCCCGGAGGAGTCG
>JAXDGC010000421.1:0-23418 GCA_034665245.1 Solirubrobacteraceae bacterium | reverse complement strand
ACCGCCGTCGCGGGGGCGCTCGGGGTGACGGCGCTGGTCAGCCATCTCTTTCCCGTCGACCCACAGATCAACTCGGTCATCCTGCTCATCGGCCTGGCGGTCGGCATCGACTACTCGCTCTTCTACCTGCGCCGCGCGCGTGAGGAGCGCGCGCGAGGGCGGGCGAGCGATGAGGCGTTGCAGGTCGCCGCGGCCACCTCCGGCCGGGCTGTGCTCTTCTCCGGCTTCGTGGTGATGACCGCGATGGCCGGGATGTTCCTCATGGGCTCCAAGACCTTCGCCTCCTTCGGGATCGGGACCGTTCTGGTGGTGGCCGTCGCGCTGCTCGGGTCGCTCACCGTCCTGCCCGCGGTCCTGTCCAAGCTCGGCGACCGGGTCGAGTGCGGCCGGGTCCCGCTGCTCGGACGGTTCCGTGCCCGCGACGGCGAGTCGCGCGTCTGGGCCTCCGTCATCGGCGCCGTCATGCGCCACCCGCTCATCCTCGGCGGCGCGGCCGCGGCCGCGCTCGTCGCCCTGGCGATCCCCGCCCTGACGCTCCACACCGTCAACTCCGGCATGCAGGGGCTCCCGCGCGACCTGCCCGTGATGCAGGTCTACAACCGCATCCAGCGGGTGTTTCCCGGCGGCGCCGGCCCCGCGGTGGTGGTCGTCAGCGCACGCGACGTGACCCCGCCGCAGGTCACCACGGGCATCGCCGCGCTCAAGCGCGCCGCACTCGCCACTGGGCGCATGCACGAGCCGATCACCGTCGAGGCCAGCACGTCGCGACGGGCCGCCCGCGTAATGATCCCGCTGGCCGGGCAGGGCACCGACGCCGCCTCCAACCGCGCGCTCGACACGCTGCGCGGCCAGGTCATCCCCGCCACGCTCGGCAAGGTGCCCGGCGTCACCGCTCGCACCACGGGCTGGACGGCCGGATCACGCGACTTCAACGACTCCATGAAGGCGCACGCACCGCTCGTGTTCGCGTTCGTGCTCGGGCTCGCGTTCCTGCTGCTGCTCCTGACGTTCCGCTCGATCATCATCCCGCTCAAGGCGATCGCGCTGAACTTGCTCTCGGTGGGCGCGGCCTACGGGGTGCTCGTGCTCGTCTTCCAGCAGGGACACCTCGAGTCGCTCCTCGGCTTCACCTCGATCGGCGGCGTGACCGCCTGGCTCCCGCTGTTCCTGTTCGTGATCCTGTTCGGGCTCTCGATGGACTACCACGTGCTGATCCTCAGCCGGGTCCGCGAGCTCCACGACGCCGGCATGAGCACCGACGACGCCGTCGCCCACGGCATCCGCGCGACCGCAGGCGTCGTCACGAGCGCAGCGCTCGTCATGGTGGGCGCGTTCGCGATCTTCGCCACCCTCGGGATGATCGACTTCAAGATGATGGGCGTCGGCCTCGCGGCCGCCATCCTCATCGACGCGACGATCGTCCGCGCCGTCCTCCTCCCCGCCACGATGAAGCTGCTCGGCGATTGGAACTGGTACCTCCCCCGCTGGCTCGAATGGCTCCCGCGGATGGGCAGCCGGACACCGCCGACGCCCACGGAGCCACCGGCACCGATCCCGGCGCCCGAGTCGCGGATCCCGGCCCGTGTTTGACGGCTCCCTCCCGGATGTAACCCTCGCTATGAGACGTCGCAATGTCCTGGGCGCGGCTACCGTCGCAGGCGCGGCGGCCGCCTACCTGCTCGTCGCAAGGCCCCTGCAGCTCGGCTGGGGCGCGACCGACCGCGAATCCGGCGAATCCCTGACCGGTGACGAGCTGCTCGCCCACGCTGACCTCACCGCAACCCGCGCCATCACGATTCGCGCCTCAGCCGACCAAGTATGGCCGTGGATCGCGCAACTGGGGCAGGGCCGGGGCGGGTTCTACAGCTACGACCTGCTCGAGAACCTGGCGGGCTGCGACATCCACAGCGCGGATCGCATCGTGCCCGAGTGGCAGGACATCGCCGCCGGCGATGAGGTCAGGCTTGCTCCCGAGCTCGCTCTCGTCGTTGCATCCGTGGAGCTGGGGCGATCACTCGTCCTCCGCGGTGGGATCCCACTCGGGAACGCCGCGCCTCCCTACGACTTCACCTGGGCGTTCGCGCTGCAAGATGCGCCGGACGCGACGACACGGCTGCTTGTGCGTGAGCGCTACGCGTATACGCGGCCGTGGGCTCGGCTCGTCGTCGAGCCTGCCGAGTCGGTCAGCTTCGTGATGAGCGAGAAGATGCTCCGTGGGATCAAAGTGCGGGCTGAACGCACAGCGCGACTGGACCTCGGACGCCCGAGTCCAGTCGCGTGTTTCAGGCCTGAACGACCGCAGGGGTGAGCGTCGCGGCGAGCTCGTGCGCCCAGCGCTCCACGGCGTCCCAGTCGGTGTAGTCGTGGTCCTGCGACGCGTCGGTTGCGTGGTGCATGCGTCGCATCAGCAGTCGCATCAGCACCCGGGTGGCGAGGTCGTACTCCCGATACTGCACAGCGCCGGCGAACGTCGTGCTGCGGCCGGGCGTCCAGCCTGTCTGCTCGACGAAGCCGTCGAGGTACCCGCGCGTCGTCGCGCGCGCTTCCTCCGTGTCGTCAGCGGCGGTGAGGCAGACCGAGAAGAAGGCGGACGGGATCAGGCCGAGGGCGGTGTGATGCCGCTCGGCCCAGTTGACCATCGCACGCTGGTGGTGGCCGACGTGGATCGAGGCGCCGAGGATGACGGCGTCGAAGTCCGCCGGCGCGGGCTCGGTCGCCTTCGTACCGAGCTGGTGGAGGTCGACGGTCGCGCCGTCGTGCTCGAGCGTCGCGGCGATGCGCGCGGCGATCTTGGCGGTGTGTCCGTGGGTGCTGGCGTAGAGGATGAGGATTTTCGGCATGTGATCAGCCTCGCGGGCCGGGCTGCCGCGCGCAGCCGCGAGACCCCGCAGCAAATCGCGGTGTTCTACGGAACCACGCGCCTCCGGGTAAGGGGTCGCGGCGGGAAATGCGCTCCATCCACCTGATGGAGGACGTGGGCCTTAGCAGCACCATGAGGTACATGAACTCCGTCACGAACATCCTCAACAAGCTCCGCGGCCCGATTCAGTCGGTGCCCACGAGCGCCGACGTCGTCGTTCGCTACGCCCGCCCCGACGAGGCGGACGCGCTCGCCGCGCTGGCCCAGCTGGACTCGAGCCGCGCGCCGCGAGGCGACGTGATCGTCGCCGACGTCCAGGGCGAGCTGTGGGCCGCCGTCTCGGTCGACGACGGCCACGCGATCGCCAACCCGTTCCGCCCCTCGGGCGAGTTGACCTTCCGCCTCAGCGAACGCGCTCGCGAGATCCACGCCGCCGGACGCGACCGGACGCGGCGCCCCCGCGGCGGCTCGCCGCGGCACGCGCGGATCGAAGCGGCTTAGTCCGCGGCGGGCCGCGTCAGCCTTCATGCCGCAAGGCGGGGTGTGAGCGCAGCCTCGCCCGGCAGGAGGTCGGGAAACGGCTGCCAGAACCGCGTGGCGTGGGCTCCATAGAGGGCCGACACCATCGTGTACGCGCCCAGCCGAACGCTGTCGATGATGCGGCCGCGATCGATGCTGAACCGAGGCACCAGACGGCTGCCCGGCGGTACGGAAATCTGCCGCACGAGCGCGAGACCGGGCAATCGTTGCGGCCCGCGCTCGAGCTCGGCTGCGTCGTGGTTGTAGCGCTCGCTGCAGCTGCGCAGCAGCGACACGAGCTCAGGATGGGCGCGAGCGACCGTCCGCTCTGCGAGCCTGCCCGGCCTGGGTGCGCGGTAGCTCGCGTCTCGCGAGCGCAGCACGAGCACATGGGTCGCTCCCTCGCGCAGCGCCGTGGGATACGGAATCGCTTCCAGCAGGCCCCCATCCACCGTCGGTTCCCCCCGGTAGGTCGGCGGCGCGCCCGTCAGCACCGGGATCGAGCAGCTGGCCCGAGCGGCGGCCAGGACGTCCGCCGCGCTCTCGAAGTCGCGCAGCACCCGAAGCTCCGCGCGCGACGCCGACACCGCAACCGCACGGAACTCAGGGCCCACCGCCAACCCGGTCTCGGAGAGCGGCCTGCGCCGGGCGATGACCTCATCGAAGAGGAAGTCGAGATCGAGCACGGGGCGGCCCAGAAGCGCCCGCGACGGATCGATGAAGGCCCGGCATGCGCAGTCCTCGAAGCTGGTGGCCCAGAGCGAGGCCTGACCTGCCGCCGCGAAGCAGCCGGACAACGCTCCCGACGAGCAGCCGTACACACGGTCCACGGAGGACATGAGGCCGGCAGCCTCGAGCACAAGGCACATGCCGGCGCAGACCGCACCCCGCATCCCTCCCCCTTCCACCACGAGCGAGACGACGTGCGGATCCGTCCGGCGGCGTGGGCGGCTGTGCGCAGCCGCGCGCGCCAGCAGCAGCTCGAACAGCGGGTCGTCCGCCGCCGCGGTGGCCGGTGGAAGGAGCGGCCTCATGCTGCCGACCCTCCCAGCACAACGCGTCCGCGTCTTCCCCCGAAAGGGGGGCTCCGTCGAGAGCCACGCCGGCCCGCTCGTCGCCTGTCCGATGAGCGGTCTGCGCTTGGAGCTTGGATCAGGAGAGCACCTCCGGAGCCATACACCCGGCGGCGTAGCGAGAACAGTCGCCCATGAGCCGACGACGGCCACGCCCCGACCGTCCAGCATGCAGGGCATGCGCATCTTCGGCATCGCCCCGCGTCCTGACCCACCCGCGGCGCAGCCGCACGAGGTCGAGGAGGCCGTCCGCGAACACCTCTACGGAAGGCGGGCCGCTGCGAGCCCCGGGCAGGCACCCTCTCCGGGTCCGACTCGTACGCTGGTCGCATGAGCCGGTACGGGAAGCGCGCGGATCAGATCGTGCATGAGGACGAGCCGTTCAACGCCGAGACGGGGCTCGCCGCCCTGGCCGAGGGTCCGCTGACCGCCACCGACGCGTTCTACGTGCGCGGGCACGGCGCGGTGCCGGAGATCGACCCCGCCGCGTGGCGGCTGCGCGTCCATGGGCTCGTCGACCGGGAGCTCGACCTCTCGCTCACGACGTTGCGCGAGGCGTTCCCGGAGCGCACCGAGACCGCGACGCTGCAGTGCGCCGGCAATCGGCGCGCGGGCCTGATCGCCATCCGCGACATCCCCGGCGAGGCGCCGTGGGGTCCCGGCGCGACAGGCACCGCGACCTGGACCGGCGTCGCCCTCGCCGACGTGCTCGCACTCGCCGGACCGCTGCGCGAGGCCGCGCACGTCGGCTTCAGCGGTGCCGACCTCAGCCCGGAGGCGAAGCCGGCCCAGCGCTTCGGCGGCTCGATTCCGCTCGACAAGGCCTTCCGCCCTGAGGTCTTGCTGGCCTGGGCCATGAACGGCGAGCCGCTCCCGCCTGTCCACGGCGCACCGCTGCGCGTGGTCGTACCCGGCTACATCGGCGCGCGCAGCGTCAAGTGGCTCGATCGGATCGAGCTCCGGGCAGAGCCCTGGCAGGGCTACTTCCAGCACGTCGTCTACCGACTCTTGCCGGAGGACGGCACGCCCGGACCGGGCGCGGGGATGCCGCTGGGCCTCGTCGCCCTCAACTCCGACGTGCTCTCGCCGGCCGACGGGCAGACGGTCGCGGCAGGCCCGGTCGAGGTGCGCGGCTATGCGTTCGCGGGCGGCGAGCGGCACGTCACGCGGGTCGACGTCTCGATCGACGGCGCCACGACGTGGTCGCAGGCGGAGCTGCTGGAGGACCTTGGCCCGTGGGCCTGGCGCCAGTGGCGGACCACGGTCGAGCTCGCGCCCGGAGAGCACGAGATCGTCGTACGCGCCTGGGACTCCTCGGCGGCCACGCAGCCCGAGGACGAGGCGGCGCTCTGGAACCCGAAGGGCTACGTGAACAACGCCCGCCCACGGGTCCGGGTGCGCGCCGCCGCCACCTAGCTCATCACGCCATCGCGGTTGTGGCCGCACGGCCGGGGAGAGCCGGCGGGTAGGTTTACGCAGATGCCAGGGCGCGAGCGACAGCCGCCGGGAGGCGGGCGCTTCGAAGAGGCAGGTGACGCCACGCGGCGAACGCGGCTCGCCAACGAGCGCACATACCTCGCGTGGTGGCGTACGGGCCTCACGGCGTTCGCAGTCAGCATCGGGGCCGGAAAGCTCGTCCCGGCGCTCGCGTCGGGAACGACTTGGCCCTTCATCGCGATCGGGGTCGGCTTCGCGGTCGTCGGCATCTTCTGCTCGAGCTATGCGTTTTGGCGTTACCGCGAGGTCGAGGAGGCAGTCAGCCGTGGGGAGTTTGCTCACCCCGACGCGCGCGTCGTCGCGCTGCTCTCCGGCGTCGGCTCCGCGCTGGGAGTTCTCCTGGTCGTCGTGCTCGTGACGGTCAGTTGAACCACCGACAGGCTCGCGTGCCCAGCGTTGACCCGATTCCCCCTCGCGAGTCTGCCCTAACGGACCTTGCGCGCAGAGCTCGCGGCTGGTTTGGTCAGTAAGTCCAGTCCGGCTGGCGTACACATGCTTGGGAGGGACGTCGCCTGGCCTCCGGCCCACCTGCGGGTCGCCGCGGCCGATCAGGCCCGACAGGAGACCCACCCAAATGCGTGCCATACACGGGCAGCCGTCATGAGGACGTTCACGCTCCCCGGCGGACTGGCGGGTCCGCCGAGCGCCTGCTCGTGCGCAGCCAATCGCATCGACACATTCGCGGCGGGGCCGGGCAACACGGTGTGGCGTTGGTCATGGGACGGGACAAGCTGGACCCCTCCAGCGCCGCTTCCCGGTCCCGGATCGATCCCCGCCGAAGGAGTGTGCGCGGTGGCTTCCGGGCCCGGCCGCGTGGAGGTGTTCGCCGCGCAGGCCGGTACCCGCACACCGGTGTGGTGGCGGGGAAACAACACGCAGTGGTCGGCTGGGCCGACACTCACAGCGGGCGCGAACCTTCCGGCGGTGCCCGTCGCCGCCGTCTGCGCGTCACCGGACAACATCGACGTCGTCGCGGTGGGCGTCGGCAATGCCCCTTGGTCGTGGCGCTGGGACGGGGCGCACTGGTCCGGTCCGCTGCCGATGCCCGGCGGGAACCTTCCGGCTGAGCGGATCGCGGCCGTGTCGCCCGCGCCCGGGCGGGTCGACGTGTTCGCCGTCGGAGCGGACACTCACCTCTGGCATTGGCGAAGGGCAGGCGGCGCGCCATGGAGCGTCGCCGAAGACCTCGGCGGCAACCTGCCCTCCGAGGGCGTCAGCGCGGTCTCGTGGGGCACGAACCGGATCGACGTCTTCGCCGCCTCGCGAGCGCCCGGCAACCCCCTCCAGCACTGGTGGTCGACCGGGGGCGGCTTCACCGGTCCCGAGAACCTCGGCGGGAGCCTTGCCGTCGGAGCCGTGAGCGCGGTCTCACATGCGGCCGATCGACTCGATGTCTTCGGGGTCTCGGGGGACCAGCGAATCGCGCATTGGCAGTGGGACGGGCAGACCTGGACCGGACCCAGCCACCACGGCGAGAACATCCCCGCGGGGGATGTGAGCGCCGTGGTGCGAGTGCTGCCCTCCTTCCAGCCCAACCTGCCGCCCCGCCGTCTCCTCGATGTCTTCGTCAGCGGCGCCGGCAACACGCTGCGGCAATGGCCCGGGGGAGGACTGGAGAACGCCACCACGCAACCGTGGAGCAACTGGCCCGGGAACCGCGAGAAGAACCCTGTCGCCGGCCACCTGTGGCCGGGCAGCCTCGAGGAGCTCGTGAACATCGTCAAGGAAGCCGAGGGGCGCGGTCAGGGCGTGCGGGCCGTCGGCAGCAGCTGGTCGAACTCCGATGTGGCGGTGGCGCCCGCCTACGTGGTCGAGACCGACAAGCTCAACGGTGTCCTCACCGACATCCTCAGCACGAGCCTCAACGCCGCCGGGTCCGGATTGCGCTCGCGGCTCGTGCACGTCGAGGCCGGGATCAAGCTCCACGAGCTCAACGACTTCCTGGACGCCAGGGGCCTCGCGCTGCACACGATGGGCGGCTCGAGTGGCCAGTCGCTGGCCGGGGTGATCTCGACGAGCGCCCACGGCATGGACATCGATCGCGGCCCGATCCCCGACATGGTCCGCGCCATCCACCTCGTCGGACCGGGCGGCGTCCAGCACTGGATCGAACCGAGCGCCGGGATCACCGACCGGGACGCGGTGGCCAGCGTGCTGGGTCTCCCCGCCGAGAACGTCCACTACGACGATGACTGGTTCAACTCCGCGCTCGTGTCGATGGGCAGCATGGGAATCATCTACTCGTGCGTCATCGCGGTCGACGCCCAGTACGACCTCGTCTCGACGTGTGCGGCGCTCGAATGGGACGTGATGAAGGATCGGCTGAAGGGCGCCGCGCAGCCGGACCCGTTCGCAAACAACCGCGGGGTGCAGGTCGTGGTCAACCCGTACGCGAGCGGTGGCTCGCGTCCCTGCTACCTCACGACCCGCACGCAGGCGCCCGCGTCTCCCACCCGCGGGCCCGTCGGAGGAGGCCCTCCCGGGTGGTTCATGGGAGCTCTGACCACGGCCATCGTGGGCCAGTTCCTGACGAACCGAGCCCTGATCGCCCCCACGGTGACGCTGCTGACGGCCCAGCAGCAGCCGCTGGGCACCAAACAGGGCTGGGGCCACGACATCATGGGAGGACCGGAGCCGCCCCCCGTCAGCGGGTTGACGGTGGAGGTCGTCTTCGACGCGACCCCGCCCAACACCAGGTATCTGGACTTCGTGGACTCCGCGCTGGAGGTCCTGCGCGCTGCCTACGCCGAGCCCGGTGCGCTCGGGTACCTGGGCTGGATCTCGCTGCGATTCCAAGCGCCCTCGCGGGCATACCTCTCGCCGCAGCACGGTGTCGACGCCACCCGCCGGACCTGCACCGTTGAGTTCGCCGCGGCCTGGCGCAAGCATGATCTGCTGGGTGGCTTCGACTGGCCGGACACCCCGGTCCTGATCGACCGCATCGAAGCCGAGGCCCGGAAGTTCGGCGGGATCCAGCACTGGGGCTTGAACGAGGGGATCAACAGGGACGACGTCACGCGCGCGTATCCACGCTTGGACACGTGGCGCCGGGTGCGGTGGGAGCTCACCAGGAGCGGCACGATCAGCACCTTCGACAGCGACTTCACGCGCCGCTGTGGGCTGTCGGATCCGCCGCTGCCGGCCGTCGCGGCCGACTACGACAACGACGGCAAGACCGACTTCGCGGTCTGGCGCCCGAGCAACGGCGTGTGGTACGTGATCGACAGCTCAACAGGTGCCCAGCTCAACCAGCGCACCCAGCAATGGGGCCAGGCCGGCGACGTCCCTGCCCCGGGTGACTACGACGGCGATGGCAGGACCGACTTCGCAGTTTGGCGGCCGAGCAACGGCGTGTGGTACGTGATCGACAGCTCGACGGGCAACCCGCGCGAGCAGCAGTGGGGTCAGACCGGCGATATCCCCGTACCGGGCCACTACGGCGGCGGCCGCCGCCGCAAGCACCGCAGGACGGACATCGCAGTGTGGCGGCCGAGCACCGGCGTGTGGCACGTGATCGACAGCTCGACGGGCAACTCGCGCGAGCAGCAGTGGGGCGAGCCCGGCGACATCCCCGTACCGGGCCACTACGACTGCGATGTCCGGACCGACTTCGCGGTGTGGCGTCCGAGCAACGGCTAGTGGTACGTGATCGACAGCACGACGGGCAACCCGCGCGAGCAGCAGTGGGGCCAGCCCGGCGACATCCCCGTGCCGGGCGACTATGACGGCGACGGCAAGACCGACTTCGCGGTCTGGCGCCCGAGCAACGGCACGTGGTACGTGATCGAGAGCTCCACGGGCAACACGCGCGCCGTGCAGTGGGGCCAGGCCGGCGACATCCCGGTACCAGGCCGTTACGACGCCGACAACAGGACTGACTTCGCGTTCTGGCGCCCGAGCACCGGCACGTGGTTCGTGCTCGACAGCTCGACCGGCAGAGAGCGCGATCAGCAATGGGGCCTGCACGGCGACATCCCGGTGTAGGAACGCTTCTCAGCAGGCCGGGTCGTAGGGCCGCCCCGGAAGGAACTCGGTCCACTCGCTGCGCGTGAGCCGCCGGCCGGCGACCTCGCACGCGTGCTGGGCGAGCGACGCGGGGCGGATGTCCCACAGGTAGGCGCGGCCCGTGTCGTACGCGGCGACGAGGTGGCCGCCGTCCGGTGCGAACGCCGGGGTGACGGCATGGCTGGGCACGCCCGGCAGTGGCGCGCCGAGGGCCTGGCCGGTCGGGATGTCCCACAGCTGCACGCCGCCGGTCTCGCTGCCCGTCGCCAGCATGCGTCCGTCGCGCGTGATCGCCGCGTCGACGATCGCTCCCGCGCCACCCGAGAGGACGCGGGTGACGGGCTTGAACGTCGCGGCGTCGTAGACGCGTGTCTCGCCGTAGCGGTTGCCGACGGCGAACCGCCGGCCGTCCGGGCTGAAGCGGGCGAAGGCCGGGAGCCGGGCGAAGTGGAGGCGCCGGACGCGGCGGCGGCTGCGGACGTCCCAGGCCTCGACCGCACCGCCGTCGAGGCCTGCGTTCACGACCAGATCCACGAGCAGCAGGCGCCCGTCGGGGCTGACCTGCACGTCACGTATCTCGTGGTCGACGCGCAGCGGCGCACCGAGCGAGCGGCCCTCAGGGAGCGTCCAGAGTCCGACGTCGATCAGGTTGCCGGCCGCGTCCTGGGGAACGGCGAGCAGGCGACCGTCGGCGCTGATGCCCGGGGTGCCGACGAGGGGGTCGAGGGACGGGTCTCGGAGCGTGCGGACGACACGGCCCTTCTCGGTGTCCACGAGCGCCGTGTAGCCGTCCGAGCCGGTGACGACGGCGAGCGGGCCGCCCGGGACGAAGCGGATGCCGCCGATCGCGCCGCCCTCCGGTACGACCGGGAACGTACGGCGCCGCTGGGGGTCGCGAAGGTCGACGATGCTGACCCTGCCGTCCTGCTGGCCGATCGCGAGCCGTCGGCCGTCGGCGCTCAGCGCGGCGCGGGCCCGCGTGCTCCCACCGGCCTCGAACGGCCGGCCCAGCCGCCGCGTGCCGGCAAGGTCCCATACGAGCATCGAGCCATCCAGCCCGGCGGAGAAGAGCGTGTGCCCGTCGGGCGTGAGCTGCAGTGCGGCGATGCCGCTGGCGTGGCCCGACAGCGTCTCCGTCGCCGCTCGCCTGCGGACATCCCACAGGATCGCGTCGCCGTCGTCGCTCGCGGTGACGAGCGAGCGACCGTCGGGCGTGAAGCGCGCGGCCGTCACTCGCCCGCCGTGACGGCCGGAGGCACGGCGGACGACCCCGTCGCGCAGATCGACGAGGCGGACGGAGCCGTCGGCCTCACCGATCGCGACCGTGTGATCGTCCGGGCTCACGGCGAAGGCGCCCGCGGCACGGGGCGCCGTCGACGCGCCGATGCCGAACCGCCGCAGGGGCCGGAGCGTCAGGCCGTCGCGGATCACGAGCGCGTCGGCGGTGACCGTCAACACGCGCCGGTTGCCTGTGGCGAGCACGGGCGAAGGGGCGTGACCGACCGCGAGCGGACCGAGGATCCGGTGCCCGGTGCGTGCGTCGAAGCGCTCGATGGTCGTCCGCGGTGCCGCCTCCGGACCCACCGGGATGCTCGCGACGTCGACGCTGTCCGCGCCGGCGAAGTGCAGGCCGGTGATCTCCCGCGCGTAGTCGTAGAGCTCCAGCCGCGGCCCCAGCCGGCGCGTTCGCGTGTCGATCAGCGAGACCAGGTTCCCGAGCTCGCTGTCGTGGGCGACCGCGAGCCGGCGGCCGTTGGGGCTGTAGGCGAGTCGCGTGATCGGCCAGTCGCCCGGCTGCACGTCGGGGCCCGCGACGCGCCGTCGCGTGCGCGTGTCGAACAGGAACAGGTTGCCGGCGGGGTCGCCCGCGGCGATCGCCCGGGCGTCGGGGCTCAGCGCGAGCGCCGAGAAGCGCTCGCCGACGCCTCGCATGACGCCGATCGCCGCCGGGCTCTTCGTCAGCGCGGCCATTAGGCTGCCGCGGGTCTGCGGGCGGTCGTCGAGCGCGACGCCCTGGCGCGCGAGCAGCAGCGAGCGGTCGAGGTCGTTCTCGGCGAGCGCGCGCGAGCCGAGCCGCTGGGCGTCGGCGGCCGTGGCCTCATGGCGCGCGCTGCCGCGCTGCTCGAGCGCGACGATCCACGCGACGACCGCGAGCGCCAGCAGCGCGGCGACGCCGACGAGGCCCGTCCGTAGGCGCCGCTGCGCGCGGCCGCCGGCCGCGCGGCTCTCGGCGACGAAGCCGCGCTCCACGCCGTCGAGCTCGGGCTCGTGCTCGGTTGTCCAGTCCAGCGCGGCGGCCAGCCGGGCACCGCGGTACAGCTCGCCGGGATCGCGCCCGCGCGCGTCCCACTCGCGCGCCGCCACGCCGAGCTGGTGGTGCAGGCGCCGGCCCTCCGCGTCCTCCTCGAGCCACGCCCGCAGCCGCGGCCACTCGCTCAGCAGCGCCTCGTGGGCGACCTCCGCCTCCTGTCCGCTGATGATCACGAGCCGGCCGTCGGCCAGCTTCGCCAGCACCTGGGCGGCGCCGGGGATGCGCTCCAGCTCCGCCAGCGGCAGCCTGCGGCGCACGGCGACGTCGCCTTCGCCGATGTCCGCGAGCCGCTCGAGGATCGTCCGCGCGCGACTCCGTTCGTCGGGTTCGAGCCCCTCGTAGACGCGCTCGGCGAGCCGCGCCACCGCGCTCTGCACGCCGCCCGCCCGATCGTAGGCGGGGAACGCGAGCCGTGGCCCGTCGCGTTCCTGCCACAGCTCGAGCAGCGCGGTGGACAGCAGCGGCAGCGCGCCCGGCCGGCCCAGGACGTCCGCCACGAGCGTGTCGACCAGCACCCCGTCGACGTGCAGGCCCGCGCGCTGAGCGGGGAGCACGATCGCACGCCGGAGCTCGTCGCGGCGCATCGGACCGACGGGGATGTGGCTGGCACCGAGCATCCTCCACAGCTCGGGATAGCTCGCGCAGCGCCCGTAGAAGTCGGCGCGCAATGCGATCAGGACGAGCGCGCGGCGGCGCGGATCGCGCACGGCCGCGAGGAGCGCGTCGGCGAACGCCGCACGCTCATCCTCGTCATCGCAGGCGGTGAACAGCTCCTCGAACTGATCGACGGCGATCACGAGCCGACCCTCGGCCGGGACGCGCGCGACCTCCTGCTCGAGCGCGGCGACGGGGTGCGCGCCGGGGCGGAGGAGGGCGACGGCCCAGTCTCCACTGCCCGGGAGGACGCCCTGCTGGAGCGCGGGCAGCAGGCCCGCCTTGAGGACCGACGACTTCCCGCTGCCCGACGGGCCGACGATGCCAAGCAGCGACGTCCCCGCCAGCCGCGCGACCATCTCGGCGACGAGTCGCTCGCGGCCGAAGAAGACGTCGGCGTCGTCGACGTCGAAGCTGGCGAGGCCCTTGAACGGGCAGGCCACCGTGCGGCCCACACGGGACGGCTCGGCGCGCTCGCTCGCCGCCTGCAGCTCGACGACCGACGCGGTCAGGTCGTCCTCCGCCGCCCGCAACCGGGCGCGCTCGCTCGCCGCGCGGTCGGCGCTCGCACCCAGGCGGCGAGCGGCATCCTCACGCGCCCAGGCGCGCAGGACGCGATGGACCCACCGGGGAACGCCCGCGCTCTCCTCCACGAGGCGGTCGAGCGCCGGTACCTCACCGTACTCGCGCGCGATCGCCTCGATCGCCGGGGCCGTGAGCGGGCCGAGCGCCACCGTCGCTCCCGCCGCCTCCTCCGCGGTGGTGACCACCAACAGCGGGTGGTCCGCGACCGCCGCGCGCTTGAGCTCGCCGGTCACCTCCGCGGGCGCGTGGTCGACGTCGTCGACCACCAGCAGCGCCGGTTGCCGGATCGCGCGGGCCTGCTCGATCACGCGCCGCGCCCGCGAGGGCGAGGCCGCGCCGGCGGCGTAGAGCACGTGGCCGCCATCGCGCCGGACGCCGTCGGCGAGCTCGGCGGCGAGGCGGGTCTTGCCGATGCCCGGCGGGCCCGTCACCAGCAGCTCGGCGCCCACGCCGGCCCGCGCCCGGCGCCAGCTCTCGCGCAGGACGGCGAGCTCCTCGTCGCGCCCGGCAAGCGGGATGGTGGTGTCGAGCTCGAGCGGAAGGCTGACCGGGACGGGAAGGTCGAGCGCCGGGTCCTGGCGCAGGATCGCCTCGTGCAGGCGGCGCAGCTCGGGACCGGGCTCGACGCCGATGGCGTTGACGAGCTCGTCGCGGGCGCGCCGGTATGCACCGAGGGCGTCGGCCTGCCGGCCACCGCGGTACAGCGCCAGCATCCGCAGGCCGTGGAGGCGCTCGCGCAGAGGCTCCTGCGCGATCAGCGCCTGCAGCTCGCGCACCGCCTCGGCGTGATGGCCCGACGCGAGGTCCTGCTCGATGGCCATCTCGACCGCCTCCACGCGCAGCTCCTCGAGCCGCCGGATCTCGAGCGGGGCGAACGGCTCCGTGGCGACGTCGTCGAGCGGCGGGCCGCGCCAGAGTGACAGCGCCTCGCGCGGCGCGCCGTCGGCGAGAAGGCGCTCGAAGCGGCGGACGTCCAGCTCCCCGTCGCCGAGGCGCAGCTCGTACGCGCGCCCGCGCGTAACGATCTCCGCCCCGTTGCCGCTCGTCGCCAGCGCCTTGCGCAACTGCGAGACGTAGACGTGCACCATCTTCGGCGCGGTCGCGGGCGGCGCCTCGCCCCAGAGGCCGTCGATGAGCGCCTCGGGCGACACCGGCGTGCCTTCGCTGAGGCCCAGCATGGCGAGCAGCGCGCGCGGCTTGCCCGCGCGGATTGCGACCGGCCGGTTGCCGACGCTGGCCTCCACTGGTCCGAGAACTCGAATGTCCATGCCCTATTCCACGCCGAGCGTAAACGGGGTTCGGAGGCGGTCGCAAGGACCGATTTACCGTGATCAACCGCCGTCCCCAACTGGCGCGCACAGCGCAGGGCCTCGCTAGGGTCGCCGTCGTGGGACGTTTGCGGCGTGCGGCTCCGTTCTCGGTGATCTTGCTGATCCTGGCGCTTCCCGCGCTGGAGGCGAGCGGGGCGCTCGCGCCGCTCAACGACCTGCTCGCGCTCGGTCAGGGCGGCGGCCAGGAGCCGGCGAAGGTCGCCACGGCTCGGCGCGCCGAGCCGCCGTTCGTCGCCACCCCGCGCGCCCAGTGCGGGCCGGGCTCCAAGCCCGAGCCGGGGATCCAGGGGCGGGTTCCGGCCGGCTCGGCGGACGGCGGGCTGCACTGCAACGTCGACCTCGTCGCGCACCAGGGCACCTCGGGTGGCTTCAAGGTGCTGCGCTACGTCGACCCCGCCGGGCACGAGTGCGCGTTCTACGACACAGCGCTGCTCTTCCCCGTCAATGCGCTCAAGCTCGACACCACCTCGGCGGGCGTCGCCGTGCTGGATATGAGCGACCCCGCGCACCCCGTGCAGACCGCCACGCTCACCGAGCTGCCGATGATGTCGCCGCACGAGTCGCTCAACCTCAGCCCGGCGCGCGGGCTGCTGGCCGCGGTGCTCGGCAACCCGTCGACGTACCCGGGGCTGGTCTCCATCTACGACGTCCGCCAGGACTGCCGGCACCCGGTGCTGCAGTCGACCCGGCCGGTGGCGCGCATCGGCCACGAGAGCGGCTTCTCGCCCGACGGGAAGACGTTCTACGCAGCGGGCACCGCGATGAAGGCGATCACGGCGGTCGACGTGACCGACCCGAAGCAGCCGCACGCGGTCTGGCAGGGCAACGTCCTCTCGCACGGGATGACGCTGAGCCCCGACGGCAGGCGCGCCTACATCGCGGACCCGGACGGCGAGATGCTCATCCTCGACGTCAGCGAGATCCAGGCGCGCAAGGCGAACCCGCAGGCGCGGGAGGTGAGCCGGCTGACGTGGAAGGCGGCCTCGATCCCCCAGAACGCGATCCCGTTCACCGACCACGGCAGGCCCTACGTGCTCGAGTTCGACGAGTACACCCAGGGCACGACCGGGTCCGGCGACAAGAACGCCGTCGGCGCCGGCCGGATCATCGACATCGCCGACGAGCGCGCGCCGCGCGTCGTCGCCAACCTCCGCCTGCAGGTCAACCAGCCGGCCGACCACGCGGCCGCGAGCAACGACCCGGGCGCGTCGAGCCCCGTCCAGGGCTACGCGGCCCACTACTGCAGCCTCTCGAGCGAGGTCGACCCGACGGTGGTGGCGTGCTCGTTCATCGCCTCCGGGCTGCGCGTGTTCGACATCAGCGACCTGCTGCACCCGAAGGAGATCGCCTACTACGTCGCGCCCACGCAGCCGCGGGCGGAGAACGAGTTCATGGCCAGCGACTTCGCCATGTCCAAGCCCGCGATCGTGCCGTCGCGGCGCGAGGTCTGGTACAGCGACGGCGCCACCGGCTTCAACGTGCTGCGGGTGGCGAAGGAGGTCTGGCCCGGCGCCGCCGGCGCCGGCGCCCCCGGCGGCTCCCGGTTCGCGGATCGCGGCTGCCTGCCGCGGAGCGCGCCGATCGGCCGGCGGGGCATCGGACGGGTCCGTCTGGGGATGACCCGCACACGACTCGCGCGCCGGCTGCCCGTCCCACGGCGGACGACCAAGCGCTCATGGCGCTGGTGCGTGAAGGGCGGCAAGGGCAGCCTCTCCGCGGCATTCTCGAAGTCCGGGCGCGTGAGGCTCATCGCCACCACCGCGGCGCGCGGCGGCACGCGAAAGGTGCTCCCCGGCAGCAGCACGGCACAGCTGCGGCGCAGCTACCGGCGGCGCCAGGCCCTCGGCCGCTCGATCATCCGCGCCGGCGCGCGCTCGTCGCGGATCTTCGGTGTCCGGGGCGGCAAGGTCCGCTACGTGGCGGTCGCCTCACCGCGCACGATCGCTCGGCGCAAGCTGCTGCGCGGCTACCTGCGCCTCGCGGGCGTGCGCCCGTCATAGGGTGATCGGCCGGGGGGATTCGCGTCGAGACGAAGCCCGCCTCGTCATCGTCCTCGCCGGCGCGCGGGCCCCATCAGGCGCTTCGGAAGCGGGATCGGCGAGAAACGGTCCGCCGCGCCGACCGCGAACGCACGCGGCTCCAGCTTGCGCAACACCTCGCGGAGCTCGCGCCGCTCGGATGCATCGAGCTTCCACCCACGCCGCAGGAGCGCCGCAAGTTCCGCCCGCTCGGCCGGCGTCAGGCGGTTCACGTGGTTGCGAGCGAGCAGGACGACCTGGCCGATCGCCAGGAGCTTGAAGAATGGGAGCCTGCGGAGCATGCCTCCGTCCTACCCGTCACCGCCGAGCCGCTACTCGCCCGGTCGCCGGGATCCGGCGTCCGCGCGCTGCGGCGCGTTGCGCTGGTACGGTCGCGCCCATGGGACGCGTGTGGACGACCGCCGCGGCCTCGCGGCGGGGTTTGAGTCAGACGGCCGTGGCCACCGACATCCAGCCCTGATCGTGCATCGGTCCGCCCACGCTCAGATGGAGCTGAGCATCCAGCGGTACATGGAGAAAGGCCGGAGTTACCGGGTGCTCGACTTCGGCTCCGGGACGTCCCTGCGGCAGACGCTGACCCATCGCGACCTGCTGAGCGAATACGAGTGCGAGTACACGGGCGTCGACATCCGCGAGGGCAACAACATCGACATCGTGATGAAGCAGCCCTACCGGATTCCATTGAAGAGCCGGAGCGTCGACGTCGTCCTCAGCGGCCAGGTCTTCGAGCACGTGCCGTTCTTCTGGGCGTCGATGCTCGAGATCGCGCGCGTCATGAGGCCGCGCGCGTACTTCTTCCTGACGGTCCCCTCCCGCGGGCACGTCCACTCGGCATACGACTGCTGGCGGATCTATCCGGACGGCTTGCGGGCGATGGCCGCCTGGTCCCGGCTCATCCTGCGAGAGGGGTACACCGACTTCCCGCCGGGCACCGGCCCCGGCCCGGACGACAGCGCGCGCAGAAAACACGATTTCTCGGGGATCGACAGCGAGCACTACTACTGGGGCGACACCGTCGGCGTGTTCCAGAAGCCCGCTCGCTATCCGACGCTGCGCGCTGCGGTTCTGCGCGCCGGCGTGCTGCTCTGGGCGAACCGAATCGGCGGCCTCGAGGGCGTGCCCGCGCCGAAGACCGACCCGCCCGGCGTCGCTGAGCGCTCCCCGGCACGCCGCAGGGACGTGCTGGCCCTCCGCCGCCGGCAGCGGTAGCGCCCCACGGCCTCTAAAACTGGCTCGCGCGCGCCGCCACTACACAGAGCCTTCGGCTGCCGCCGCCGCGTAAACCGCAGCGCCGAGCTTTGTCGTCCCGCTGGCGCTGAGTAGGCTGCCGCCGTGGATTTGCGCGGCGCGCACGAGGTCCTCGACACGGCGCACAACGCCGTCGTCTCGATGAATGACGCGGGCCGCATCGTGTACTGGAACCCGGCGGCGGAAGCCATGTTCGGCATGCCACGCGATGCCGCGATCGGGCGCGTCCTGGCCGACACGATCATCCCTCCGCGCCACCGCAGCGCGCATCGGCAGGGGCTTCGGCGCTTTCTCGCCACGGGTGAGGGACGTGTCCTGGGCCAGCGCATCGAGCTGAGCGCGCTGCGTCGCGACGAGACCGAGTTTCCGGTTGAGATCACGATCTCGGCGCAGCGAGACGGCGACGAGTGGTCGTTTCACGCCTTCATCCAGGACATCTCCGAACGCAAGGCGAACGAAGACGAGCGTCGGCGTCGCGTGGCGCAGCTGGAGACCTCGCTGGAGGGCTCCGAGCAGCGCTTCGAGGCGATCGTCGGCGCGCTCGCCGAGGCGGTGACGATCCGCAGCCGCGACGACCGGATCATCTACGCCAACCCGGCCGCGCTGGCTCAGCTGGGCTTCGCCACGGTCGAGGAGCTCCGTCTCGCAGACCCGCGGGACATCATGGCCAACTTCATCGTCGAAGGCGAGGATGGCGGTCCGCTGAGCATGCACGACGTCCCCTCGGTCAGGATCTTCCGGGGGGAACGTCCGGACCCGCTGTTGATGCGCACCGTCGATCGGCACAGCGGCCTCGAGAAGTGGCTGCTGTTGAAGGCGACGGCGCTGCGCGACGCACACGGCGAGATCGATGCGACCGTCACCGTCATCGAAGACGTCACCGCCGCCAAGCGGGCCGAGGTGCGCGCCCGGTTTCTCGTGCGAGCCAGCCAGATCCTCGGTTCCTCGCTCGAGTACCAGCGCACGCTGCGCAACGTCGCCAACCTGGCGGTGCCCGATCTGGCCGACTGGTGCGCGGTCGCGCTCGTCGACGAGCAGGGACGCACCGAGCAGGTGGTGCTCGCGCATGCCGATCCGGGACGGCTCGCGCTGGCGGAGCGGATCCGCGAGCTCGAGCCGGCCGGCCTGAACTCCGAGCGCGGGCTGGGGCGTGCGATCGCCACCGGCGAGCCCGTGCTCTATTCCGAGATCTCCGAGGAGCTCCTGCGGTCGGCGGCCCGCGACGAGGAGCATCTCCGCCTGTTGGTGGAGCTCGGCATGCGCTCGGTGCTGATCGTGCCGATGAACGTGGCCGCGCGCGCCGTGGGCGCCATCACGCTCGTCAGCGCCGAATCCGGGCGCCGGTTCGGTCCGAGTGAGGTCCAGTTCGCCGTGCAGGTCGCCGATCGCGCCGCCGTCGCAGTCGAGAACTCACGTCTGTACAGCGAGCGGGCGACGATCGCGGAGACGCTGCAGAGCAGCCTCCTGCCCGACGCGCTGCCCACGATCGACGGCTGGGACGTGGCGGGGTTCTACCGCCCCGCTGGTGGCGGCCTGGTGGTGGGCGGGGACTTCTACGACCTGTTCCCCGTCGGCGACGTCTGGATCGCGCTGATCGGCGACGTCACCGGCAAGGGAGTGCACGCCGCGGCGATGACCTCCCTGCTGCGTCACAGCGCCCGGATCGTGGCCGAGGACGACCCCGACCCCGCGCGCGTGCTCCGCCGGCTGGACCGAGCGCTGCGCGATCGGCATGCGTTCTCGGTGGGCACCGCGTTGTGCGCCCGAATCGACGCCGGCGAGGTGACGCTGAGCCTGGCCGGCCACCCGCTGCCACTGCTCATCCGCGAGGGACGCGTCGACCCGATCGGCAGTCCCGGCACGATGCTCGGCATCAGCGACCACGGCGCAGGGGAGAACCGCACGGACCAGGGCCTCTGGGAGAACCACACCATCACGCTCGCGCCCGAGGAGACGCTGTTGCTCTACACCGACGGCATCACCGACACGGTCGGCGCGCGCGGTCGCTTCGGCTACGACCGTCTCGAGAAGGCCGCGCTGGAGTGCGCGGCGCAGCCCGCGGCCGAACTGCTGGCCTGCCTCGACGAACTCCTCAACCGCTTCCAGGTCGGACCCCAGGCCGACGACACCGCGGCACTCGCGCTGAGACTGCTCCCCGTTCGCGCCGCGGCGCCTGCTGGGCGTGCCCGTCGAGGCCCGTCACAAGCCCCTCGAGGGACATAGGGCGTCAGGCGGGTCCGATCTCGCCTTCGCCGGCCACCTGCGCGAGCCCGAACGGGGTTCCCTCGGAGTCCTTGCAGATCGCCCATGCCTCGCCCGGATGTACCACGCTCCCGCCGAGCGCCTCGACCCGCCCCAGCGCCTCAGCGACATCGTGCACCGCGAAGTACGGCAGCGAGAAGGAATCGCCGGGCCCGCGTCCGCGAGCATGGATCCCGACCGCCGGCGCGCCCGAGTGCGTTTGCCAGCCGTCTCCCTCTCCGGCCCGGCGATCCTCCAGTTCGACGCCGAGGAGGGTCACCCAGAAGTGACGGGCGCGCTCCGGATCGTCTGCGGGAAACTCGATCAGCGACAGCGGAGGGTTCGGCACGGCGCGGACGATACGGCGCCAACGCGCTCTCGTCGATGTCGGTTTGAAGCCGACTACTTGGATAGGCCTCGAGGTTCCGGTGGGGGACGAGCGGTGAGGTGCTTCCGCTCCGAGGCGTCTCGGAGCCTGTCGAGGCCGTCGAGGATCAGGTCGAGCCCGAACAAGAACTCCGTGGCGTAGTCGTAGCCCGATTCGGCGACGTACCCCCCGACCACCTCGACGAGGTACGGATACTCGGCCAGCACCGCCTCGTATTCGTGCATCTGCCGCTGCGCCTCGGCCGCGAAATCCTCCGCGTTCTCGGACGACATGTCGCTCTCCTGAAGCGCGAACCCGTAGATGTAGGCGTCCAGGACGGAGTACGCGTGGACGGTCGCCTCCAGCGAGAAGCCGGCGGCGCGCAGGCATCCGAGCACCGCGTTGTGGAGGCTGAGGTTGCCGGGCCCATGGGTCGTCCGCCCCTCCATCAGCCCGATCGCCCAGCGGTGCCGCGCGAGGGTCTCGCGAGTCGAGACCGCCCGCTTCCGCATGGCCGTCTTCCAGTCGACGTCGGTGGGCGGCGACTCGATCTCGCTGAAGACGATGTCGATCATCCCGTCGAGGAGCTGCTCTTTGTTGGGGACGTGGTGGTAGAGGGACATCGCCCCTGCGCCGAGCTCGTCCGCGAGCTTGCGCATCGTCAGCGACTCGATCCCGTCGCGCACGGCCAGCGCCACGGCGGCCCGTAGCACGCGCTCCTTGCTCAGCCGCGCTCGCGGCTCGGTGACTGGCTCAGGTCTGCTCATCGGTGGTTCGGTTTACCCCCCTTTCGGGATCGTACAGCGTACGAGTAGGTTGCGTCGTACAGCGTACGAACGCCGACGAAGGAGCCTCAATGCAGCCCCGAAATCTCGCAGCGCGCGCCGGTAGATGGAGCACCCAGCACCGCAAGACGGCCATTCTCGGCTGGATCGCGTTCGTCGTTCTCGCGACCGTGCTCGGCGGCAAGGTGGGCCAGAACGACCTCGACAAGTCGGCAAGGGGCAGTGGCGAGTCCAAGCGGGGCGACATGATCGTCGAGGCCGCAGGCTTCCCCGACCAGACCGGCGAGCAGGTGCTCGTGCAGGGCAAGGGCACCGTCGGCGCCGACGATCCTCAGGTGACGGCCGCCGTCAGGGACGTCGTCAGCCGCCTGGATCGGATCGATGGCATCACCGAGATCGAGAGCCCGCTCGATCCCGCCACGCGCGTCAACACGGTCTCCAAGGACGGCCGCTCGGTCGTCGTGAACTTCAAGATCCCCGGGACGGACAAGCACGCCGAGAAGCTCGTCGACCAGCCGCTCGCCGCCGTGGCCGCCGTCCAGACCGCGCACCCCGGCGTGCGTGTCGAGCAGTTCGGCGACGCCTCGGCCGTCAAGGAGATCGCCGCCCAGGACGCGAAGGACGGAAAGAAGTCGCAGTTCATCTCCTTCGGGCTGATGCTGATCATCCTGCTCGTCGCGTTCGGCGCCGTCGTCGCCGCCGGCCTCCCGCTCGTGCTCGGCGCCACCGCCGTCGCCGGCACCGTCGGCCTGCTCGGGCCGGTCAGCCAGCTCTACGCGCTCCCGGCCGACGTCGCCGAGCTCGTGGTGATCATCGGCCTCGCCGTCGGCGTGGACTACGCCATGTTCTACTCGCGCAGGGTGATGGAGGAGCGCGACCGCGGCCACTCGGCCGAGGCCGCGGTGGAGATCGCCGCCGCCACGTCGGGCCGCGCGGTACTCATCTCGGGCATCACCGTGCTGACCGCGATGGCCGGGCTGCTGTTCGCCGGCAACCCGATCTTCGTCGGCTTCGGCCTCGGCACGATGCTGGTCGTCGCCGTCGCCATGCTCGGCTCGATGACCTTCCTGCCCGCGATGCTCTCGTTCCTCAGCGAGAAGAACTGGCTGGAGAAGGGTCGCGTGCCCTTCATCACCAAGCGCCGCCACAAGGCCAAGGGCGAGTCGCGCGTGTGGGGCGCCGTCATCACGCGCGTCCTCAAGCGCCCGCTCGTGTCGACGCTGCTCGCCGGTGGCCTGCTCGTCGCCCTCTGCATCCCCGCGCTCGGCATCCAGTTCAAGGAACCGGGCTACGACGGCTACTCGCGCAGCCAGCCGGTCATCCAGACCTACGACCGGGTCCAGGCCGCCTTCCCCGGCGGCGCCGTTCCGGCCACGACCGTGATCAAGGCCGACGACGTCACGGCCGCGCCGGTCCAGGCCGCGATCAAGCAGCTGCACGACCAGGCGCTGGCCACCGGCCAGCTCTCCGAGCCCTCCAGCGTCGACGTCAGCCCCGACAAGACCGTCGCCGTCGTCGCCCTGTCGGTCAACGGCAGCGGCACCGACGCCGCCTCCGAGCGCTCGCTCGAGGTCCTGCGCTCGGACGTCGTGCCCGCCACGGTCGGCAGGCTGGCCGGCGCCGAGGTCGCCGTGAACGGGCTGACCGCGGGCTCGAAGGACTTCGTCGACGTCGTGTCGTCGCGCGTGCCGATCGTGTTCCTGTTCGTGCTCAGCCTCGCGTTCATCCTGCTGCTGGTCACGTTCCGCTCGATCGTGGTGCCGATCAAGGCGATCATCCTCAACCTGCTGTCGGTCGGCTCGGCCTACGGCGTCCTCGTGCTCGTCTTCCAGGACGGTCACGGCGAGAGCCTGCTCGACTTCAAGTCGGTCGGCGGCATCGCCCCCTGGATCCCGCTCTTCCT
>JAXDGC010000420.1:0-6039 GCA_034665245.1 Solirubrobacteraceae bacterium | reverse complement strand
CAGCGCGAGCTCACCGATGCCGGTAGACGATCCGCGCGCGGTCGAGGTCGTACGGCGAGACCTCGACGCGCACCCGATCCCCCGGCAGGATCCGGATGCGGAACCGTCGCATCTTGCCCGCGACATGCCCGAGGACGACGTGGCCATTGTCGAGCTGCACCCGGAACATGGCGTTCGGGAGCGCCTCGATGACCTCGCCTTCGAACTCGACCTTTTCTTCCTTGGGCAATTAGACGACCCTGACGTTCGTCGCCTGGGGGCCCTTGCCGGACTCGCCCAGCTCGTACTCCACCTTCGCACCCTCGGCGAGCGTGCGGAAGCCGTCGCCCGAAATGCCCGAGAAATGGACGAAGGCGTCCTTCCCTCCGTCATCCGGGGTGATGAAGCCGAAGCCCTTCTCGTCGCTGAACCACTTCACGACACCAGTTGCCATACAAACACCTCCTCACTCTGACTATCCATATGCGCGAGGTGGTGCTGCCGGGCACTGCCTTCCCGCATGCTCAACCCGCCCACCGGGCGGACAACCGCAGCTTTATACCAGGCTGGGCCGTCAGGGCGTGGGGGCCGCGGTGCCGCCGCCCGGGTTGCCCTGAGGGGGTGGCTGCGTGGGCGGGGCGCCCTGCGGCGGCGACTCGTAGAGGTCGGGGTTGAACGGCTTCTTGCCGTTGCTCTTCGGCTTCTTGCCCGTGTCCGGCGTCGTGGGGGCGGGCGTCGTCGGCGTCGCGGGCGTGATCGTCGTCCCGCCGTTGCCGAACTGGGGGTTGGTCGAGGACGAGTCGCCGGTTCCGCGGCCGCCGCTGCGCGCGTACCTGCCGAAGAAGGGCGCGAAGTGCGCGGCCGTCTTCGCGGGCTTGAAGTCGCCGCAGAACTTGCCCTTGGCCTGCTTCATGTAGTCGCTCCAGATCTCGGCCGGGAACGTGCCGCCGGCCACCGAGCCGCCGTGGTACTCGGTGTTCATCTGGATCTGGGCGTTGGGATAGCCGACCCAGACGGCGGTCGCGAGCCGCGGGGTGAAGCCGACGAACCACGCGTCGTTGAACGAGTCCGTCGTGCCGGTCTTGCCCGCCGCCGGGCAGCCGATCGCCGCGCGCGTGCCGGTGCCGCCCTTGACGTTCTCGACCAGGATCCGCGTCGCCTCGGCCGTGACCCAGTCCTCGAAGGCCTTCGTCCGCTTGACCTTGAAGCGCCGCGGCAGGTCCGACTTGCCGTCGGGGAACGTGATCTTGGTGATCGCCGTCGGGCGGTTGCGCCAGCCGCCGGAGGCGATCGTGGCGTAGGCGTCGGCCATCTCGAGCGGCGAGACGCCGAGCGTGAGCCCGCCGAGCGCCTCGGCGGGGTAGCCGTCGAGATGCGTCTTGATCCCCATGTCGTAGGCCGTCTGCTTGATCTCGGGCGGGCCGAGGTCGAGCGCGAGCTGCTCGTAGACCGTGTTGTCGGACTTGAGCGTCGCCTGCTCGAGGCTGATCGAGCCGCTGTAGTCGTGCCCGTAGGTCTGCACGTCGATCGGGCCCCAGGTCGGGTCGTTGAACTTCAGCGGCTTGGAGACGTAGGTCGTCGAGCGCGGGTCGACCCCCTTGCGCAGCGCCGTCATGAGGGCCATGACCTTGAACGTCGACCCGGGCTGGCGATGGCCCTGGGCGGCGAGGTTGAACTTCGACTTGCCGTAGTCCGCCGAGGACGCCATCGCCTTGATGTAGCCGTTCTTGGGGTCGATCGTGACGATCGCCGAGGAGGGACCGATGCCGGCGAGGCGGCCGTTGATCGCCGCGCGCGCCTCCTGCTGCTTCTTGAGGTCGATCGTGGTGTCGACGCGCAGGCCGCCCTGGCGCACGGTCTTGACGCCGTACTCCTTGATCAGCTCGTCCTTGACGTAGTCGAAGAAGAACGACTCGCGCCGGCTCGTGAAGTAGCGCGAGGGCTTGACGCCGAGCCCGCGCTTGGACGCGGCGCTCGCGGCCTCCGGCGTGATCATCTTGAGCTGGGCCATCTTGGCGAGCACCTCGTTGCGGCGCGCCTCGGCCTTCTCGGGGTCGCGCACCGGCGAGTAGGAGCTCGGCGCCTGCGGCAGGCCGGCGAGCAGCGCCGACTCGCGGAGCGTGAGCTTCGCGACGGGCTTCCCGAAGTACACGCGCGCGGCGGCCTGGACGCCGACCGCGGTCTGCCCGCCGAGCGTGCCGTAGGGCACGGTGTTGAGGTACTTGTCGAGGATCCAGGCCTTGTCGTGCTTGTTCTCGAGCTCCTCGGCGAGCTTGGCCTCCCTGATCTTGCGCTGGTAGGTGCGCTCCTTGGTGATGTAGAGGTTGCGGATCAGCTGCATCGTGATCGTCGAGCCGCCCTGGACCGTCTTGTGGCTCGAGAGGTTCTTGACGGCCGCGCGCACGACGCCGGCGTAGTCGACGCCCTTGTGGTGGTAGTAGCGCTCGTCCTCGATCGCGACGGTCGCGTCCTTGAGCGTCTTGGGGATCTGGTTGCCCAGGACCGGGCGGCGCAGCTCGTTGGACTGGATGAACCCGAGGCGCGTCCCGTCGGCGGCCCGCACCTCGGACTGCGAGCCGAGCTCACGCGGCTTCAGCGAGTCCAGCGGCGGTGCCGAGGCGGCGATCGAGATGACGTAGCCGACGGCGGAGAGGCCGGCCAGGGCGACCAGCACCAGCACCACCATGATGGCGAGGAAGGCCTTGTTCCGAGGGCGACCGCGGCCGCGGTGACGTCGCCTATTCCGTTGCGACCGGCTCATGCTGCAAACGCGCTCTCCATAACGGCGCGAACCTCCGAGTGTAGCCCTGCCGGAGATTCGCCCGGGCAGGTTCGATCCCTTGTCAGCCGCCGCCGAGCAGCCCTTCTGAATGCAACCGTGCGAGGCACAGGGCGCGCAGCTCGGCCTGGCGCGGGGCGCGCTCGGGCGGCGCCACCGGGTCGCCCGCGATCGCGATGCGGATCCCGTCGGGGGTGATCTCCGCGACCGTCACGTCGCTGTCCGTCGTCTCGGCGAGCACGGCCAGGGCGCGCGCCGTGTCGGCGTTCGGCGCCAGCCAGACCGAGACGTCGAGCGCGATCCGGTCCGAGCCGAGCGTGTCGTTGCGCAGGATGCCGGCCGCGAGGCGCTCGTTCGGGATCACCACCCGCACGTCGGCGGGCGTGCGCAGCACCGTGTAGTTCAGCCGCACGTCCTCGACGACGCCATACTCCTCCTCGAAGGTCACCCAGTCGCCGACGCGCAGCGGCTGCGTGATCGCGAGCATGATCCCGGCGACGACGTTGGCGAGCGTCTGGCGCGCGGCGAAGCCGATGATCGCGGCGGCGATCGCGCCCGAGGCCAGCACGCTCGTCGCCAGCTTGGAGAGCCCGGTGAACTGCGAGAGCGCGACCGCGATGCCGATCAGCAGGATCGACGCGTAGATCAGCCGCCGCACGAAGCGCAGGCGCGTGTCGAGCACGGGCGTCATGTGCCCGCGCGTGACCGCCTCGGCGAACGAGTGGCCGCGCCGCGCGAAGGAGCGGTCGAGCACGGTCGCGACGACGACCGCGAGCACGATCGAGACGATCGCGGTCACGACGTCGCCGTTGTCGGTCCAGAAGTCGGCGAGTGGGAGCCGTACAGTGCTCGCCGGCATGGGCGCGAACCCTACCCGCGCGGTCACCATCGACGCCCTCGGCACGCTGCTCGAGCTGGTGCCGCCCGCGCCGCGGCTGCGGGCGGGCCTGCGCGAGCGCTTCGGGCTCGAGGTCTCAGAGGCCGAGGCGGGCCGCGCGATGCGGGCCGAGATCGGCTTCTATCGCGCGCACCTGCACCTCGGGCGCGACCGGGCCGGCCTCGAGGGGCTGCGCCGGCGCTGCGCGGAGGTCCTGCGCGACACGCTCGGCGCGCCCGCGCTGGACCTCGGCGCGCTGACCGAGGTGCTGCTGGCGGCGATCCGCTTCGAGCCGTTCCCCGACACGGCGCCCGCGCTGCGCGCGCTGCGGGCGGCCGGGCTGCGGCTCGTGGCCGCGTCGAACTGGGACGTCTCGCTGCACGAGCAGCTCGAGCGCACCGGCCTGCGGGAGCTGCTCGACGGCGCGGTGTCCTCCGCCGAGGCCGGCGCGGCCAAGCCGGACCCGGCGATCCTCGTGCGGGCGCTCGAGATCGCGGGCGCCGAGCCGGCGCACGCGTGGCACGTCGGCGACGACGTCGAGGCCGACGTCGGCGCGGCGCGCGCGGCCGGGGTGCGGCCCGTGCTGATCGACCGCGAGGGCGGCGCGAACACGCCCGACGGGGTGCTGCGCATCGCCTCGCTGGCCGAGCTGCCGGCGCTCTGTGCGTAGAGTGGACCGGCAGCGATGACGAGCGTGCCGCCTCCTTCCCAGCCCTCCTCGTCGCTGCCCCCGCACCCGGAGGTGCCCGCCGGGATCGTGCCCGGGCCGCCTCCCCCGGCGGCCGGTGGGACGGGCAGCCTGGGCCCCGTGCCCGCGTGGGCGCCGCTCGCCGCGATGTTCGCCGGCTTCGTCGTCGCCACGCTGGCCTACGTGATGATCGCGGCCGGGATCGAGGCGGGCGGCGGCAACGTGACCACGGGCGGCCCGCCCGGGCTGGTGATCTCCGCGACCCTCATCCAGGACGTCGCGCTGATCGTCGCGGCGGTGATGTTCGCCGGGATGTGGGCGCGCGGGCTGACGCCCGCCTCATTCGGGCTGCGGCGCGTCCCGCTCGCGCGGGCCGCCGGCTGGACCGTGCTGGCGTTCGTCATGTTCTGGATCCTCACCGGGATCTACATCTCGCTCGTCGGCCAGCCCGACCAGCAGGAGCTCACGCGCGACCTCCGCGACGAGGAGTCGCTCTCGGCGCTGATCGGCTACGGCGTGCTGCTCGCGTTCATCGCCCCGCTCGCGGAGGAGCTGTTCTTCCGCGGGTTCGTATTCGGCGTGCTGCGCGAGAAGATCGGCCCCGCGTGGGGCGCGCTCGCGACCGGCATCGTGTTCGGCCTCGTGCACGTCGCCGGCTCGCCGATCGAGACGGTCGGGGTGCTGATCATCCTCGGTGTCCTGCTCTGCGTCGTGTACCAGCAGACGGGCTCGCTGCTTCCCTGCATCGGCCTGCATGCGGTCAACAACGCGATCTCGTTCTCGGCCACGAAGTCGGTGCCGTGGCCGGAGGCCGTCCTCATCGTTCTCGCGTGCACCGGGGCCGCGGTCGCCGTGGCGGCGGCCTTCACGCAGCGGCCGATCTCGCTCAGTCGCGCCTAGAGGGGTGGAGACGACATTCGTCGCGGCCGACGACGAATGTCGTCTTGATGGGCCAGGAGCCGATCGAGACGACACTCGTGGCCGCCGGGCCGCTCCTACCCAGCCGCCGTTGGCGTTCGCTGGGCATCCACGATCCATCATCTAGCTGTCGTTCCGAGGCAGCGGCTGCAGGTGCGAGACGAGCTCGCCGCCGAGCTCGACGTGGACGAGGAAGCCGGGCGGCTCGGGGCGGAAGTCGAACGCGCGCGCGCCGATCTCGAGCCGCGCCTGCAGGTTGGTGCTGGGGGCGGTGACGACCCCGCAGCCGGCGAGCACGGCGAACGCCGTGCGGTGGACGTGGCCGGCGACCACGCGGCGGACGTGCGGGAAGCGCGCGAGCAGCTCGCCGAGCGCGACGCGGTCCTCCGCCGGCAGCCCGATGTCGTCGAGCACGGGGATCCCGGTGAGCAGCGGCGGGTGGTGCATGGCGATCACGACCGGCCGGCCGCGCGTCGCCTCGAGCTCGGCCTCGAGCCAGTCGCGGCGCGCGCGGTCGAGGCTGCCCTCCATCCGCCCGGGCAGCGTCGTGTCGCAGCCCACGAGCGCCAGCTCCCCGACCTCGGCTGTGTAGCGCACCGGCGTCCCGAACACCTCGGCCAGCGCCTCGCCGTCGTCGTGGTTGCCGGCCAGCACGTGGACCGGCATCGGCAGCGGCGCCAGCAGCTCGCGGGCGTGCAGGTACTCCCGGACCTCGCCGCGCTCCCCGAGGTCGCCGCTCACCAGCACCGCGTCCGGAGCGGGCCGCAGGTCGAGCAGCGCGTCGACGGCCACCTCGAG
>JAXDGC010000419.1:0-4155 GCA_034665245.1 Solirubrobacteraceae bacterium | reverse complement strand
CCGGGCGCGCACGTCGCGCGCGCCGCGCTGATGAGCCTGTGGTCGCAGGCCAACGCCGGCGTCATGTGCCCCGTGTCGATGACCTACTCGGCGATCCCGGCGCTGCGGCGCGACCCCGAGCTGGCGGCGGAGTGGGAGCCGCGGCTGACGCTGCCCGATTACGAGCGCGGGGCGCTGTGCGGGATGGCGATGACCGAGAAGCAGGGCGGCTCGGACGTGCGGGCCAATACGACGCGCGCCGAACCGGTCGGTGGCGGCCACTACGAGATCACCGGCCACAAGTGGTTCTGCTCGGCGCCGATGTGCGACGTCTTCCTGGTGCTCGCCCAGGCCCCGGCCGGGCTGACCTGCTTCGTCGTCGAGCGCGGCCCGGGCTTCGAGCTGCAGCGCCTCAAGGACAAGCTCGGCACGCGCTCGCTCCCGTCCTCGGAGGTCGAGTTCCGCGGCGCCCCCGCGCGCCGGCTGGGGGAGGAGGGCCGCGGCGTGGCGACGATCATCGAGATGGTCACCCACACGCGGCTGGACTGCGTGATCGGCTCCGCCGCCGGGATGCGCCGCGGCGTCGCCGAGGCCGTGAACCACGCGCGCGGCCGCACGGCGTTCGGCGCTCCGCTCGTCGACCAGCCGCTGATGGTCAACGTGCTCGCCGACCTCGCGATCGAGTCCGAGGCGGCGACCGCGACCGCTTTGCGCCTCGCTCGCGCCTATGACGAGGAGGACAACTCGTTGCGCCGCTTCGCCACCGCGGTGCTCAAGTACTGGATCTGCAAGCGCGCGACGCCGCACGCGGTCGAGGCGCTCGAGTGCCTGGGCGGCAACGGCTACGTCGAGGAGAGCCCGCTGCCGCAGCTGCTGCGCGACGCGCCGCTCAACGGCATCTGGGAGGGCTCGGGCAACGTCATGAGCCTCGACGTGCTGCGCGCGATGGGTCGCGAGCCCGAGGGGCTGCCCGCCTTCCTGGCCGAGTGCGAGCTCGCCCGCGGCGGCGACGCGCGGCTCGACGCCCACCTCGACGCGTTGCCCGCGACGCTGGCCGAGCTGGCCGGCGCGGACGCCCAGTGGCTCGCCCGCCGCGCGGTCGAGGATCTCGCGGTCGCCTTCCAGGCGTCGCTGCTCGTGCGCAACGCGCCCGCCCCCGTGGCCGACGCGTTCTGCGCCGGCCGCCTCGGCGAGTCGCGCGGCCGCGCCTTCGGGACGCTGCCGGCGGGGATCGACGGGCGCGCGATCGTGGACCGCGCGCTAATGCCCGCGTAGACCGGTCAGCTCGATGCGGATCGGGACGGAGTAGCGGGCGCGGAACTGCTCCGGCGTGAGGCCGATGCGCGTGATGTGCGCGGCGTACTTCTCGACGTAGGCGGCGACGCGATCGTCCGTCGGGGGATCGATGGTCGCGCGGCCCGCGAGCACGACGATGTCGCCGCCACCGCCGTCGCCGGCGAAGTTCAGCGAGACGCGCGGGTTCGCCTCGATGTTGCGCTGACGCGCCCCCGGCTGGCTGAACATCACGACCGACCCGTCCCAGTGGAACCACACCGGGCTCGGGAGTGGGCTCCCCTTCGGCGTCACGGTCGTCATCCACACCACCACGTCGTCGCGCAGGTGCGCCGCCACGCGCGCCCCGAACTCCGTGCTCTCGTCGATCTCGATCACGCCGCGTCCCGCCACTCGACGAGCTCGCGCAGCGGACCGAGGTCGTAGCCCGTCGGGCTGCCTGAGACGCCCAGGACGAAGTGCGTGACGCCGGCCTCGCGGTACGCGTCCCAGTCCCCGTTCGCCGCGTTCCATGAGCGCTCAACGCCGGCCGGGTCGCGGCCCTCGGCGGCACAGTGCTCGTCGAGGATCGCGGACTTCTCGCGGAACACCTCCAGGTCGCCGAAGGCATGCCAGATGTCGGCGTGCCGGGCGACCAGCTTCAGCGTCCGCTTGACGCCGCCGCCGCCGATCAGGATCGGGATGTGCTCGCGCAGCGGCGGCGGGTTGAGCCTGCCGAGCCGGTGCTCGATGCGCGGCAGCGCCTCCTCGAGCGCGGTGATGCGCTTCCCGACGGTCCCGAAGTCGTAGCCGTACTCGTCGAAGTCCTTCTGGAACCAGCCGGCGCCGATCCCGAGGATCGCGCGCCCGCCCGAGATGTGGTCGATGGTCCGGTGGGCATCGGCCAGGTACTCGGGGTTGCGGTAGGCGTTGCAGATCACCAGCGAGCCGAGCTCGACGCGCTCGGTCACCTCGGCCATCGCGCCGAGCACCGTCAGCGCCTCGAAGTGCTTGCCCTCGGGCTCGCCCTGGAGCGGGAAGAAGTGGTCCCAGTTGAAGAGGCAGTCGACGCCGAGCTCCTCGGCTTCCGCCCACGCGCGGCGCATCGCCGGCCAGTCGGAGTGCTGGGGCTGGAGCTGGGCGGACACGCGGAGTGGAGGCATGGCGACGCGTCATACGCTTCCGGCCGTGCCGAGTCAAGCGCCGCGCCTCATCACGATCCCGATCAGCCACTACTGCGAGAAGGCGCGCTGGGCGCTGGAGCGCGCGGGCCTGCCCTACCGCGAGGAGCCGCACCTGCAGGCGATCCACTGGGCCCACGTCTGGCGCGCGGGTCGCGGCCGCACCGCGCCCGTGCTCGTGACCGAGGAGGTCGTCCTCACGGAGTCCGCGGACATCCTGCGCTGGGTCGACGCCCGCAGCGAGCTGCGCCTCTACCCGCCGGGGGCGGCCGCGCTCGAGGCGCATTTCGACGACGAGCTCGGCCCGCACGGGCGGCGCTGGATGTACCACCGGATCCTCGCCCGGCCCGACCTCGTCCGCGCCTACGGGGCGACGGGCGTCCCGCGCTGGGAGCGGGCCGCGCTGCCGCCCTTCCTCCCGCTCGTGAAGCGCGTCATCAACCGCTACCTCGACGTCGACGATGTCACCGCGGCCGAGTCGCGCGAGCGCGTGCGGGCGGTGTTCGACGAGGTCGGCGAGCGGCTGGCCGACGGGCGCCGCTACCTCGTCGGCGACAGCTTCACCGCCGCCGACCTGACCTTCGCCGCGCTGGCGGCCTCCGTGCTCGTTCCGTCGCGCTACGGCGTGCCGCTGCCGCCCGTCGAGGTCCTGCCGGAGCCGTTCGCGCGCGAGGTGCGGGCCATGCGCGAGCACCCGGCGGGCCGCTTCGCGCTCCGGCTGTACGACCAGGAGCGCCCATACACTCAGCGCCGATGACGCTGCGCGAGCTGCTCGGCGACGGCCCCGACGTCGAGATCACGGGCCTCGCCTTCGACAATCGCAAGGTCGAACCGGGCACGCTGTTCTTCTGCGTCCCCGGCTTCACGCGCGACGGGCACGACTTCGCGCCCGACGCGGTCGAGCGCGGCGCCGCCGCGCTCGTGGTCTGCCGCCCGCTCGGGCTCGGCGTGCCTGAGGTGCAGGTGCCCGACATCCGCGCCGCGATGGCGAACGCGGCCGCCCGCTACTACGGCGACCCGACGGCGGAGCTGCAGGTCGTCGGCGTGACGGGCACGAGCGGGAAGACGACGACGGCCTGGCTCGTGCGGGCGATGCTCGAGGCGGCCGGGATCCGCTGCGGCCTGCTCGGCACGGTGGCCTCGATCGTCGGCGGGCAGCAGCGCGCGGTCGAGCGCACGACCCCGGAGGCGATCGACCTCCAGCGCACGTTCCGCGAGATGCTCGACGCCGGCGACGTCGCGTGCGCGATGGAGATCTCCTCGCACGCGCTCGAGCTGCGCCGCGCCGAGGGCATCCACTGCGCCGTCGCGATCTTCACCAACCTCAGCCAGGACCACCTCGACTTCCATCCCGACATGGAGGCCTACTTCCTCGCCAAGCGGCGGCTGTTCGAGACCGATCCCCGGCTGCGCGTGGCCTGCGCGGACGACCCGTACGGGCGACGCCTCGCGGCCGAGTTCCCCGGCACGATCACGTTCGGCATCGACACCGACGCCGACCTGCGGGCGCTCCATGTGCGTCCGGACGCGACCGGCTCGGACTTCACGCTGCGCACGCCCGACGGCGAATGGCCCGTGCGGCTCGGGATGCCGGGTCGCTTCAACGTGTTGAACGCGCTCGGGGCGTGGGCGGCGGCGCGGGCGCTCGGCGCCGAGCCGGAGCCGCTGCTGGCGACGCTCGCCGAGCCGCCGCGGGTGCCCGGCCGCTTCGAGCCCGTCGACG
>JAXDGC010000418.1:0-11110 GCA_034665245.1 Solirubrobacteraceae bacterium | reverse complement strand
CCGCCACGCTAGCTCACGAGCTGGAGCTCGGAGTCCGCCACGCGCACCTCCACGCGCTGCCCCCAGTCGAGCGTGAGGTGGTCGGCCTCGATGCCGTCGCCGAACACGACGCCGCCCGCGTTCATCTCGCACTGCAGCTCGAGCGCGGCGCCGGCGCCGAGCAGGCCCTCGGAGAGCTCGGTGCCGGTGCCGGGGCTCGGCCACGGCTCGCGGACGAAGAAGCTCAGGACGGGCTCCTCGGGCGCGGGCAGGCGCAGGCCGGAGCGGCGCTCGCGGTGGATGCTCGCCGCCCAGCCGGTCGCGCCGGTGCCGGTCGCGACGATCAGGCCGGAGGAGGACTGGCGCTCGGCGCGCTCGCCGACGCGCAGCGCGTAGCGGGCCGACTGGTGCGAGACGTGGCCGACGAAGACCTCGTTGAGCGCGAGCAGCTCCTGGCCGTCGTCGAGCCGGGCGGCCGCCATCGTGCGGTGCTCGACCGCCGCCCGCCCCGCCGCGACATCGGCGAGCAGGTCGCCGGCCGCGCCGGGGAGGTGGGGCACGAGCACGCCCGGCTCGAGGTTGAGGCCGATGACCGGCTGGCCGTCGAGGTACTTGGCGACGTTCGCCACCAGCCCGTCCTGGCCGAGCACGACGACGACGTCCCCGGGCTCGAACAGGAAGCGGTCGAGCTCCGGGCGGGCGACGGCGGCACGCCGCCAGTCGCTCGGGATCGCGGCCAGCACGCTCGCCCGCGCCGCCGCCATCGCGCGGTGGCGGCCCTCGACCTCCTCGAGCGTGCGGTCGCGCGCGTGGAGGAAGAAGCGAGCCTGCTCGCGCGTGCCGTGACGCGCGAGCAGCTCCGCGTACTCCGTCGGGCGCTCGACGAGGACGGCGCGGGGGAGCATGGCTAGGCCGCCAGCCGCTTGAGCAGCGGTGCGACGAGGTCGGGCGTCACGGTGAGCTCGTCGAGCCCGCCGGCCAGCTCGCGCAGCGCCAGCGCCAGCAGCACCTCGGGCGGCATCGCGGACTGGATCTCCGCGCGCTCCCGCTCCGCGCGCAGGCGCGCCGCCTCCACGAGGTCGATCGTGTCGGCCTCGCGCTTGACCGCGAGCCGCGCGCGCTCGTCGGTCGCCTGCGCCTCGACGGCCTGGTTGGCGGCGTCCTGCTCGACGAGCTGCTCCTCGCGGCGCGCCAGCTCGATGCGGTTCTGCAGCTCGTTCTCCCCGATCGCCCGCTCCTTCTCGACCGCCAGCGCCCGGCGCGCGAACGTCGCCTCGTCGGCCTGCTGCTGGATCGCCTCGCGGGTCGGCTGGCGCAGCGCCTTCTCGACCTCGGCGGTCGGCGTGACCGCCGCCACCCTGACCGCGACGACCTCGAGCCCCAGCTCGCCGAGCGCGGGCTCGCCCGCCAGCCCGCCGGCGATGCGGTCGCGGATCGGAGCGACGCCGCCGGTGAGGATCGTGACCAGGTCGAGCCGCACGAGCTCGTCGATCACGAACTGCTGCGCGAGCTGCGTGAGCAGGGCCGCGACCTGCTCGAGCGGCGCCTGCGTCCAGCGGCCGGAGCCGAGGTCGATCGTGAAGTCGACGCGGCGGGCCAGCCGCCGCGGGTCGGCGACCCGGAAGGCGATCGCACCCTGGACGGTCAGCTCCTGGAAGTCGGTGGAGCGGGCGTGGAAGAGGAACGGCAGCTCGCGGTCGTCGATGGGGACCTCGGCCACCGCGGTGTGGATCGGCCGGAACCAGAACGCGAGGCCGGCGCCGTCGCGGGTGAGCGCGCCGCGACGGTAATGGAGCACGTGGGCCGTCGGCTCGGCTCTGAGGTGGCGCACCAGCGGGAACGTGGTGATCTCGGCCATGACGACCGTCCTCTCTATATTGGTCAGTACGACCAATATAGCACGAAACTCGTGTGATCCGTTCGGCCGAGTGGAGCGCATACGCGCCATGACCACTCTCCACATCACGAAGCTGGGCGTCCGCGTCGAGATCCGCAAGACCGCGCAGGACACGGCAGGGGACCTGTTCGAGTTCGACGTCGTGGGCCGCGCGCGCGGCTTTCTGACCCAGGCGCACGTGCACACGGCGCAGACCGAGCGCCATGAGGTGATCGAGGGGACGATGCGGCTCGTGATCGAGGGGCGCGAGCACGTCCTGCGGCAGGGCGAGGCGATGACCGTGCCCGCGGGGGCGTCGCACCGCCAGCTCGCCGGGCCCGACCACGACGGCCCCGGCCGGGTCCGCGTCCAGCTGCGCCCCGCCGGCGACACCGAGGCGTTCATGCGCCGCCTGGTCGAGCTCGACGTCAACCGCTGGGGCTTCCCGCGCCCGCTCGCCGCCGCCCGGCTGGTGCGCGACTTCGGCGCCACGGGCCACGCCGCGCACCCGCCGATCCGGGTGCAGCGCGCGCTGTCGCGGGCGATCCTCAGGCACGCCTCACCCGAGTACGTGTTCGTGGACGAGTGGGACGTCGCCGCGCCGCGCGAGGCCGTGTTCGACGCGATCGCCGACGCCCGCACCTACCCGGAGTGGTGGAAGCCGGTCTACATCGAGGTCGACGCCGACGGCGAGCCTGCGCTCGGCAAGGAGTCACGCCAGCACTTCAAGGGCCGGCTGCCTTACCACCTGCACACGCGGTCGCGGATCGTGGCGCTCGAGCCGCCGCACGTGGTCGAGGGCGAGGTCGACGGCGACCTGCGCGGGCACGGCCGCTGGACGCTCACCGACGCGCCCGGTGGCGGCACGCACGTGCGCTTCGACTGGCGCGTGCACGCCGACCGCGCGCTCCTGCGCGTCCTGACGCCGCTGCTGCGCCCGGCCTTCCGCTGGAACCACGCGTGGGCGATCGCGCGCGCGGTCGAGGGCCTCGAGCCCTACGCCCGGGCGCGGGCGTAGCGCGCGCACCGTTAGGGTCGGCCGATGCGCATCAAGCCACCGGCTCTTCCCGACGGTGGCAGGATCGCCGTCGTCGCCCCCTCGAGCCCTCCGCAGACGCGGTCGGAGATCGAGCAGGCGACCGACTACTTCACTCGGATGGGCTACGAGCTCGTCTTCGGCCCGCACCATCGCGACGTCCACGGCTACCTCGCCGGCACCGACGAGCACCGCGCCGCCGACCTGCAGTGGGCGCTGTCGGAGCCGGGCATCGACATGGTCCACGCGCTCGGCGGCGGCTACGGCGCGGCGCGGCTGTATCCCCTGATCGACTGGAGCACGCTCGGCGACCCGCGCATCTTCTGCGGCTTCTCGGACATCACCGCGCTGCACCTGATGCTCGCCAAGCACGGGCCGTGGACGACGTTCTACGGCCCGAACTTCCTGCGCTTCACGCGCAAGAAGGACGAGCTGACCGAGGAGACGAAGGTGTGGTTCCACCGCGCGCTCGCGCCGGAGCCGCTGGGGCGCGTGTTCGAGGACCCGGAGGACCCGTACGTGCTGACCGTCGGCGGCGGGAGCGCGGAGGCGCCGATCGTCGGCGGCTGCCTGACGCTCGTCAGCCACAGCATCGGCACCCCGTTCGAGGTCGAGACCGATGGCTGCATCCTGATGGTCGAGGACCTGAACGAGGATCCGTACATGATCGACGCGGCCCTCAACCACCTGATCCGCGCCGGCAAGCTCGACCACGCGGCGGGGTTCGTGTTCGGCACGAACGTCAACCTCAAGGACCTCACGATCCCCGACGACGTCGGCTCGAGCCTGTCGATCGAGGAGATCCTCGACGAGCTGATCGCCCCGCTCGGGATCCCCGCGATCGCGAACGTCCCGGTCGGCCACGGCAAGCACATGGCGACGATCCCGCTCGGCGCCCGGGCGCGCCTCGACGCCGGCGCCAAGACGCTCGAGATCGTCGAGTCGGGAGTCGCGTGAACGCGGCGATCGACCGCGACTTCGACGCCCACGTCGAGCGCATCCGCGAGTTCCTGCGGATCCCGTCGGTGTCGGCGGCGGACGGCGACCTGCGCTCCACCGCCGCCGCGGTCTGCGAGCTGATCGAGGCGGCGGGCGGCACGGCCGAGATCGCCGAGCCCGGCGAGCGCCGCCCGACGGTGATCGGCGTGATCGACGGGCCGGGGCCGACGATCCTGCGCTACGGGATGTACGACGTCCAGCCGCCCGGGGCGGGCTGGACGCGCGACCCGTTCGCGGCCGAGGTCGACGGCGGGCGCATCTACGCGCGCGGCGCCGCGAACTCCAAGGCCGCGCTGGCGGGCGGGCTGCTCGCCTTCGCCGGCACCCGGAGCCCGTGCCGCCAGGTGCTGCTGATGGAGGGCGAGGAGGAGCTCGGGAGCCCGCGCCTCGGCGCGTTCTGGGCGGCCCATCGCGACGAGCTGCGCGCCGACTGGGCGCTCGACTTCGACCTCGCCGAGGGCGAGGACGGCAGCGCGCCGGTCGTGGCCGGCTGCAAGGGCCTGCACGAGCTCGAGCTGCGGGCCGGTGACGGCGTCGACGTGCACTCCGCGTTCTGGGCCGAGGTGCCGTCGCCGGCCACCGACCTCGCGCGCGCGATCCTCGTCCTGCGCGAGGCGATCCCGGCTGCCAACGTGACCTGGATGATCGCCGGCACGCCGGAGGACGGGAGCCGGACGGTCGTGCCGGGCAGCGCGCGCGCAGGCGTCGACCTGCGCTTCGACGACGGCGGCGACGCGCTGCTCGAGCGCGTCCGCGCGGTCCTGCCCGCGGGGGTCGAGCTCGTGGTCAAGGGCACCTACCCGCCCGCGACCGCGCCGGTCGACTCGCCGCCGATCCGGGCGATGGCGAGCGTGATGGAGCGCCACGGCACGACGCCGAGGGTCGCGGCGCAGGCGCCCTGGTGGGGGCCGTACCACCTCTACGGCGTCCCGTTCGCCAGCGGCGGGCCGGGGCGCGCCGACGGCGCCCACGGCCCCGACGAGTGGTGCGAGATCGACGGGCTGCGCCGCTTCATGCACGTCGTCCACGACACCGTCGCGGAGCTGGCGGGGGCATGAGGCTGCGCTACGAGGAGCACACCTGGCCGGAGCTGCGCGAGCTCGCCCGGCGCGAGGACCTCGTCGTCGTCATCCCGACCGCGACGCTCGAGGACCACGGCCACCACCTGCCGATCGACACCGACGCGCGGCTCGTGAGCGCGATCTGCGAGCGCGCGGTGGCGGCGTCGGAGGGCCGGGCGCTGCTGTTCCCGACCCAGGTCCACGGCTACACGCCGCACCATCTCGACTTCCCCGGCTCCGTCACGCTGCGCTGGAACGTGTTCGTCGAGGCGCTGCTCGACCAGGGCCGCTCGCTCTGCCACCACGGCTTCGACCGCATCCTGATCGTCAACGGCCACGGCTCCAACCAGCCGCTGGTCGACATCGCCGCGCGGCTGATCGGCCTCGAGCACCGCAACGCGGTGTGCGGCTCGTGCTTCTACCTCCAGAGCGAGCGCGGCAAGGAGGTGATCGCCGAGGTCCGCGACTCCCCGGTCCCGGGCGGGATGGCGCATGCCTGCGAGCTGGAGACCTCGCTCTACCTCGCGCTCGAGCCCGACCTCGTGCAGATGGACAAGGCGGTGCGTGAGATCCCCGACTGGGACTCCGAGCACGTGTGGCTCGACTGGTCCGACGGGCCGCTGTCGGTGTGGCCGCACTGGTCGGGCCTTAGCCGCAGCGGCGTGGTGGGCGACGCAACTGTGGCCACGCGGGAGAAGGGCCAGGTCTTGCTCTCGGCCGCGGTAGATGAGATATCTGCGTTCATCGCCGAGATGGCGCGGCGCCGACGCTTACCGGGGGAGGACCACCATGAGGGCTAGGGGAGTCGTCGCGCTCGTGCTCGCGATCGCGTGCGCGCTCGCCGCTGCGGGGACCGCCTCCGCCCAGGGAGCCAAGAAGGTGCTGCGGCTGGGCCAGCCCCAGGAGCCCCAGACCCTCAGCCCGTTCATCGACCAGGACGAGGAGGACTTCCGCGTCTGGTCGATCAACTACAAGCTGCTCGTCGACTTCAGCCCGAAGGACCTCGGCCCGGTCCCGGGGCTCGCGAAGAGCTGGACGATCTCGCCCGACAAGAAGACCGTCACGTTCAAGCTGTTCGACGGGGCCAAGTGGTCCGACGGGCAGCCGATCACCTCCAAGGACGTCAAGTACAGCCTCGAGACGTTCGCCCCCAACAGCCTGCTCTTCGGCAGCTACGTCGAGAACGTCAGCGCGGTCGAGACCCCCGACCCGATGACGGTGATCATCAAGACCAAGCGGCCCGACGCGCGGATCGTGGGCGGGCTGTTCGCCTACATCCTGCCCGAGCACATCTGGGGCAAGGTGCCGGTCAAGAAGCTCACCGGGTCCTACAAGCCGCCGGTCCCGATCGTCGGCAGCGGCCCCTTCGTGGTCACGCAGTTCCAGCACGGCCGGATCATCCGGATGTCGCGCAACCGGTACTTCCGCGGGCCGAAGCCGAAGTTCGACGAGGTCCAGTGGATCAAGTACGGGACCAACGACGCGGTCGAGCGGGCGCTCTCGCTCGGGGAGATCGACATCATCCCCGAGGTCCAGGAGGCGGCCTACGCGCGGCTCGGCAAGACCAAGAACATCAAGGCGATCAGCTCCGCCTCGCCCTCGTTCACGCAGTTGGCGTTCAACCTCTGCAGCAAGCAGAACTGCCCGGACGCGAAGTTCAACCCGGCCGTCCAGGACCGCACGGTGCGCCAGGCGATCGCCTACGCGGTCGACCGCAAGCGCATCAACCAGATCGCCTCGCGCGGCACCGCGTTCGAAGGCCACGGGCTGCTGCCCCAGTTCTACAAGTCCTTCTACTCCGTGCCCGCCGACGACTACCCGCTCGACGCCGCCAAGGCCAACCAGATGCTCGACGCGGCCGGCTGGAAGCGGGGCGACGGCGGCGTGCGGGCGAAGGGCGGCGACAAGCTGTCCTTCGACCTGTTCGTGCGCTCCGAGTCGCCGCAGACCGTCCAGGCCGCGCGGCTCGTGAGCGAGATGACCAAGCCGATCGGCGTCGACTTCAAGGTCCAGATCGTGAGCACCGACAAGCTCACCGAGATCACCACGCGCAAGGTCAAGGGCAAGATCGCGCCCGACTTCGACACCTTCATCTGGGGCTGGGGCGGCGACCCGTATGACCCGGGCCTGCTGCTCAACCTGCTGACCACGAAGGCGATCGGCGAGTCGTCGGACGCGTTCTACTCCAACCCCGAGTACGACCGCCTCTACGACGAGCAGTCGGGCGAGTTCGATCAGGCCAAGCGCAAGCAGATCGTGAGCCGGATGATCGCGATCAGCCAGCGCGACCTGCCCTACCTCGTGCTGACGGTCGACCCGACGTTGCAGGCATACCGCACCGACAAGCTCTCCGGCGTCACGCGCTCATGCCCGCAGCCCACCGGCGACATCACGTGTGACCAGGTGACCGGCGCCACGTTCGTCTCGATGGGCCCGGCCACCAAGGCGGCCGGAGGCGGTGGCGGCGACAGCGGCGGCAGCGGGCTCATGATCGTGCTGATCGTGCTCGCGGCCCTGATCGTGATCGGCGTGGTGCTCGTCCTCGTCCGGCGGCGACGCGCCGGCCGGGAGGCCATCGAGCTGGAACGGTAGGCCGCCTTGCGATTGCGCTGGCTCGGGGCGAAGGCGCTCGGCGCACTCGTGACGCTGGTCTTCGTCCTCGTCTTCAACTTCTTCCTGTTCCGGGTCATGGGCGACCCGACCGCGCAGCTCGCGCGCCTCCCGCGCGCGGGCCCGGAGGAGATCGTGAAGCTGCGTGCCTACTACGGGCTCGACAAGCCGCTGCTGGGGCAGTTCGCCGATTATGCGCAGGACACCGCGAGGTTCGACTTCGGCATCAGCCAGCGCTCGCGGCGCAACGTGTCGACCGAGCTCGGCGACGCGATCCCGTGGACGCTGCTGCTGATCGGCACCGGAACCCTGACCGCGACGCTGCTCGGGACGTGGCTGGGGGTGATCGCCGCCACGCGGCGCGGCACGGCGGCAGACGACGGCTTGCTCGGCTTCAGCCTGTTCACCTACGCCGCGCCCGAGTACTGGATCGGGATCATCCTGATCCTGCTCTTCGCGGTCGCGCTGCCGCTGTTCCCGGCCGGGCAGCAGCTGACGCCGGGGGCCGACTTCAGCTCCGGCTTCGCCAAGGCCGCGGACGTCGCCGAGCACATGGTGCTGCCCGTCGCCGCGCTCACGCTGATGCTGCTCGGCCAGTACTTCGTGATCATGCGCTCCTCGATGGTCGACGTCCTCACCGAGGACTTCGTGACCGTCAAGCGCGCGACCGGGATGCCGTGGAACCGGGTCGTGCGCCGCCACGCGGTGCCGAACGCGCTGCTGCCGCTCGTGACCCTGGCGGCGCTGCAGTTCGGCGCGGTCGCCGGCGGGGTGATCACGATCGAGACGATCTTCTCCTGGCCCGGGCTGGGCGAGCTCACCTACAACGCGATCAACGACAAGGACTTCCCGGTCCTGCAGGGCACCTTCCTCGTCTTCTCGGTCGCGGTGATCGTGGCGAACCTGATCGCCGACGCCCTCTACTTCGTGCTCGACCCGAGAGTGCAGTCCGCGTGATCGAGGCCCGCCGGCTGCTCTTCCACACCAAGCGCGGGCGGTTCGGCGTCGGCGTGCTCGGGCTGTTCACGTTCCTGGCGGTGTTCGGCTCGCTGCTCGCCCCGGACGACCCGCGGGCGTCGAGCACCGCCGTCCTCGAGGGCCTGTCCGCCTCGCACCCGCTGGGCACGACCGAGAACGGCTCCGACGTGCTCTCGCAGCTGATGGTCGGGGCGCGCGTGTCGATCGTCGTCGGCTTCGCCGCGGCCATCATCTCGGCCGTCCTCGGCGCCCTGGTGGGGCTGGTCGGCGGCTACTTCGGGGGCTGGACGGACCGCATCCTCGACGCCGTCGAGAACTGGTTCCTGGTGATCCCGACGCTGCCGCTGATGGTCGTGCTCGCGCGCCTGCTGAGCCCGTCGCTGATCGTGCTGATCCTCGTGATCGGGCTGACGAGCTGGGCGGGGACCGGCCGGATCGTGCGCTCGCAGGTGCTGACGCTCAAGGAGCGCGCGTTCGTCGAGCGGGCGCGGGCGCTGGGGGCGACCGACGCCTACATCATCCGCACGCACATCCTGCCCAACACGCTGCCGCTGATCTTCGCCAACACGGTGCTGATCGTGGCGGTGGCGATCCTCTCCGAGGCGTCGCTCGCGTTCCTCGGCCTCGGCGACCCGAACTCGATCTCGTGGGGGACGATGCTCGACGCCGGCTTCCAGTCGGGAGCGCCGAGCGCGGGCGCGTGGTGGTACGTCGTCCCGCCCGGCCTCTGCATCACATTGCTCGTGCTCGCCGTCGCGGTGCTCGGGTACCTGTTCGAGGAGCACGTCAACCCGCGGCTGCGCGACCAGCGATGAGCGCGCTGCTCGACGTCACGGGGCTCACCGTCCGCCATCGCGGCAACGCGATCGTGGACGGCGTCGACCTCACGCTCGCGCCCGGCGAGGCGCTCGGGCTGGCGGGCGAGTCGGGCTGCGGCAAGTCGACGACGGCGCTGTCGCTGATGCGGCTGCTGCCGCCGGCGCTCGTCCAGGAGGGCATCATCGCGCTGCACCCGCCGGGCGAGGAGACGATCAACATCGATCGCCGGACCGAGCGCGGCATGCAACTCGTGCGCTGGCGCCATGTATCGCTCGTGTTCCAGGGCGCGATGAACTCGCTCGACCCGGTGCAGCGCGTCGAGCGCCAGATCGGCTCCGCGATCCGCCTGCACGAGCCGGGCGCCAGGTCGGCGGACGTGAAGGCGCGGGTGATCGAGCTGCTGGGGACGGTCGGGCTGCCGGCGCGGGTCGCGCGCTCCTACGCGCACCAGCTCTCCGGCGGCCAGCGGCAGCGGGTGATGATCGCGCTCGCGCTCGCGTGCCGGCCGTCGCTGGTGATCGCCGACGAGCCGACGACGGCGCTCGACGTCGTGATGCAGGCGCAGATCCTCGAGCTGCTCGAGCGCCTGAGGGCCGAGCTCGGGCTGGCGCTGATCCTGATCAGCCACGACCTCTCGGTGCTCGCCGAGACCTGCGACCGGATCGCGGTCATGTACGCGGGCCGGATCGTCGAGACGGGCCCGGTCGACGTCGTCTTCTCGGCGCCCCAGCACCCGTACACGAAGCGCCTGCTCGAGTCGCTGCCGGTGATCGGCGGCAGCCGCACGCTCGCTGTGCCGATCCCGGGCGGCCCGCCCGACCCCGCCGACGCCCCGTCGGGCTGCTCGTTCCGGCCCCGGTGCCCCTACGCCGCCGAGGCATGCGAGCAGGCGCCGGCGCTGCGCGAGGTCGCCGCGGCGCAGTCGGCCGCCTGCCACTTCGCGCCCTGGGAGCGCTGGCCCGAGCCCGTCGCCGTGGCGGAGGAGCCGGGATGAGCACTGCGCTGATGGAGGTCGCCGACCTCGCCGTCCACTACCCGACGCGCGGCGGCGTGGCGCGGGCGCTCGACGGCGTGTCGCTCGAGTGGCGCCGCGGCGAGGTCCTCGGCATCGTGGGGGAGTCGGGCTGCGGCAAGTCCACGCTCGCACGTGCGATGCTCGGGCTCGTGCCGGCGGCGGCCGGGACGGTCGCCACCGACGGCGCCGAGGTCAGCGGCCGGGCGGCGCTGCGGGCGCTGCGGCGCAACGTCCAGATGATCTTCCAGGACCCGTACCAGACGCTGAACCCGCGCCGGCGGGTCGGGGACATCGTCGCGGAGGCGCTGGTGGTGGGGGAGGTCCCGCGCGCCGAGCACGCGGCGCGAGTGGGGCGGGCGCTCGACGAGGTCGGCATGGCACCGGCGCGCTTCATCGGCCGCTATCCGCACGAGCTGTCCGGCGGCCAGCGCCAGCGCGTGGCGATCGCGGCGACGCTCGTGCTCGAGCCCGCCGGGATCATCTGCGACGAGCCGGTCTCGATGCTCGACGTCTCCGTGCGCTCGCAGATCCTGCACGTGCTGCTCGAGCTCCAGCGGGCGCGCGAGCTGGCGCTGCTGTTCATCACCCACGACCTCAGCCTGGCGTGGCAGCTGTGCGACCGCATCGCGGTCATGTACCTCGGGCGGATCGTCGAGCAGGGCGACGCGCGCGACGTGATCGAGCGCCCCGGCCACCCCTACACCCAGGCGCTCGTCGACGCGGTGCCGCCGCGCAAG
>JAXDGC010000417.1:0-6390 GCA_034665245.1 Solirubrobacteraceae bacterium | reverse complement strand
CCTCGAGCACGCGGGCGAGCATGTCGTTCTTCTCGCGCGCGGGGACCTCGACGTAGAACTGCTCGACGGTGTCGATGGTGAGCGTCGCGGCCTTGACCTGGACGGTCACCGGCTCGTAGAGGTGGCGGTCGGCGAGCGCGCGGATCTCCGGCGGCATGGTCGCGCTGAAGAGCGCCGTCTGGCGCCCGCCGGGACAGAGGGAGAGGATCTTCTCGACGTCCTCGAGGAAGCCGAGGTCGAGCATCTCGTCGGCCTCGTCGAGCACCAGGTAGCGGCAGGCGTGGAGCATCAGCGAGTGGCGCGAGATCAGGTCGAGCACGCGGCCGACCGTCCCGACGACGATCTGGCCCTCCTCCTTGAGCTGCGCCTGCTGGGTGCGGATCGGCGCGCCGCCGAAGACGGCGACGGGGTTGATGCCCTTGCGGGCGCCGTAGGCGCGCAGCGCCTGGGTGACCTGGATGCAGAGCTCGCGCGTCGGGGTGAGCACGAGCGCCTGGACCTCGCGGTCCTCGGGGTCGACGAACTGGATCATCGGCAGCCCGAAGGCGGCGGTCTTGCCGGTTCCGGTCTGGGCCTGGCCGATCACGTCGCGGCCGGCGAGGAGCTCGGGGATCGCCTGCTCCTGGATGGGGCTTGGGTTCTCGTAGCCGACGTCGTGAAGCGCCGCGAGAATGGGCTCGGCAAGTCCGAGCGAGTCAAAGGGGGTCATTCGCTCCCCGATCCTAGAAGGGTCGGGCGTGAATGGGCGCCGGGACGGGAAGCCTCGCGCCATGGACGAGGCGACGATCACCCCCTACCGCGACGGGCCCCTGCTGGTGCGCGGCCCGTTCCGGATCGTCGACCAGGACGGAGAGGAGATCGAGGTCGACCGCGCCACCGTCGCGCTCTGCCGCTGCGGGAAGTCCCGCCTGCGGCCGTTCTGCGACGGCTCGCACAAGGTCGTGCGGTTCCGAGCGCCGAGCGGCGCGGAGGAGGGCAGGGAGCGTCAGATCACCTGACGACGCCGCAGTCGTGGCGGTCACGGATAGAGACCGCCGACCGCGGAGGATCTCATCGATCAGGCGTTGACGAGTCGCTCCAACAGCGACGAGCGGCCATCCGCCCACGCTCCGAGCAGCTGGCGCGCGAAGCGGCCCTCGAGCTCGACGAGCGCCCGCGCGCCCCAGATCACGTCGGCCGCCAGCGCCGGGTCCTGGCGCACGAGGCCGCCCGCGAGGTCGACCGCCGCGATGCTCTCGTGCACGGCGTCGGCGGTCACGTGCTCGTCGAAGAAGTCGGTCGTCTCGGCGTCCCAGCCGAGGCGCCGCAGGCCGTTGCCGTAGCGGCGGTTCGGGACCGCGGAGCTCATCTCGAACAGCGCCAGGTGGCCGACGAGCGCGCCGCGCCAGCGGCGGTGCAGGCCGAGCAGCGACATCAGGTTCACGGTCGCGAGCGTGGCCCCCGGGATGCGGCCGAGGTATGCGCCGTAGCGCGAGTCGAGGCCGAGGCCCTCCATCGACTTGGCGAACAGGGTCGCGTGCATGCGCTCGGCGTTGCCGCCGCCGTACTCGTCGGCCTGGATCTCGACCATCGCGGCCTTCGGCGCGCCGGTCAGCCGCGGCAGCGCCCACGAGTGCGGGTCGGCCTCCTTGAGCTGGTAGGCCGAGCGGTGCACGACGAACTCGAGCATCTCCGCGCGCGTGCCGTCGCGCTCGAGGTGGCGCGAGAGCGACGGCGCCTCGTCGGCCGCCTCGACCTCGCGCAGGGCGACGTCCATCTCCTCGGCGGCGACGCTCGCCTCCGGGGCGCCGAGCACATCGAGCAGCCCGGCCTCGAAGCGAGCCTCGAGCTGCCGGCGCAGGCCGATCAGCGACGGCTCCCACTCCCACTCCTCCGAGACGCCCGGCAGCCCGCGGTAATGCAGCTCGTAACAGAGGTAGAGCGCGAGCTGGAGGTCCTCGTCGGACAGCGGATCGGCCGGGATCGGCGCGTCGATGGCGGCGATCGTGTGGGGGTCCTGCCCGAAGGCGTCGAGCAGCGCTCGGGAGACCTCGCCGCGGGAGTCCGGGAGTCGGAGCACGGACGAGCGCTACCCGGAGCCACGCCGAAGAAATCGCAGCGGCGACACTATGGGCATGCGCGGGCTCATCCATTTCGCCGCCGCGCTGGGCCTCGCCGCGATCGCCATCGCGTTCGGCCGCTGGCTGCGCGATCCCGCGCCGGGCGGGCCGCTGCTGGTGCTCGCCGCCGCCGCGCTGGTGTGCGCGCTGGCGCTACGGCGGCTGTACCGGACCGGCGGGCCGGGGCGGCGCGTCGTGGCGGCCCGCGTCGCGGAGCCGGAGCCGGAGCCGCCGGCCGACGCGCGCCTCGACCTCAACCGCGCCGGCGTGGACGAGCTCCGGCGGCTGCCGGGGATCGGACCGGTGGGCGCGGGGCGGATCGTCGAGGAGCGGGAGCTTCACGGCCCCTACCGCTCGGTCGGCGACCTCGTGCGGGTCGCGGGCTTCGGGCCGAGCCGCGTGCGGGGGCTCGGGAACCGGGTGCGAGCGGGCTGACCGAACGGCTCAGCGAGCCGGGTCCAGCACGAGCTTCCCGCTGGTCCGCCGCGCCTGCATGTCCTCATGCGCCCGGCGCGCCTCGGACAGCCCGTAGACCTCGCCCTCGATCACGCGCAGATCACCGGACTCGACGAGCCCGAACAGCTCCTGCATCGGCTCGGCCACCATGCCGGGGCGGCCGAAGCAGTGCGCGAGCCAGAAGCCGATCACGGCCTGGCTGCGCGCCATCAGCGCGCCGCTGGCGACCGTGTTGGGCTCGCCCGACGCGATCCCATAGGTGACGAGCCGGCCGAACGGGGCCAGCGCGCGCAGCGACTGGTCGAAGACATGGCCGCCGGCCATCTCGAGCACGATGTCGACCTTCGCGCCGCCGTTGGCCTCGCGCAGCGCGGCGGCCAGCTCGGGCTCGCGCCCGTCGACGGCCGCGTCGGCGCCGAGCTCGAGCGCCAGTGAGCGCTTGTCCTCGCTCGACGCGGTCGCGATCACGCGGCCGGCGCCGAAGCGCTTGGCGAGCTGGACCGCGAGCGAGCCGACGCCGCCGGCGGCCGCGTGGACCACGACGCTCTCCCCCTCGGCCAGCTTCGAGGAGGTGCGGAGGAGGTGCCAGGCCGAGAGTCCCTGGATGATCACCGCGAGCGCGGCGACGTCCGAGACCCCGTCGGGAAGCGGGAACACCACCGCGGCGGGCGCCACGGCGTACTCCGCGTAGCCGCCCGTGCCGACGAGCGCGGCGACGCGCCTGCCGTCCACCTCGCCCACGACCTCGCCGCCGGGGATCAGCGGCAGCTCATAGGAGGAGAGGTAGGAGTTCTCGCGGGCGTGCGTGTCGGCGTAGTTGATGCCCGCGCGGTTGACGCGGACGAGCACCTGGCCCTCGCCCGCCTCCGGGACGGGCGCGTCCTCGACGAGCTCGAGCACCTCGGGGCCGCCGAACGCGGAGATCGTGACCGCGCGCATCGTGAGCCGCACGCTACCGTGCCGCGCCTCATGTCGCTCACCGTCGTCGGGTCCATCGCCTTTGACGCCGTCGAGACCCAGGCCGGTAGCCGCGATCGGCTGCTGGGCGGCTCGGCGGTGCACTTCTCGCTCGCCTCCTCGTTCTTCGCCGACACGCGGGTGGTCGGGCCGGTCGGAGACGACTTCGGGGAGGCGGAGTACGAGGCGCTGCGCTCGCGCGGCGTCATCACCGACGACATCGAGCACGTGCCGGGCGGCAAGACCTTCTTCTGGGCCGGGCGCTACGAGCGCGACACCAACGTCCGCCACACGCTCCAGACCGACCTCAACGTCTTCGAGCACTTCAAGCCGTCGCTCTCCGAGGCGTCGGCGGCCGCCGACGTCGTGTTCCTCGCGAACATCCAGCCCGACCTCCAGCGCGAGGTCCGCGAGCAGTGCAGCGCCGCCCGCTTCGTGGCGATGGACTCCATGAACCTCTGGATCGACATCGCCCACGAATCGCTCCTGCGCACGATCCGGCTCGTCGACGCGGTGATCCTCAACGACTCGGAGCTCAAGCAGCTCACGGACGAGCCCAACCTCGTGCGCGCCGCCCATGCGGTCCTGGACCTCGGGCCGACCGTCGTCGTCGCCAAGCAGGGCGAGTACGGCTCCGCGCTGTTCACGCGCGACGGCTACTTCGCGCTCCCGGCCTATCCCACCACCGAGGTGGTCGACCCCACCGGCGCGGGCGACACGTTCGCCGGCGGGTTCATGGGCTACGTGGCCGCGCACCCTGACGAGGAGGTCGACGACGCCCTGCTGCGGCGCGCGATGGCCTACGGGACCGTGCTCGCGTCCTTCAACGTCGAGGCGTTCGGGCCTGAGCGCGTGCTGCGGCTGGGCCGCGAGGAGATCGCGGGGCGGATCACCGAGCTGCATCGCAGCACCTCGTTCGACGACGCGCCGATCGCGCTCCGCTAGCGCGCCCCCCTTCCCACCCGGGGTAGCATGCGCGCAGTGGGCTGGACGATGTTCTACCTCTTCGTCGCGTTGAAGATCCCGATCGTCGCGGCGATCTACCTCGTCTACTGGGCGATCAAGCAGGAGCCGGATCCGTCCGAGGACGTCCGTGACGACGGCGGCGCCTCCAAGCGCCCGCACCCGGTCCCGCGCCTCCCGCGCTCGCCACGGCGCGGCCCGCACGGCGATCCCGCGCCGATCGCGCCCGCGCGCGTGCGGCCCGTGAAGGCGCGCGGCCGCGACCTCGCGCGCTAGCCGAGCAGCACCACCAGCAGCACGACGATCACGAGCACCCCGAGGATGCTCGACGCGACGATCGCCTGCCACTGCCCGCGCCAGAACTCCGGCTTCGCGCGGTCGCGGGTGTACCGGCCCTCGGGCGGCTCGCCCACCCAGTCGTCGTCATCGGTCATCGCGACAGCATCCCATGCCAGACTTGCGGCCGTGCCTGACCGCGCCCCCCAGTCGGTGCTCTCCGACGGCACGATCCTGCGCCTCGTCGACGAGGGCCGGATCACGATCAAGCCGTGGGACCCCGACCGCGTCCAACCCGCGTCGGTCGACCTGCGCCTCGGCGACTCCTTCCGCGTCTTCCACAACCACCGGACGACCGCGATCGACCTGCGCGACCCACCGGCCAACCTCACCGAGGAGGTCGTGGTCGAGCAGGGCGAGCAGTTCGTCATCCACCCCGGCGAGTTCGTCCTCGGCCGCACGCTCGAGTGGGTCGAGCTGCCCGACGACATCGTCGCGAGAATCGAGGGCAAGAGCTCTCTAGGCCGCCTCGGCCTGATCGTGCACGCCACCGCGGGGTTCTGCGACCCGGGTTGGAAGGGCACGCTGACGCTCGAGCTCAACAACCTGACCCGCGTGCCGATCATCCTTCATCCCGGGCTGCTGATCGCCCAGCTTTCGTTCATGACGCTCGACGCGCCTGCCCTGCGGCCGTACGGCTCGGAGGCGCTCGGCTCCCACTACCAGGGCCAGGTGGCGGCGACGGAGTCCCGTTACGAAGGCCGGCCCTCCGTCCGGTAGCGTTCCGCGCCGTGCTGGCCACCCTGATCGCCTTCGCCGCCGAAGCGGGCGTCAAGTCCTCCAAGACGCTGTTCTACATCTGCGGTGGCGTGCTGGTGGTGTGGGCCCTGGCGGTCTCGGCGATGGGGATCCGGGCGCACGAGACGTTCCCGCCGACCAAGAGCGCGGCCCGCGGCGTCATGGCGATCAGCGTGGTGCTGATCCTCGCCGCGATGGCCAGCGCGGTCATCACCGCCTGACCCGCACGTTCATCGCCCGCGCCCAGCGGGTAGACGAACGGCGCCTTGGAAGCCGCCAGCCTGCCCACCGCCTCAGCCAGAGGCCTCGTGACCGTCCCGCTCGAGTCCGCCGAGGCCGGTGCCTACGCCGATGCGGCCGACGTCGCGGCCTTCGCCAACCGCCTCGCGCTGGGACTCGCGGCCGGGCTGATCGCGGTGCTCATCCACGGCGAGGCAGGGCGCCTCTCGAGCACGGAGCTCACCTGGCGCGCCCTGCTCGGCGCCTGAGCGCATAATAGGTTCATGGGAACCGAGGAACAGACCAGCAACGGCGGTGGCGTAGCCACCGCGGCTGACACGCTGAGCATCACGGACAACCGTACGGGCGAGACCTACGAGGTCCCCATCGAGGACGGGACCGTCCGCGCGATGGCGTTGCGCGACATCAAGGTCAACGAAGACGACTTCGGTCTGATGACCTACGACCCGGCGTACACGAACACGGCGTCGTGCCGGTCGGCGATCACCTTCATCGACGGCGAGAAGGGGATCCTCGAGTACCGCGGCTATCCGATCGAGCAGCTCGCGGAGGAGTCGACGTACCTCGAGGTGGCCTATCTCCTCATCCACGGCGAGCTGCC
>JAXDGC010000416.1:0-5084 GCA_034665245.1 Solirubrobacteraceae bacterium | reverse complement strand
CCCGAGATGTAGGACTGGATCGCCACGCCGATCGGCTGGAGGCTCTCGGTCGGGCTCGAGACGCGGAAGTCGAGGAAGCGCCCGTTGGGCAGCAGCGCGTTGACGAGGTCCGACCACGGCCAGCGCGGATAGGCGGCCGCGATCCGGAGCGCCGCGCCGTGCGGGCTGAGCCACGGCGCGTAGGAGCCGTCGGGATTGCGGATGCGGTCGCGCAGGTAGGCGAGCTCCAGGCTCTGGCCGCCGCCGTAGGAGATGCCGGTGACGCCGAGCGCGCCGGCCGTGGCCACGCGCTCGTCGACGAGCAGGCCGAGCAGGTACTGGGTGTCGCGGGCCTCGTAGCGCTGGTCGGCGAGGTGGAGCCAGCCCTTCGCGCAGTCGGGCGTGCGCGAGCTCGTCTGGCCGCAGGAGCGCCCGAACCCGCGCGCCGTGGTGTTGACGACGGCGTAGCCGCCGCGCGCGAAGGCGTTGGAGTTCCAGTGGTAGGTCGTGGCGGTCCCGGGGGCGTCGGAGGGCTGATCGTCGCCCTCGGGCTTCGAGGCCTCGTAATCGGTCTTGCTGCCGCCGTAGCCGTGCAGCATCACGATCGTCGGGAACGGCCCGTCGCCGGTCGCCGGCAGGGTCACGTCGACGTCGAGCGGGACGCCGTCGAAGCTCGGGACGCGGTCGGTGAGCGCGGTCGCCGGGCAGAAGCGGACGCCGTTCTGGGCCGTACAGGCGTGCCCGAAGGGCTTCGGGGCCGCGGCGGACGCGGAGGCGGGCAGCAGTGCGAGGGCCAGGACGGCCGGGAGGAGGCGGCGCATCGGCCTGACGGTATCCGTCATCGGAGGCATAGGCGCCGGTTGCCCGGGGGTAGGCCTGGGAGATGGATGTCCTCGTCGCCGGCGGTCACGGCAAGATCGCCCGCCACCTCCTCCGCCTCCTCGCCCAGCAGGGCCACCACGCCCGCGGCCTGATCCGCAACCCCGACCACGCCGCCGACCTCGAGGCCGATGGCGCCGTCCCGGTGCTGTGCGACCTCGAGCACGACGACCCGCGCCCCCACCTCGGCGCCGCCGAGGCGATCGTCTTCGCCGCCGGCGCCGGGCCGGGCAGCGGGCCCGAGCGCAAGCGCACGGTCGACTACGGCGGCGCGGTGAAGCTGATCGAGGCCGCCGCGGAGCTCGGCGTCCGCCGTTACCTCATGGTCTCCTCGATGGGCGCCGACGACCCGGCCTCCGCCACGGAGGCGATGCGTCCCTACCAGCAGGCCAAGCACGACGCCGACGAGGCGCTCGCCGCCTCCGGCCTCGAGTGGACGATCGTGCGGCCCGGCGGCCTCACCGACGAGCCGGGCAGCGGCCTCGTCGCGATCGCCGAGCGGCTCGGGCGCTCCGGGCAGGTCCCGCGCCAGGATGTCGCGCTCGTGCTGCTCGAGTGCCTCGGCGCCGACAACACCATCCGCAAGACGTTCGAGGTGCTCGAGGGCGACGTGCCGGTGCGCGAGGCGATCGCCGCCCTCTAGCCGTCGATGGGTGACGAGCAGATCACGCTGCGCGACGGCTCCGTCGTGCTGGTCCGGCCGGTGCGGCCGGAGGACAAGCCGCTGTTCGTGGCGGGCTGGCAGCGGTTCGGCGACGAGTCGCGCTACCGGCGCTTCCTCGGCAACAAGGCCAGCCTCAGCGAGGACGACCTGACGTATTTCACCGAGCTCGACCACGTCGACCACGAGGCGCTCGGCGCCCGCGACGCGGACACCGGCGAGGGTGTCGGCGTCGCGCGGTACGTGCGCCTGGAGTCCCAGCCCGCGGTCGCCGAGGCGGCGGTCGCGGTGATCGACGAGTGGCAGCACCGGGGCGTCGGCGGCGAGCTGCTGCGGCGGCTGACCGAGCGCGCGCGCGAGAACGGCATCGAGCGCTTCCAGGCGCGCCTGTTCGCGTACAACCACGCCATGATCGCGCTGTTCGGCGAGCTCGGCGAGCTCGAGGTGCGCGACGCCGACGCCGGCCAGCTCGAGATCGACATCGAGCTCCCGTGCGACCCCGCGACGGGCCTCGGCGCCGCGCTGCGCGCCGCCGCCAAGGGACTCGTCGGCCTGCGACCCTGAGGGGATGAAGCGCCTGACCCGCCGCGAGCTGGTGCTGGGCGCCGGGGCGCTGGCCCTCGGCGCCGGCGCCGCCGACGCGCTCGGCATGCCGGCGCGCGATCCGGCCTGGGACGTCGCCACGGCCGCCCGCGCGGGCGGCGCCGGGCCGCGCGCGCTGCGCGAGCTCGCGCGCACGGTGCGCGGGCCGGTCATCCGCCCCGGGTCGGCCGCCTACCCCGGCGCGGCGCACGTCTACAACCTGCGCTTCGACGGAGCCCGGCCCGACGCGGTGGTCGAGCCGCGCGACAGCCGCGACGTCCAGGCCGTGCTGCGGTGGGCCGACCGCCATGACGTCCGCGTCGCGGCGCGCTCGGGCGGGCACTCCTACGCGGGCTACTCGACGCTGAACGAGGGCGTCGTCGTCGACCTGCGGCGCCTGCGGGCGATCTCCGTCGACCGCGGCGCCGGGCGCGCCAGCATCGGCGCGGGCGCCCACATGATCGAGGTCGTGGACGCGCTCGCCCGCCACGGCGGCGCGGTGCCCGGCGGCTCGTGTCCGACCGTCGGCTTCGGCGGGCTCGCGCTCGGCGGTGGCTACGGCCTCGCCGCGCGCGCGTTCGGGCTGACCGCCGACAACGTCGTCGGCCTCGTCGTCGTCACGCCGGACGGGCGGCTGCGGCGTGTCGACGCGCGCCACGACCCCGACCTGTTCTGGGCGCTGCGCGGCGGGGGCGGCGGCAACTTCGGGATCGTGACGCGCTTCGAGGCGCGCGTGCACAGGGTCGGCGGCGCGGCGCGCTTCAGCGCGTCGTTCGCGTCGGCCGGCGCGGCGCTCGCGGCCTGGGAGGCGTGGGCGCCCGAGACCGACCCGCGGCTGACGTCGGTCCTGCAACTCGGCACGGGCAGCGCCACCGCGGTCGGCCAGTACCTCGGGTCAGAACGCCACCTCTCGGCGCTGCTCGGGCCGCTGCGCCGCGCGGGCGCGTCGATCAGCACCGGCAGCTCGAGCTACGCCGCGCTCCAGGTCCACTGGGGCAACGGGCGCACCACACCGCGCACGCGCTTCTCGGCGAAGTCGCACTACGTGCGCAAGCACCTCCCCGGCCACGCGCGTCACGCGCTGCTCGCCGAGCTCGCCCGCGGCGGCCGCGTCGCCGGCCTCGCCCATGGCCTGCTGATCCTGGACGCCTACGGCGGCGCGGTGAACCGGCCGCGGCCCGGCGCCACGGCGTTCGTGCACCGCGACGAGCGCTACTCGATCCAGTACCTCGCCTACCACGACGACGGCGGCGCGGCGAGCCGCGCGTGGCTGCGGCGCATGCACGCGGTCGTCGCCCCGCACGCCGACGGCGCCTACCAGAACTACATCGATCCGGACCTGCGCCGCTGGCGGCGCGCGTACTACGGGCAGAACCTCGCGCGGCTCGAGGGGGTCCGGGCCGCCTACGACCCGGACCGCCGCTTCCGCTCCCCGCGGGGGATCTAGGCCGGCGCGACGGCCTTGCGGGCCTGGCGCTCGGGCGGGATCTTGACGACGTCCCACGCCAGCCCCAGCCGCTCGAGCGTCCAGATCACCCCGGCCGAGATGTCGAGCTCCCACGGCTTGAGGCCGTGGCGGGCGGAGGTCGGGAAGGCGTGGTGGTTGTTGTGCCACGACTCGCCGAAGGACAGCGGCGCCAGCCACAGCAGGTTGCGCGACTCGTCGCCCGTGTCGAAGTTCTTGCGGCCGAAGAAGTGGCACAGCGAGTTGATCGAGTACGTCACGTGATGGAGCAGGAACACGCGCACGAGCCCGCCCCACAGCACCCCGGTCAGCCCTGTGGTGATCGAGCCGCCGATGGCGACGCCGAGCACGAACGGCGCGGCGAGCCCGATGATGACCCACAGCAGGAACGTCCGGTCGATGAAGCTGATCGTCGGGTCGTCGATCAGGTCACGTGCGTAGCGGTCCTTCTTGCCGCGCTCCGTGTGCAGGAACAGCCAGCCGAGGTGCGCATGCGCGAGGCCGCGCAGCGCGCCGCGCAGGCCGTGGCCGTGATCGACGTGCGGCGAGTGGGGGTCGCCGGGGACGTCGGTGAAGGCGTGATGCTTGCGGTGGTCGGCCACCCAGGAGATCACCGGGCCCTCGATCGCCATCGAGCCGAACGCGGCGAACGTGGCCCGCACCCACTTCTTCGTCTTGAACGCGCGGTGCGTGAGATGCCGGTGGAAGCCCACCGTGATGCCCAGCCCGGTCAGGACGTAGAGAACCAGGAAGATGACCAGGTCGCTCCAGTGCAGCAGGCTCTGCCACGTCAGGACGCCGGCGGCGCCGACCGCGACGAACGGCACGACGGTGGCGGTCCCGGTGAGGAAGCGGTCGAGTCTTTCGTTCGCGACGGGCTCAACGTCATCGCGCTCCATCACTGTGCTCATTGCTACGAATCCCCCCTTGCCGACGTATTCGGGCACCCTACTCACGGACTGTCGAGGACACCCTCCAGGGCAAGTACCCGCCGGACGATCGCAAGTGACGAGGCGTAGGTGGAATCCATACCGAAGTAGGACAGCCCGCGGGCCCCGAGCGTGCGCGCCTGCGTGTACGGCGTGTCTGAGGCGTAGTGGATGATCCCGTAGTCGATCGGGAGCTTGGAGAAGTTGACCGCCTCGCCGACGGGGTAGCGATCGACGTCGGCGATCTCGTAGACCGCGTCGCAGAACGGCCCGGCCTCCATCTCGACGACGGTGAACGCCTCGCGGTAGTAGTAGTCGAGGTAGGCGCGGTTCTGCAGAAACGTGCTCTTGACGGTGACCGCGCGCTGGTTGTCGAGGCCCGATCCGAACACCAGGAAGGGCGCGATGTCGTCGACCGAGAACGCGTTGTCGAGCCAGTAGGTCGAGCCCGAGTGCTCGTCATGGATGACCGAGGAGATCATCACGTCGCCGACGTCGGCGTTGAGCGTCGCGGCCTTGCCGAGCACGTAGACCCCGCGCAGGCGATCCGTGTCCTCGGTGATCTCGCGGAGGATGTTGTAGGCGGCGA
>JAXDGC010000415.1:0-8508 GCA_034665245.1 Solirubrobacteraceae bacterium | reverse complement strand
GCCTCGTCGGCCTGCTGGGTGGCGAGGAAGTACTTCTGCTCCTCGAGCGGCGCGGCGTCGATGAACGGCGAGAGGTTGTCGGTGACGGAGTCCTCGCCGTGGAAGAACAGCGAGTAGTTCCAGAGCGCCGCCCGGCGCTGGATGTCGGAGAACTTCCCGTGCCAGTCCTCGCGGTCCTGCGCGAAGTCGTACTCCATCGCGCGCCAGTTGCCCTTCTCCCAACGCGTGTAGAGGTCCTGGTAGGAGATCTGGTCGGCGGCGGCGGGCATCGGCCGGACGCTACCGGACCCCGTCGGACCTCGGACACGACCGCTTGGAACAGTGCTTACTTTGGGTAAGTTGAAGGCATGCGAATCCTCCCCCTGACCACGATCCTCCTCGCCCTCGGCGCCGCTCCGGCCGCGGCCGCCGCCCCGGCCGGTGTTCCCATCGCCGTGGCCAACGCAAACCAGGCTCGCCTCGGCGGCCGCGGCTTCGGCCGCGGTACGTTCCGCAGCCGCCCGCGCGTCGCGCCGACGTCCCGGCGCTACCGCCGGAGCCCGTACCGCGCCCGCCCACACGTGGGCCGCCGCCTGTTCCGGGGCGTGCTGCAGGCGCTGGGCATCGCCTACCTCGCGCACCTGCTGTTCGGCTGGGGCGCCGGCGGCGGCAGCCCGTTCGGGCTCCTGCTCGTCCTCGGCCTGATCCTGTGGATGGCGACTCGCCGTCGCCGACGGCGCGTCCACATACTCTCCCGGTGACGTAGCCTGCGCGGCCTGCTCGGCGCCTTCTCCCCCCGCCAGCGCATCGCCCTCGCCGCCGTCGCGTTGACCGCGGCGGCGGGCGGCGTGATGCACTACGCGGGCGTCGACGGCCTGATCGTGTTCCCCGTCGTGACGATCGCGCTGTCGGGCCTCGCATGGCTGGTCGCCCTGGGCACGGACGCGCTCGGCAACCACGTCGGCCCGGGGCTGACCGGCGTCCTGCAGTCGACGCTCGGCAACCTCCCCGAGTTGTTCGTGGTCGTGTTCGCCCTCCATGCGGGCGAGGTCGTGGTGGCGCAGACGTCGATCCTCGGCAGCCTGTTCGCCAACGCCCTGCTCGTCCTCGGCGCCGTGATCATCGCCGGCGCGCGCGTGAGCGAAGGCGGCGTGATGCGCTTCCACCCACGGCTGCCGAACGACACGGCCACCCTGATGCTGCTGGCCTGCTTCATCATCGTGCTGCTCGGGCTGTCGGTGACGACCGAGGACAAGGCATCGAGCCACAAAGTCGCGATCTCCGCCGCCGGCGCCGTCGTGCTGCTGGTCGTCTACGTCACCTGGCTGTGGTCGTACCTGCGCGCCGACGCGCGGGCGGAGGAGCCCGCGGAGTCCGCCGAGGCGGGCCACGCACCGCCGCTGTCCCTGCGCACCGCCGTCGTGCTCCTCGCGATCGCCGGCGTCGGCGCCGCGTTCGTCTCGGACTGGTTCATCGCCTCCCTGAACCCGGCGATCGACGCGCTGCACCTCTCCAAGGCGTTCGCGGGCCTCGTCATCGTGGCGATCGCGGGCAATGCGGTCGAGAACGTGGCGGGCATCACGCTGGCCATGAAGGGGAAGATGGACGACGCGGTCTCGGTGGTGAAGAACTCGGTCGCCCAGATCGCGGCCTTCCTGTTCCCCGCCCTCGTGCTGATCTCGTTGCTGTTCAGCTCGCACCTGACCTTCGTGCTCGCGCCGGTCTACATCGGGGCGCTGCTGATCACGGCGATCGCGGTCTGGCAGGTCACCGGTGACGGCGAGGCCACGGTGCCGGAGGGCGCGGCGCTGATCGGCATCTACCTGATGCTCGCCTTCCTGACGTTCTTCGAGTAGGTCAGCCCCCGACCGGCCAGCCGTGCACCGGCTCGTTGGCGTGCATGAGGTCGCGATAGCGGACGGTCATCTCGCGCAGCGCCTGCTCGCGCTCCATGCCTCCTTCGCCGTAGAGCTGGTGGAAGGTCTCGGACTGCCAGGTCGCGCCGTTGCGCTGGGTGAGGCAGCGCTGCTCGATGATCCCCAGCAGCCGCTCGCGGTCCCCGGCGTCGACGTCCCAGCGCTCGAGCCCCTCGTGGGCGAGCGGGAGCAGTCGTCGCAGCACGAGCTCCGAAGCGGGCACCTCGCCGAGCCCGGGCCAGAACACGCGCGCGTCGATGCCGTCGCGGGCGCCGGCGTGGAAGTTCTCCTCGGCCGCCGAGAACGACATCCGCGACCAGATCGGCCGCTCCTCCTCGACGAGCATGCGGACGAGCCCGTAGTAGAAGGCGGCGTTGGCGAGCGTGTCCACGACGGTCGGGCCGGCGGGCAGGACGCGGTTCTCGACGCGCAGGTGGGGCTTGCCGCGCACGACGTCGTAGACCGGCCGGTTCCAGCGGTAGACGGTGCCGTTGTGCAGGCGCAGCTCGCCGAGCTTCGGGACGCCGCCACGATCGAGCACCTCCACCGGATCCTCCGGCTCGCACACCGGCAACAGCGCCGGGAAGTAGGTGACGTTCTCCTCGAAGAGGTCGAAGATCGACGTGATCCAGCGCTCGCCGAACCACACGCGCGGGCGCACGCCCTGCGCCTTGAGCTCCTCCGGGCGCGTGTCCGTGGCCTGCTCGAAGAGCGCGATCCGCGTCTCCTTCCACAGCTCGCGGCCGAAGAAGAACGGTGAGTTGGCGCCGACCGCGAGCTGGACCCCGGCGATCGCCTGCGCGGCGTTCCAGAGCGTGTGGAAGCGGTCGGGCTCGACCTGCTGGTGCAGCTGCACGCTCGTGCAGGCCGCCTCCGGCGCGATCGTGTCCGCGAACGTCGACAGCCGCTCGGGTCCGCTGATCGAGATCCGCAGGTCCTCCCCGCGGGCGGCGAAGATCTGCTCGTTGAGCAGCTTGTAGCGCGGGTTGGCGCTGAAGCTCTCGGCGTTGAGGTGGTGCTCGGAGATCGTCGGCAGGATCCCCACGAGCATCATGTGCGCGCCCGTCGGCTGGGCCTTGTCCTCGGCCGCATTGAGGCTCGCCCGCACCTGCGTCTCGAGCTCCGAGAACACCGGCCCCGCGAGCAGCCGCGGCGGGATGTTGATCTCGACGTTGAACTGCGCGAGCTCGGTGGTGAAGTCAGGGTCGGCGATCGCCTCGAGCACGTCGGCGTTGAGCAGCGCCGGGTCGCCCGCCTCGTCGGTCAGGTTGAGCTCGATCTCGAGCCCCATCGAGCGCCGCTCGGGGTCGAAGCGCGACTCCGCGAGCATGCGCGCGAAGACGTCGAGGCAGGCACGCACCTTCTCGCGGTAGCGCTGGCGGTCCTCGCGGCTGAAGACCGTGGCGGTGACGTCTTCACCCATGGCTCTCGCCCCGGAGGTCTACCCGGTCTCGAGCTTCGGCGAGCGCCACTCGGCTCGCAGCCGCCGCTCGAGCTCGTCGCCGAGCGCGTCGATCGCGAGCCGCTCCTGGGCGAGCGTGTCGCGATCGCGCACGGTGACCGTGCGGTCCTCGAGCGTCTGGTGGTCGACGGTGACGCAGTAGGGCGTGCCGATCTCGTCCTGGCGGCGGTAGCGCTTGCCGATCGAGCCGCCCTCGTCGTACTCGGTCTGCAGGCCGCGCCGGCGCAGCTCGTCGTGGATCTCGTGCGCGACCTCCGGCTGGCCGTCCTTGCGCACGAGTGGCAGCACGGCGACCTTCACGGGCGCGAGCACGGGGTGGAGCTTGAGCACCGTGCGCGGCTCGCCGCCGAGCTCGTCCTCGTCGTAGGCGTCGCACAGGAAGGCGAGCACGGAGCGCCCGACGCCGGCGGCGGGCTCGATCACGTGCGGCACGTAGCGCTCGCCAGTCTGCTGGTCGAAGTACTCGAGCTTCTGGCCCGACATGGCCGCGTGCTGGGTAAGGTCGAAGTCCCCGCGGTTGGCGATCCCCTCGAGCTCGGACCAGCCGATCGGATAGAGGTACTCGACGTCGCTGGTGGCCGATGAGTAGTGCGAGAGCTCGTCCTCGTCGTGCGGGCGCAGCATCAGGTGATCGGGGCGGATGCCGAGGTCCGTGTACCAGTCCATACGCGCCGTCAGCCAGTGCTCGTGCCACTGCGCGGCCTCGTCGGGCGGCACGAAGAACTCCATCTCCATCTGCTCGAACTCGAGCGTGCGGAAGATGAAGTTGCCCGGGGTGATCTCGTTGCGGAAGGACTTGCCGACCTGCGCGATCCCGAACGGCGGCTTGCGGCGCGCGAACTGCAGCACGTTCTTGAAGTTGAGGAAGATGCCCTGGGCGGTCTCCGGGCGCAGGTAGACCGTCGAGCCCGCGTCCTTCACCGGGCCGATCGAGGTCTCGAACATGAGGTTGAACTCGCGCGCCTCGGTGAGGTCGCACTCCGGCGTCTCGCCGGCCCGCTTGGACGGCTTGCGCCCGCACGGCGCCTCGGCGAGATGGTCGGCGCGGAAGCGCTGCTTGCAAGTCCGGCAGTCGATCAGCGGGTCGGTGAAGCCCGCGAGGTGGCCCGAGGCCTCCCACGTGCGTGGGTGCTGGATGATCGCCGAGTCGAGCGCGACGATGTCGTCGCGCTCCTGGATCATCGCCTTCCACCACGCGCCGACGACGTTGTTCTTGAGCAGCACGCCGTAATGCCCGTAGTCGTACGTGTTGGCGATCCCGCCGTAGATGTCCGAGGCGGCGAAGATGAAGCCGCGGCGCTTGCACAGCGCCACGACCTTGTCCATGGTGACGACGTCGACGGGCACGAGGCCCGTCACTCTAGGCGCTGTAGTGCCGCGCGATGGCGTCGCGGTAGGCCGGGTCCTTGCCCGTGCCGGCCTCGAAGTCCGGCGCGCCCTTGATCTCGTCCTTGGTGCGATCGACCTTGAGCGACTCGTTGTCGACGTCGATCGCCGTCACGAGCCCGGCCGGGACGAGCACGGTGCTGCCGACCAGTGGCAGCCCGGTGTCGACGAGCAGGTAGGCGCCGTCGATGTCGGAGATGACGTCCTTGACCTTCCCGACGCTGCCGTCGACGCCCTCGACGGTCATGCCGGTCAGGTCGGTGCGCTCGGCCCCGACGTCGTCGCGGAAGCTCCAGAGGTCGGTCATGGGTCGCCCCTACCCGCGATCGGGCCGCTCATATACTCAATCCCGGCATGCCGATCTACGAGTACCGGTGCGAGAACGGGCATCTCTTCGAGGTGATGCAGAAGATCTCGGACGACCCGGTCACCGAGTGCGAGACCTGCGGAGCGTCGATCACGCGGGTCTTCCACCCGATCGCCGTCCACTTCAAGGGCTCGGGCTTCTACAACACCGACTACGGCACCGCCAAGCGCAAGCGCGAGATGGACAAGTCGGCGTCCGACGGCGCCAACAAGCACGACGCCAAGCAGGCGGAGAAGAAGTCGGAGTCCAAGTCCTCGGACTCAAAGCCCGCCTCCTCGCCGTCGAAGTCCTCGTCTGACTCATAAGCGCGGCTGATAGCTCGGGTCGGTAACCGTCATTGGTGCTTGGGGCGGGGCGCTGCGACACTGGCGCGATGTCCCCCCGCCACGCCGGATTGCTCGCCGCCCTCGCCGCCGTCTGGGGCGGCTCGTACCTCCTCATCAAGTACGCGCTCGAGGGTTTCGAGCCCGCGGTCATCGTCTGGCTGCGCTGCGTGCTCGCCGGAGTCGTGCTCTACGCGGTGATGCGCCTGCGCGGCGGCGGAGCCGAGGCGCGCGCCGCCAACGCCGAGCTGCGCGCCCGGCCGTGGCGCGCGATCCTGCTCGGCGCGCTGGCGATCGCGCTGCCGTTCAACCTCATCACCTTCGGAGAGCTCGAGGTGCCCTCGGGCCTGACCGCGGTGCTGATCGCGCCGGCCTCGCTGTTCGTGGCCGCCTTCGCGCCGTTCGTCGACGTGTCCGAGAAGGTGCGCAGCTCCGCGCTCGGCGGCATGTTCATGGGGCTCGCCGGGGTCGCGCTGCTCGTCGGGGTGGAGTCCGTGCACTCGCTCGGCGAGTTCCTCGGCTCGCTCGCCATGATCGGCGCCGCGGCGTGCTACGCGCTCTCGAGCTTCGTGGTCAAGCGCTACAAGGGCCTGACGTCGGTGACGACCTCGTTCATCTCGATCGCGGTCGCCTCCGTGCTGACGCTCCCCGGCGCGATCGCGACGGCGCCGTCCGAGCTCCCCGGGCTGCGCGCGCTGCTCGCGATCGCGGCACTCGGCGTGGTCGGGACCGCGCTGGCGTTCGTGATCTTCTACATCCTGATCGCGGAGACCGGCGCCGGCCGCGCGTCGCTGGTGGCCTACCTCGCTCCCGGGATCGCCCTCTTCTACGGCGCGGTGCTGCTCGACGAGCCGATCACCGCCGCCTCGATCGCGGGGCTGGCGCTGATCCTCGGCGGCGTCGCGCTCGCCTCGCGCAAGCCGCGTCCCGACACGCCCGCGATCCGCCCGCCGGTCACGCGGCGCGCCGCGGCGGCCGAGCGCTCCGGCTAGGAATCGCCCGTCAGCCGCCGCACCGCGGCCTCGATGCCGGCGCCGGCCTGCTCGATCGGCTCGACGTAGAGGCGGGCCCAGGCGATCTCCTCGTCGCGGATCCCCATCACGATCACGCCCGCGATGTCGAGGTCCGTGCCCTGCCAGCGCCACTCACTCCACACCGTGTCGCCGTCCGCGCAGGTGCGTACGAGCTCGGAGCGGAAGTCGGGCACGCCGGCGAACATCGCCGACCAGTTCTTGTGCACCTGGTCGCGGCCCGTGAAGGCGCGGTCGGGGTGGGCGGGCTGGACGCTGTCGTAGTCGGGCGCGAACAGCGCGACGAACGCCTCGATGTCGTGGGCGTTCATCGCAACGTTCAACCGCTCGACGACCCCGACGGACATGGGCCAAGCCTAACCCTTCAGGAACCGCTGTACCTCGCGTCGCTTGACGGCGTCGGAGACCTGCAGGCCGTTGCCCTGCGGGGCGCCCTTGAGGACGCGCGTGGCGGGCGTGCCGCCGGTCGCGATCGCGCCGAAGAGGCCGAGCAGATCCGGCCCCGCCATGTCCGAGCGGACCGCCTTCGGGGCCTGCCAGGAGACGAATGGGAGGCGCAGGAAGGTCGCAGGGCTCAGCAGTCGCGACTTGATGGCGCCGAGGATCTTCTGCTGGCGGCGGGCGCGCGAGAGGTCGTTCTCCCCCTTGTTGCAGTCGTTCTTGCGCGTCCGGGCGAGCGCGAGCGCCTGCTTGCCGTCGAGGTGGTTCTTGCCCGGCCTGAGGCGCAGCGTGTAGCCGCCGTTGCGGCTGCCGCCGTTGATGCGTGAGACCACGCAGCCGCCCGTGTAGTTGATGCCACCGAGTGAGTCGATGAAGTCGGGGAAGTTCTGGAAGTTGACCTCGATCAGGTGGTTGACGTCGATGCCGAGGAACTGCTCGACGGTCTTGACGGCGAGCGCGGGACCGCCGTATGCGTAGGCGGCGTTGATCTTGTCGGTGCCATGGCCGGGGATGTTCGCGAACGTGTCGCGGGGGATCGAGAGCCGCGCCGAGTGCCCGCCCCCGACGCGCATCAGCAGGATCGTGTCGGAGCGGCTCGGGCCGCCGACGTTGGCGCCCGGCTCCTTCGTGCCCTTGACGCGCGCGTCTGAGCCGAGCACGAGGATCGTGTTGGCCGAGGTCAGCGGGAAGCCCGAGCTCTTGAGGGTCGTCCCGACCGCGTCGTTGACCTTCTGGCGCTGGACCTGAGCCGAGATGAGGAACAGCAGCAGCGAAACGAGCAGCCAGCCGACCGCGGCCAGGGCGAGGTAGCCGAGCACGCGCCAGAACGTGAAGCGCTGGGCGAGCTTGCGGCGACCGCCGCCATCGTCGGGCCGGGGATGGCGGCCGCGCAGGTCGTCGAGCCGGTCTCGGAGGCTGTCGGAGCGCTTGCCGAACAGCTTCGGGCGTGAGCGGTAGCGGGTGTAGTTGGGCTTCTCTTCGTCCATGGCGAACGGGGTATCGTGGTCGAAGTGCCTGCCCGCTGCGTGATCGGCGTCGATCTGGGCGGGACGAAGCTCCTGGCCGGAGCCGTCGATCCTGAACGGCTCACCGTCCACCATCGAGCGCGCCGAGAGGCCTTCGGGCTCAACCAGGCCGCCCTCATCGAGGCGGTGGTCGAAGCCGTCCAAGAGGCTACCGATGCCGTGGGCGGCGCCGTCGACGCGGTCGGCTTCGGAATCCCCTGCACGTTCGACCGCCGGACCGGGATCGCGGTCCAGGCGGTCAACCTGCCGATCGCCGACCTGCATTTCGCCGACCTGATGTCCGAGCGCCTCGGCCTGCCGGTGGAGGTCGACAACGACGCCAACTGCGCGGTCTGGGCCGAGACTCGCGCGGGTGCGGCGCGCGGCGCGACCGACGTGGTGATGCTGACGATCGGGACCGGGATCGGCGGTGGGCTCGTGCTGGGCGGGCGCCTGTATCGCGGCTGGGTCGGCGCGGCCGCCGAGCTCGGCCACATGGTCGTCGACATGGACGGGCCGCCGTGCCAGGGCAACTGCCCCAACTGGGGCTGTCTCGAGGCGGTCGCCTCCGGTTCGGCGCTCGTCCGCGAGGCCGCGCT
>JAXDGC010000414.1:0-4590 GCA_034665245.1 Solirubrobacteraceae bacterium | reverse complement strand
ATGTTCGCGCTGCCCGACGGCGCGTTCTTCGCCGTCGCGGGGCCGCGCGAGATGGGCGACACCTCGCGAACGATCGGCTTCCTCGTCGCCGACCTCGCGGCGGCGGTCGACGAGCTGCGCGCGGCCGACGTCGAGGTCGACGAGCCGGCCGCCAACGACCGCCACCGCTACGTCCACTTCCGCGCCCCCGACGGCAAGCTCTACGAGCTCGTCGAGGCGCGCTGACCGATCGCCCGGCAGACTGGGTCGCTCGGAGTCCGTCGAGAGGAGCCCGTCACATGGTCGCGCGCGTCACCACCGTCAAGGTCGAGCCCGAGGACGTCGCCGAGGCGGTGCGGCTGTTCGACGAGTCGGTCATCCCCGCCGCCGAGCAGGAGGAGGGGTTCATGGGCGCGCTGCTGCTCACGCGTGAGGACGGTCGCGCGCTGGTCGTCGACCTGTGCGACACGGTCGAGCACATGCGCGCCAACGAGCGCAGCGGCTTCTACCAGACCCAGGTGGCCAAGTTCGCCGGCAAGCTCGTGGACCGCCCGAGCCGCGCGTTCTACGACGTCGCCGTCGCCAAGGGCGTGCAGGGCGGCGCGGAGCTGCTGCGCTGATCAGAGCAGCTCGGCGATCCGGGCCGCGGCGCGCGCGGCGCCGCCCGGAGCGACCGCGCGATAGTCGGGCTGGGCGCTGAGCGCGCTCGCGATCGCCTCGCCGATGCCGTCCGGCGTGGCGTCCTCGAGCTCCAGCGCGCGCGTGTGGCCGTGGCGGGCCAGCCGGTGGGCGACGTGGATGCGCTGCTCGAAGTGGCGCTTGAGCGGGAACGAGACGAACGGCGTGCCAGCCGCGACGAGCTCCATGCCGGTGGTGAGGCCGCCCTGGACGAGGGCGACGTCGCAGGCCGCCAGGACGCGGTTCAGGTCGGGCACGTAGCCGCGCACCTCGACGCCGGCCGGCGCGCCCAGGGATTCGCGGTCCACGCGCGGGCCGGCCACCGCGACCATCCGCAGACCCGGGACCTGCGCGGCGGCGGCCTCGTAGCCCGCGACCAGCCGCCCCAGCAGCCCGGCGCCGACCGCGGAGCCGCCGACAGCCGCCACGCACAGCGGGCCGTCCCCGTTGCGCTCGGCCGGCGCGGGCGGGTCGACGACCTGGCCGCAGAACTCGAAGTTCTGCTCGACCCACGCGCGGATCTCCGGCAGGCCCGGGCCGAACGTGCCCGCCACGACGTCGTCCGGGTCACCGACGAACAGGGCGCGGTCGCGCACATACGGGAAGCGCCCGACCTGCTCGAGCATCTGCTCGTTGAGGTCCGCGGTCAGGAACGCCTCGCGCTCGCCGCCCTCGGGCAGCGGCAGCCAGCCCACGAAGTCGGTCAGGAACACGAACGGGGCGCGCTTGTCCTCCGGGTTCTCGTGCAGGAAGTGGTCGACGTCCCACGCCTCGTCGCCGATCCAGAGGTCGTAGGGCTGCTCGCGCGTCAGGTCGCGGAAGACCATGTAGTTGGCGAGCAGGATCTCGTCCATCTCGCGGATGGCCTGGAAGACGTTGAGCGTGTGGGGCCCGGCCGCGGCCTCGATGTGACCGGACTCCGAGGCGAGGTCGCGGCTCGCCGGATGCACCCGCTCCCCCGCCGCCTCCAGCGCCGTCGTGAGCGGATGCTGGGCGAGCCAGTCGATCTCGAGCCCGGGCACGAGCGCGCGCAGCTCGCGGGCGATCGCGAGGTCGCGGCGCGCGTGGCCGAGGCCGATCGGCGAGGACACGAGGAGGGCGCGCGGGCCGCGCACCGGCGCCCGCGTCCAGCGCCGCTGCGCGACGGCCGGGGCGCCGAGCACGCGCGTCGCGAAGTCGCTGATCAGGACGTTCAGCCGGACGGGGTCGCGCGCCGTCGGCGCATGGCCCGATCCCTCGAGCACGACGAGATCGCCGCCCGTCAGCTCGGCGATCCGCTCTCCGCGGCCGAGCGGCGTGATGCGGTCACGATCCCCGTGGAGGACGAGCACCGGGCAGCGCACGCGGGACACCTGCGCCTCGACCTCCTCGCGGCTCGCATAGCCCTCCGGCGCGTCCATCGTGCACTCGAGCACCGCGCGCCCCGCGTCGAGGCCCCAGCCGACGCCGTCCTCGACCTGCTTCTCGGAATGTGCCTCCTGGAAGATCTCACGGAAGAAGAACTCGACGAAGCCCGGGTAGTCCCGCTGCCACGAGCCGCGGCTGAAGCGCGCCCAGCCCTCGTCCACGCCGGGGTCCTCGTCGAAGGGCTGCTGCTCTCGCCACGGGTGGTCGGGCGTGAGCCGCGGCACGGTCGAGCCGATCGCGACCACGCCGGCGACGCGCTCCGGCCGCAGGGCGGCGGTGAACAGAGCGGTGGCGGCGCCGAGCGACAGGCCGACGACGAGCGCACGCTCCGTCCCGGTGGCGTCGAGCACCGCGATCGTGTCGCGGACGTCGCGGCCGTACAGCGCGGGATCATGCGGGCGGTCAGAGCGCCCGGTGCCGCGCGCGTCGAACGTGATCACGCGGAACCGCCGCGCCAGGTACGGAACCTGTGCCTTCCAGAGGCGGGAGTTGACGATCGCCCACGACGGTGTGAACAGGATCGTTCGCTCACCCGTGCCGAACACCTCGTAGCCGACGCCGACCCCGTCGACCTCGACCGTACCCTGGATCTCCGGCTCGAGCGCTCGCATCGTGGGTCGATTCTTCTCGCGACCCAAGGGGGCGGTCAAGCAGGACTGGGTGGGGCACCTGAGGCGAGTGCGCAGAGCCGCGCCTACGGTCGCCCCATGTCCACCACCACTGCTTCACCTCCCATCGACGAGGAGCGCCTCAACGCCCTCCTCGGCCAGGCCGTCGTCGAGTTCGGCGCGACGGTCAACGCCGCGCTGGTCGTCATCGGCGACCGCCTCGGCCTCTACCGCGAGCTCGCCGACCGCGGCCCGCTCACCTCTGCCGAGCTCGCCGCGCGCACCGGCACCTCGGAGCGCTACGTCCGCGAGTGGCTCGGCGCCCAGGCCGCGAGCGGCTGGGTCGACTATGACGCCGAGGGCGACCGCTACTCGATGTCGCCCGAGCAGGCGCTGATGTTCGCCCAGCCGAACAGCCCCGCCTTCGTGGCGGGCGGCTTTCAGCTCGCGCTCGGTTCCGCGGATGCCCGCGAGCACATCGCCGAGTCGTTCGTCACCGGCACCGGCTTCGGCTGGGGCGAGCACGACCACGACGTGTTCGCAGGTTGCCAGCGGTTCTTCGAGCCGGGCTACCGCGCCAACATCGTGCAGTCGTGGATCCCTGCCCTCGACGGCATCCACGAGCGGCTCACGGAGGGCGGCCGCGTCGCCGACGTCGGCTGCGGCCACGGGGTCTCGTCGATCGTGATCGCCGAGGGCTACCCCAAGACGACGGTCCACGGCACGGACGCACACGAGGGATCGATCGCCGAGGCGCGCCGGCTGGCCTCGGAGGCGGGAGTCGCCGACCGGGTGACCTTCGCCACCGAGCCTGCCGACGCGCTGCGGGCCGGGAGCTACGACCTCGTGACGACGTTCGACTGCCTGCACGACATGGGCGACCCCGTCGGGGCCGCCCGGCAGGTGCGCGAGGCGCTCGCCCCCGGCGGCGCGTGGATGATCGTCGAGCCGCGGGCGGGCGACACCGTCGAGGAGAACCTCAACCCGGTCGGCCGCGCCTACTACGCGTTCTCGACGCTGCTGTGCACCCCGAGCTCGCTGTCCCAGGAGGTCGGCCTCGCGCTCGGCGCCCAGGCGGGCGAGGCGCGGCTGCGCTCGGTGCTCGAGTCGGCCGGCTTCACCAGCGTCCGGCTCGCCGCCGAGACGCCGTTCAACCTCGTGCTGGAAGCACGCGCGTAGGCGCGACGTTCGGCTCCGGGCCGGCCCCGCCGGCCCGGAGCGCCTCCGCCAGCGCCGAGCGGGAGTTGATGCTGAGCTTGAGGTAGACGTGGCGCAGGTGGTACTCGACCGTCTTCGGGCTGAGGTACAGCGCCGCCGCGGCCTGCCGGGTCGTCGCCCCCTCGGCCAGCATCAGCGCGATCCGCAGCTCCTGCGGGGTGAGCTGGTCCAGCGATGACGCGTCGCGCCGACGGGCGGTCTCGCCGGTCGCCTTCAGCTCAGCGCTCGCCTGGTCTGCCCACGGCGCCGCCCCGAGCGCGTCGAACGCGGCGAGCGCGGCGCGCAGCGGCAGGCGGGCGTCGGCGCGGCGGCCGCCGCGGCGCAGGCGCTCCCCGAGACACAGCTGGGTGCGGGCGCGCTCGAACACGTCCTCCTCCTCGCCGTGGAGCGTGAGCGCGGTCGCGTAGTGCCCGAGCGCCCCGGCGTCGTCCGCGCACACCAGCCCCTCCACGCGCCGCGCTCGCGCGAGCGCCCACGGCCGGCCCTTGGCCTCGGCCCGCGCCGCGACGTCAACCGCCAACGTGCCCGCCTCGTCCAGGCGTCCGAGCCGCACGAGCGCCTCGACGAGCTCGGGCGCCGGGGAGAGGTCGGGATCACGCAGCCCCTGCTCCTCGAGGACGCGCGCCTTCGCCTCGAACGCCGCGACGGCGCCCTCGAGGTCTCCGTGGCCCCAGGCGACGTCGCCCTGTGCGTGCAGCGC
>JAXDGC010000413.1:0-11636 GCA_034665245.1 Solirubrobacteraceae bacterium | reverse complement strand
TACGCCCAGGTGGGCCTGCGCGGCTACTGGCCCGGCGACGCCGAGTTCGCCTGGCAGGCCGAGCGCGGGATCACGAGCCTGTTCATGCACGACGTCCGCGACCTCGGCATCCGCGAGGTCGTGCGGCGAGCGATCGAGGCGGTCGGGCCGGGCCCGACCTATCTGACGGTTGACGTCGACGTGCTCGACCCCGCCTTCATCCCCGGCACCGGCACGCCGGAGCCCGGCGGCATGACCGCGGTGGACCTGCTGCTGGCCGTCCGCACCGTCGCCGAGCAGCTCGAGCTCGTGGGCGTCGACGTCGTCGAGGTCATCCCGTCATCGGTCGGCACCGACGACTACTCGGCGCTCGTCGCCGACCGCGTCATCCGCGAGGCGCTGACCGGCATCGCGCTCCGCCGGCGCTGATCGGCCCATTGCGGTGCAACCGCCGCGCCCCCGGTGCTAGACAGAGCCGATGCCGAAGATCGCATTCATCGGCGCCGGCTCGGCGCAGTTCACCCGCACGCTCGTCGGAGACATCCTCAGCGTCCCGGCGCTGGCGGACACGGCGACGCTCGCCCTCATGGACGTCGATGCCGAGCGCCTCCGCACGGCGGAGACGATCGCGCGGAATCTCGCCGCCCGCCTGGGCGCCGGCGCGAGCATCGAGGCCACGCTCGACCGCCGCGCGGCGCTCGCCGGCGCCGACTACGTCGTCACCTCGTTCCAGGTCGGCGGCTACCGCCCCGCGACCGTGGTCGATTTCGAGGTGCCCAAGCGCTTCGGCCTGCGCCAGACGATCGGCGACACGCTGGGCGTCGGCGGGATCATGCGCGGGCTGCGCACGATCCCCGTGCTGCTCGACGTCTGCCGGGACATGGAGGAGGTCTGTCCCGGCGCGCTGCTGCTCAACTACGTCAACCCGATGGCGATGCTGTGCTGGGCGGTGGCGGAGGCGAGCTCGATCCGGACCGTCGGCCTCTGCCACTCGGTGCAGCACACGGCGGCGGAGCTGGCCGCGGACCTCGGCATCCCGGCGGCGGAGCTCGACCATCACGTCGCGGGGATCAACCACCTCGCGTTCTTCCTGCGCCTCGAGCGCGACGGGGAGGACCTCTACCCGGCGCTGCGACGGATCGTCGACGAGGATCGGGTGCCGGAGCACAACCGCGTGCGCTACGAGCTCATGCGCCACTTCGGCTCCTTCGTCACGGAATCCTCCGAGCACCTCGCCGAGTACGTCCCGTGGTTCATCAAGCGCGGGCGCCCGGACCTGATCGAGCGCTTCAACATCCCGCTCGACGAGTACCCGCGGCGCTGCGAGGCCTCGATCGCCGAATGGGAGACGCTCCGGCACGACCTGGAGAGCGGCCGCGCGCTCGACGTCGAGGCGAGCGTCGAGTACGGCGCCGAGATCATCAGGGCGTGCGAGACCGGCGAGCCGTTCACCTTCAACGGAAACGTCCCGAACGCGGTCGACGGCGGAAGGCTCATCGACAACCTCCCCGGCGACTGCTGCGTCGAGGTCCCGTGCGTGGCCTCCGAGGACGGGATCGAGCCGCAGCCCGCCGGACCCCTGCCGCGGCACCTCGCCGCGCTGATCCAGACCAACGTCAACGTCCAGGGACTCACCGTCGAGGCCGCCCTCACCGGGCGGCGCGAGGCCGTGCACCAGGCCGCGATGCTCGACCCGCACACCGCCGCGGAGCTCAGCCTGGACGAGGTCGCCCACCTCGTGGACGCGCTCCTCGAGGCGCACGGCGACTGGATCCCGGCGGTCTAGCCCTCGTAGGTGAGGAGGCGCACGTAGTCGAAGCGCGCGGCTGACCCGCCCGCCTTCGGGAAGCCGTCGTCCGGGACCACGATGACGACGGTCACGGTGAGCGCGCTGACGGCCGGCTCGACGAACGCGCGGCGGACAGCCTCCGTGGCGATCACCGTCATCGTCAGCGGCCGCAGCGGGTGCGGCGCGCGCAGGTCGAACTCGTCGCGCTCGCGCTGGTCGGGCAGGCAGTGGCCCTCGTCGCCGAAGCAGCCGTTGTGGCCGAACACGCTGAACGAGCCGGCGTATCCGTGGTCGAGCACGCGCTCGGTCGCCGCGTCGGCCTTCGGGTTGTTGACGAACACGCGCGCCTCGTAGGAGGGCCCGGAGTGATCGACGCCGTAGAAGACGAGGTCGGCGCGGCTGAGCTCCTCGACGTCCTCGAGCTCGGGCAGTTCGAGCGGGTCGCTGGTGATGGTGGTCATGGCGTCGGGGGCTGGGTCGAGGCGGACGCGACGGCATAGTCGTAGCCGAGCGCGGTGACCGACAGGGTGCCGCGGACCGTCATGCGGAACGGCGGCAGCGCCTCGTCGAGGATGCTCGCGGGCGGCCCGGCGCCGGGGTGGCGCAGCTGCCACAGCCGCCACAGGCGGTCGATCATGCAGTGGTGCGCCCAGAAGATCGGGTCGAAGGCGGCGTAGGCGATCTGGCCCATGTGCCCGCCGACCCAGCCGTGGACGCGGTTGTGGAGCTGCTCGAGCTGGGCGCTGAAGTCGACGAAGTCCGACAGCGCGAGCACGTCGCTGACCTCTTGGACGCTCGGCAGCGCCGGCGCACCCGGCGCACCGGGCTCGCGCACGGTCTTGGCCGGGACCTGGTTGCCGCCCTGCTGGAGTGCCAGCGGCGCCACGCCGGCGCTCGCGAGCGGATTCGGCTTGCGGTCGACGGTCTTGTTGACGAAGGGCTTGGGCAGACGGGCGGCGCGCTGCGGGCTGATGCGCCAGTCCCACCACGTCAGCATCGCGTTGGGGACCTGGTCGCGCAGGGCGCGCTCGAAGAAGTACAGGTACGCGCGGTGCCAGGGCAGGAAGTAGTCGGAGCCGTGGGCGTTGTCGCAGCCGATCGGCAACGGCAGCCCGTGGATGCCCGCGTGATAGCCGTAGCCGCGATCGTCATTGATGCCCTGCATTGCCTGGAAGCCGTCGCGCAGGTTCTTCACCTGGCCGGTAGTCAGGCGGGCAGCGCTGCGGCGGAAGCGCAGGGGCGTCGAGGTTGCCTGCGGGCGTGGCGTCCCGGTGCTCATCGCGTCGACTCTAGCCGCGGCGCTCGCGGATCGCCTGCTGAACCCGGGCGGCAGAGCGCTGCGCCGTCGCCAGTGCTCTCTCCCCGCGGCTGCCGCTGGCGGGCATCAGCCCCAGCTGGCGGGAGATGCTCATCATGTCGAACGCGACCCGCAGCTTGGCGACCCGACCGTCGCGGTACTCGTGGAAGTCGACGCCGTCGAGCTCCCAGCGGCGGCCCGTCGGTGCGAACCCCGGCGGGTCGAGCGGGCCGGTGTGCGTCCCCCAGCCCCGCCAGTGGAACGCGGCGCGCGCCTCGCCGGGGATCACGTAGGGCCCCGCGAGCACCTCGAAGGTCATGTCCGGGATCGCGCGCCAGGTGGCGTCGAGGAACTCGCGCACATCGGCGTGCCCGTACATCGTCTTGTGCCAGCTGTCGTCGCGGTACTCGATGTCCTCGGTCATGAGCGCCAGGAGGCGGTCCACATCATGTGAGTTCCACGCCTCGCGCCAGCGCTCCAGGAACTCGCCGATCCACTCGATCGAGGGCGCCTCCGAAACTGCGGTTGGAGTGGCGGGCTCAGCCATGATCTCTCCTCGCTCTCGCTCATCTTCGCACGCGGTCGCGCCGCGGCGCCCGGCTGCGCGCCACCACTCGACGCCTGTGATCGATGGACCACGGCGCGCCGATCCTAACCCGGGGTTGTGATACTCGCTCAGGCCATGAGTCGCCGCCGCGCATGTCTCGTCGTTCCCGCGGCGCCGGCGGCGAAGCTCGCGAAGGGCGCGACGCTGGTCGCCGACGAGGTGGTGCTCGACCTCGAGGACGCGGTGCTGCCGGCATCCAAGGACGAGGCGCGCGCCGCGGTGGCCGCGGCGCTCGCCGGCGAGTGGCTGGCGGAGGCGGTCGCGGTCCGCGTGAACGCGATCGGCTCGCCGTGGTGTCACTCCGACCTCGTCGCGCTCGCGGCGAGCGGGCGCGACGTGCTCACGGCCGTGCTCCCGAAGGTCGAGCATCCCCACGACCTCGCGTTCGCCGACCGGCTGCTCGCGGGCGCCGAGGCCGCGGCGGAGCGGGCGACGCCGGTGCGGCTGCTCGCGCTCATCGAGACCGCGGCCGGCCTCGCGGCCGCGGCCGACATCGCCCGCGCGTCGGAGCGGTTGGACGGGCTCGTGCTCGGCTACGCCGACCTCGCCGCCTCGCTCGGCCGGCCGGGTGGCCATACGGCGCAGGACTGGCGCTTCGCCCAGGAGAGCGTGCTCGTCGCCGCGCGCGCCGCCGGCATCCAGGCGATCGACGGGCCGCACCTCGGCACGCGCGACGACGACGCCTTCCGGGCGGGCGCGATGCACGCGCGGACGCTCGGCTTCGACGGCAAGTGGGCGATCCACCCCGTCCAGCTCGACGCGCTGCGCGAGACGTTCACGCCCACCGACGAGGAGGTCGCGGACGCGCGCGCGGTGGTCGCCGCGCTCGAGCGCGCGGCCGCCGACGGAGCGGGCGCCGTCGCGGCGGGCGACCGCATGCTCGACGAGGCGCTCGCGCTGTCGGCGCGGCGGGTGCTGGCGCGCGCCGGCGCCGGCCGATGACCCTCGCCGTGGCCACGCCCGCCCCGCCGTGGTTCGAGGCCCTGCAGGTCGGGACCGTCTTCAGCGCCGCTCCGTCGCTCACCCTCACCGAGGGCCACGCCGCGCTGCACCAGGCGATCGTCGGCGACCGCCTGCGCCTCATGCTCGACCGCACTCTGGCCGAGGCGGTCTTCGGCACGGGGCCGCCGGTGGCGCATCCCGCGCTCGTGTGGGACGCCGCGATCGGCCAGTCGACGGTCGCGACGGGGCGCGTCGTGGCGAACCTGTTCTACCGCGGCCTGCTGCTGCGGCGCGCGGTGCGCCTCGGCGACACGCTGCGCACGACGACCGAGGTGGTCGCGCGGCGCGAGAACCGGGTCAAGGAGGGGCGCCGGCCGACCGGGCTCGCGCTGCTGAGGATCCGCACCGTCGACCAGCACGACCGGCCCGTGCTCGACTTCACGCGCTGCGCGATGCTGCCGCTCGGCGGCGAGCCGACGGGGGAGCCGGGCGACGAGGTCGGCGGCGCGGCGGACCTCGATGCCGAGGCGCTGCACGCGGCCGCCGCGGGGCTCGACCTCGACGCCTATCGCGCCGCGGTGACAGGCCCGCACTTCGACGCCGTGAGCGACGGCTGGGGGCTCGAGATCGAGGGCGGAGACGTCGTCGACTCCGCTCCGGCGCTCGCGCGCCTGACGGTCAACGTCGCGATGGCCCACCTCGACGCGACAGCCACCGGCGACGGCCGCCGGCTCGTCTACGGCGGGCACGCGATCGGGCTGGCCGCCGCGCAGGCGACGCGCGCGCTGCCGTCGCTCGTGACGATCCTGGGCTGGCACTCCTGCGAGCACACCGCGCCGGTGTTCGAGGGCGACACGCTGCGCTCGCGGATCGAGCTCGAGCGCCGTGAGCCCCTCCCCGCCGGCGGCGGCCTCCTGCACCTTCGCTCGCGCGTCACCGCCGCCCGCGCGGACGGCGGCGACGACGCCGAGGTGCTCGACTGGCGCTTCGTCGCGGTGCTCGCGTGAGCGGCGGCGGCCAGCCGCTGTCCGACCTGCGGGTGATCGAGGGCTCGGCCTTCGTGGCCGCGCCGCTGGGCGGGATGACGCTCGCCCAGCTCGGCGCCGACGTCATCCGCTTCGATCAGATCGGCGGCGGGCTCGACGCCAACCGCTGGCCGCTCGCGCCGTCGGGGAAGTCGCTGTTCTGGGCGGGGCTGAACAAGGGGAAGCGGTCGATCCAGGTCGACCTGCGCTCTCCGGAGGGGCGCGAGCTCGTCGCGGCGCTCGTGGGCGCGCCCGGGCCCGGCGGCGGCATCCTGCTGACGAACTTCCCGGCCCGCGGGTGGCTCGCCTACGACGCGCTGCGCGAGCGTCGCGCCGACCTGATCATGTGCGCGCTGACGGGCAACCCGGACGGCTCCTCGGAGGTCGACTACACCGTCAACCCGGCCACCGGCTTCCCGTGGGCGACCGGGCCGCGCGACCTCGCCGGCCCGCTCAACTCCGTCCTGCCGGCGTGGGACGCGATCATGGGCGGCCTCGCCGCCACCGGGATCCTCGCCGCCGAGCGCCATCGCGTGCGGACCGGCGACGGCCAGCTGATCCGGCTCGCGCTCTCCGACGTCGCCTTCGCGATGGTCGGCAACCTCGGGCGCATCGCGGAGGTCCAGGTGGGCGGCCAGGACGCGGCGCGCGACGGCAACTACCTCTACGGCGCCTTCGGACACGACTTCGGCACCAGCGACGGCCGCCGCGTCATGGTCGTCGCGCTCACCGGCCGCCAGTGGACCGCGCTGGTCGAGGTGACCGGCACGGCCGCGGCATTCCAGAGCCTCGAGGGCGTGACCGGCCACGACGTCTCCTCCGAGGACGGCCGCTTCGGCGCACGCGACCTGATCGCCGCGGTCCTGCGCCCCTGGTTCGAGGCGCGCACGCTCGACGAGATCCGCGCCGCGTTCGCCGGCACCGGCGTCTCCTGGGGCCCGTACCAGACGTTCCGCCAGCTCGTGGAGGAGGATCCCCGCGCCTCGGAGGAGAACCCGATGTTCTCGACGCTCGAGCAGCCGGGGATCGGGTCCTACCTCGTGCCGGCCTCGCCGCTGAACTTCTCGGCGAGCGGGCGCCTGCCCGCTCGCCGCGCGCCCCTCCTCGGTGAGCACACCGAGGAGATCCTCGCCGACCTCCTCGGCCTCGGCGGGGCGGAGATCGGCCGGCTCTACGACGCGGGAACGGTGGCGGGGGCCGCCGAGCCGGCCGCTCAGCGCCGCTGACCGTCAGCGGGCTGCGGCGAGGGGAGCTCGTGGCGGTGGCGGCGGCGTGTGGCGGCGGCGGGGTCGTCGGCGTCATCGGCGGTGAGGCGGGCGGCCTCGAACAGCATCATCACGAGCGCGACGTCATTGGTCTCGGTCGCGTGGGGGTTGCGCTGCATGCGCTCGGCGGCGGCCTCCTCGATGCGCTCGACCTGGCCGAGCAGGCGCTGGCAGGCGCGTGAGAGCTCGCTGAAGCCGCGGGTGTCGAGTCGCAGCGCCGTGCGGGTGAGGTGGGCGCTGCCGTCGTCGAAGCCGCCGGCGGCGGCGGCGGCGCGGGCGTAGGCGTCGATCGTCTGCAGCGAGGCTGAGACGGCGGCCTGCTTGGCGATCGGCGGCGCGGCGGCCCACGCCTCGTCGGAGACGCGGGGGCGGGCGTTGGAGCGGTAGTGGTGCTCGACGGCGCCGCGGACGCGTGTGCGGCGGACGAGCTCGATCAGCCCCATCCGCTCGAGCGCGCGGACGTGGTAGGCGACGGTGCCCAGTCGTGCGTCGAGCCAGCCGGCGAGCTCGACCGGGCTGGCGGTGCGCTCGTCGAGCAGGGCGAGGATGCGTACCCGCAGGGGATGGCTCATCGCCTTCACGTAGCGCGGATCGTCGATGTTCGTGATCGGCTTCATGTCTCCACCATCGCCCGGCGCAACCGTGCGAGCGCGCGATGGAGGCGAACCCTAGCTGTCCCCTCTGGGACATGAAGCAGTCGACCGAGTTCCCGGTAGTCCAGGTCGTCCCAGTAGCGGCCGCGGATCACTGCCCGGTCGCACCCCGAGAGGCCGGCGATGGCGCGCTCCATGTCGGCCTGCCCGAGGATCTCGTCCTCGCGCGACTCCTCGGCCGCCTCGCTCAGATCGTCGAGCGGGTCGGCGTGCCGGCGATCGGCGATCCGCAGGGCCTCGTTGCGCGCGATGGTCGCGACCCACGGCAACGGCCGTTCCGGCGTGAGGCAGCTGGCACGACGGCGCCAGGCGCGGACCGCGGCCTCCTGCGCGGCGTCTTCGGCGGTTCCCGAACGGCCGAGGATGCGCTCCGCCTCCCGCAAGCACTGTATGCGGACGAGATCCCAGTCCCAGTCGGCCACGAATCACCTCGAGAGCGGTGTAACGAATTGATTGCTCAGCGGGGTCTACCAACCATGACCCTCGCCCTGGAGTCCGACTCGGCCCAAGCGTATGCCGCGCTGGCCCCTGCGTACGACCTGCTGACGGCGAGGTACGCCTACGGACCGTGGCTCGCCGCGATCGAGCGGCTGGCCGTCCGGCACGGGCTCCCCGGCCGCCGCGTGCTCGACGTGGGCTGCGGCACCGGCAAGAGCTTCGTGCCGCTGCTCGAGCGCGGCTTCGAGGTCACCGCGTGCGACATCTCGCCCGAGATGGTGGCCGAGGCGCGGCACAGGGCGGCCGGCAAGGCGGACGTCCTCGTGGCCGACATGCGCACGCTGCCGGTGCTCGGCGAGTTCGACCTGATCACGTGCCTCAACGACGGGATCAACCATCTGCTCGGCCTCGATGACGTGGCGGAGGCGTTCGCGGGCTTCCACGCCAACCTCCTACCCGGCGGGCTGCTCGTGTTCGACGTCACCACCCTCGCCGCCTACCGCGAGGTCCCGGACGTCGTGGTCGAGGACGACGAGCGGCTCGTGCGCTGGCGCGGCTCAGCGGCGGAGATGACGGTCCCCGGGGCGGAAGCCGAGGTCGTCATCGACATCTTCACCAGCGAGGGCGACGGGCTGTGGCGGCGTTCCGTGAGCCGCCAGCGCCACCGTCACCACCCGGTCGACGACCTCCGCCGCGTCGCCGGGCAGGCCGGGCTCGAGGTCGCCGCGGTCCTCGGTCAGCGCCCGGGCGCGGTGCTCGACGACACGCTCGACGAACGTGTCCACCGCAAGGCTTGCTTTGTCATGCGACGTGAGGGGAGGTCGCGATGATCTGGGGCCCTTAGGTTCGAGCGCAGGAAACTAGTGGGCCGCGGCGCCGCCGCGGCGGAAATGCAGGATCCCAAGCTCGGTACGAATGGGTTCTCCACCGTTCGTACCGAGCTCCTCCTGCCGGCGCGCGCTTGCGGACTGGATCCGCAGCGCCGCCTCGTGCGTGTCGTTGAGCAGTTTCACGACCTCGACCCACGCCTCATCGTCGAGCTCGAGCTCGAGTCGGTCGACCTTGACCTCGGGATGGTCGAAGCCCGTCTCGCGGCTGGCGGCGGAGGCACCCTCGAGGATCTCCGACAGCGTGCGCCCGAGCGTCTTGCGGCGGAACGCCGCGGGCAGGCGCGCCCACTGCTCGTCGTCGAGCCACGGCTCGGCCGTGGCGCGGTAATAGTGCTCGAGCGCCCCGCGCCGCTGCTCGGTGCGGACGAGCTCGACGCAGTCGAGCTCCCGCAGGATCCGCACGTGGTAGGAGACGTTGCCGAGCGGATCGCCGAGTTCGCGCGAGAGCTCGTTGGGGCTGCGGACGCCGCCCTCGTTGAGCCGCTGGAGGATCCGCTGACGGAGCGGATGTGAGAGCGCCTTCGCGAGGCGCTCGTCGAGCTGTCGGCCTGTGCCTTGCATTGGTGGAAAACGACTGTAGCGTTGTACCGGGGGGCGCGCGTTGCAGGTGGACTTCAGTAGTACGACCGCTGAAAACTTGCACGCGCTCAGGAACTCTTGAGCACTAAAGTGTTGGGAGCAAGCCTGTCGAAGCCTCCCCGAGAGGGCCATCGGGGTAACCCGCGACGGGTCGATTACTCATGCTTCTTGAGCATTCGCCCGCTGCGCACTGTGCGACCGCTGACGCGCCCGCCACGCGAAAACCGCGGCGGCGATCAGCGCGAGTGCCAGCGCGCCGTGGGTGAGGTTGCCCGCGGCCGCGCTGAAGGAGTCGTGGAACGCGTATCCGACGAGTGTGAATGTGGTCGCCCACAGGCCCGTCCCGAGCACGCTCCAGGGCAGGAAGGCGCGGAGGCGCATCGCCGACGCGCCGGCCAGGAACGGGGCGACTGCGCGCACGAGCCCGATGAAGCGGCCGATCAGGATCGCCTTGCCGCCGTGGCGGGAGAAGAACCCCTCGACGCGCTCGAGCCGCCGCGGCGTGACGCCGATGCGCGCGCCGTGATCGACGAGGAAGCGGCGGCCGAGCCGGCGGCCCAGCGCGAACGAGGCGAGATCGCCCATCGCCGCGGCCGCCCACGTGATGGCGAGCATCGGGATGAGATGGACGCCGCCCTCGGCCGCCACGACGCCGCCCAGCACCACCGCGGTCTCGCCCGGCGCGATCAGCCCGACGAAGGCGCCGGTCTCGAGGAAGGCGAGCGCGCCGACGAGCGCGTAGGTCCAGGCGCCGAGCGAGTCCGAGAGGTCGGTGAGCGCGCCCTCGAGGTCCGGTGCCGGCACGAGCCCGGACTGCACGGCGGCGAGCAGCGCGGCGGCCGCGAGCCCGAGACCGAGGAGCGCCGCGCCGTGGCCGCCGCGCGGGAGCCTGGCGGGCATGAAGCTCATGCTGCGTTGAGCGCGGGCTCACGGCCGGGCGCCCAATGGCGCGCCGGGGCCGGGAGCGGAGCGGGCGCGGCCGGCGCCTCGCCCTCGGCGCCCCAGCGGGCGACCGTGCGGCGCAGGCTCCCGATCGCGAGCAGTCCGACCGGCGCCGGGAGCCAGATCGCCAGCGCGCGGTAGGACAGCACCGAAGCGAGCGCGAGGTCGGCCTCGACGCCGAAGGCCAGCAGCACGCCGACCATGCCGCCGCTGACCGCGCCGGGGATCGGGATCGTGTTGGCGACCATGCCGACGAAGTAGCCGAGCACGACCACCGCGACCGCGGGCGGGGCGCCGAAGGCGTTGAGCATGCCGTAGAGCACCGCCGCGTCGAAGGCCCACCAGATCGGCGCGCCGAGCAGGCGCCCGTCGGCCTGGCGGAGGAAGACGACCGCGTCGCGCACCCCATGGCCGAGCGAGCCCGCGGCGCGGGCGATGCGGCCGCCCTCGCGCGGCCGGCTGAGCGCGGCGGCGACGGCGAGGACGATCGCGGTGGTGGCGCCGAGCGCCACGCCGGCGGCGAGCGCGACGTGACCGCCGGTGGCGCCGCCCAGGCCGAGGGCGATCAGGCCGCCCGCGACGACGATCGCGGCGAGGAAGACCGCGTAGAGGAGCACGAGGAAGGTCAGCAGCGTGCGCGTGGCCTCGCGGGACTCGAGGCCGGTGCGCCGCAGCGCCCAAAGCGTCAGCGCGACGCCGCCCGCGCCGCCGGTCGGCAGCAGCCTCGTCACGGCAGCGCCGGCGAGGGTCACCTCGGCGCTGGCGCGCAGGCCCATCCGCGGGGTCGCGCGCTCGCCGACGAGCCACAGCAGCGCGATGTAGCCGCTGAAGGAGACGATCTCGAACCCGATCGCGGCGAGCACCCAGCGCGGGTCGGCCTCGAGCGCGCGGCGCAGCGCGTCGGTGAAGGCGTGCAGCGGGCCGCCGGCCAGCACGAGCACCGCGACGGCCACCGCCGCGGCGGCCAGGGGCAGCGCCGCCCGGCGCGCGAGGACGCGAGCGTCGAACGCGGGGAGGGGGAGCTCGGCGGTGTTCTCGGAGGGCAGCATTGCTCCGCGGAGTATCGAGAGCCATGAGCCGCGTTACAGCGGTGCTGACCGGTGGCCGCGGGGTGGTGGTACCCCCACCTCGTCGGCGCGCTGAGAGCTCAACTGCGCATTGAGGACAGGGTGCGGTTGCCGCGGTGGCCCGCGCGGCCGCGCTGTGGTCGATTGACCCAAATAATTGGGG
>JAXDGC010000412.1:0-5294 GCA_034665245.1 Solirubrobacteraceae bacterium | reverse complement strand
GCGCGAGGCGGCGCAGCACCGCGTCGAGCGCCTCGCCGAAGCGCAGCTCGTCCTCGGACTCGGGCGCCACGCGCACGCCACTCGCCCCGCTCGCCATCAGGATCGCGGTGTCGTTGGTCGAGAGCTGGCCGTCGACCGAGATGCGGTCGAACGAGCGCTTCACGCACACGCCGAGCAGCAGATCGGCCGTCTCGGGCTCGAGCGCCGCGTCGGTCTGGACGAAGCAGAGCATCGTCGCGAAGGCGGGCGAGATCATCCCGGCGCCCTTCGCCTGCGCGGTCAGGCGGACGGTGCCGCTCGGCAGCGCGACGTCGAGCGCGACGCGCTTGGGGAGCAGGTCGGTGGTGCGGATCGCCTCGCCGAAGGCCTCCGCGCCGTCGGGTGAGAGCTCGCCGCGGGCGGCGAGGATGCCCTTGGTGATCGGGTCGGCGGGCAGCGGCACGCCGATCACACCGGTCGAGGCGACCGCGACACGCTCCGGGTCGACGCCGACCGCCATCGCCGCGCCGCCCTGCATCTTCGCGGCGTCGTCGATGCCGCGGCGCCCGGTGGCCGCGTTGGCGTTGCCGGAGTTGGCCACGACGGCGCGCAGGCCGTCGAGCCGGCAGCGCTCCTGGCACAGCACCACGGGCGCGGCGAGCACGCCCGAGCGCGTGAAGCGCGCGGCGCTCACCGTCTCGGGCGCGTCGGAGACGAGCAGGCCGAGGTCGGTCCCGCCGCTCGGCTTGAGGCCGCAGGCGACTCCGGCGGCGCGGAAGCCCTGCGGCAGCCCGCCGCCGGCCTCGGAGACGTGGTCGGGGAGCGTGACCCAGCGGCTCATTGCAGCCCCTCCCCCTCGTCGCGCCCGAACATCAGATTGAGGTTCTGCACGGCCTGCGACGCCGCGCCCTTCCACAGGTTGTCGATCGCCGCGAACACGAGCACCCGCCCGGTGCGGACGTCGAGGTGGACGGACAGGCGGCAGTAGTTGGTGTCGCGGACCTCGAGCACGCCGGGCGGGCCGAGCGCCACCTCGACCCAGCGCTCGTCCTCGTAGGCCTCGCGGTAGAGGTCGGAGAGCTCGGCGTCGGAGACCTCGCGCGACGTCGTCACATAGCTCGAGACGAGCTCGCCCTGGGCCAGCGGCACGAGGTGCGGCGTGAAGGTGATCGGCAGCGCCGCCCCCATGACCGCCAGCTCCTGCTCGATCTCCGGCGTGTGGCGATGACGCTCGACCTTGTAGGGCGTCATGTTCTCGTCGGCGGAGATGAAGTGGGTGGTGGGCGACGGCTCCCGGCCGGCGCCCGACACGCCCGACTTCGCGTCGATCACGACGTCGGCGATCAGGCCGGCGCGGGCCAGCGGGGCGAGCGCGAGCAGCGCGGCGGTCGGGTAGCAGCCCGGGTTGGCCACGAGGTCGGAACCGGGGATCCCGTCGCGGTAGAGCTCGGGCAGCCCGTAGACGGCGTCGCCGAACAGCTCGGGCGCGCCGTGGGGCCCGTACCAGTCCTCGTAGACCTCCCGGTCGCGCAGGCGGAAGTCGGCCGAGAGGTCGACCACGCGCACGCCGCGCTCGCGCAGCGCCGCGACCGCGGGGGCCGACACGCGATGCGGCCAGCACACCAGCGCGGCGTCGACCTCGCCCTGCACGTCCGGGTCGTAGTCCTCCAGCAGCAGCGGCACGCGCGTCCGCGGGTGGATCGCCTCGAGCACCGCGCCGGACTCCGACCGCGCCGTGACGTGGCGCAGCTCGAAGAACGGGTGCCGGTAGAGCAGGGTGGCGGCGATCGCGCCGGCGTAGCCGGACGCGCCGAGGACGGCGACGTCAGCCACGCAGCCGCGCTCCGAGCCGCTCGGCCAGCGCGGCGACGATCTTCTGCCGGCGCTTGTCGGCCTCCTCGTCGGTCAGCGTGCGGTCGGGCGCGCGGAACTCCAGCCGCAGCGCGAGCGAGGCGGAGCCCTCGCCCACCTGCGCGCCGCGGTAGACGTCGAAGACCTCGGCACGGCTCAGCAGCGCCCCTCCCGCCTCGCGCACGACGCCGACGACCTCGGCCGCCGAGACGCCGTCGGGCACGACGATCGCCATGTCCTGGCGGACGGACGGGAACGAGGTCAGGTCCTCGTAGCCGGGCACGATGTCGGCGGCGCGGGCGAGCGCCTCGAAGTCGAGCTCGAAGGCCGCGGCCTGCTCGAGGTCCCAGCGCGCCGCGACGGCCGGGTGCAGCTCGCCGAGCCAGCCCGCGGGCTCGCCCGCCACCAATACGGTCGCCGCGCGGCCCGGGTGCAGGAACGGCTCGCGCGACGGCTCGACCTCCCACGGCACGCGGATCGCGTCCATCAGCGCGCCGAGCACGCCCTTGGCGGCGAAGAGGTCCGCGCGCGGGGGCTCGGCGTCGCGCCATGTGGGTGGCCGTACGTGGCCCACCAGCAGGGCCGCCAGGTGCTGCTCCTCGATCGGCAGCCGGTCGAGGCCGGGAACGCGACCGTTGCCGCCTCCGTTCCCGCTCGCCTCACGCGCGAGGTAGATCGCGCCGTACTGCCACAGCCGCACGTCCTCGTGGCCGCGGGCGCGGTTGCGCTCCACGTTGTCGAGCAGCGGCCCGAGCAGGCTCGTGCGCAGGACCGACTGCTCCTCGGACATGGGGTTCGCGAGCTTCACGACGCGGTGGCGCGGATCGTCCTCGGGGATGCCGAGGCGCTCGACGAGCGACGGCGCGGCGAAGCTCCAGCCCAGGATCTCGGAGACGCCGGCGCCGACGAGCGCGTCCTCGGCGCGACGGCGCAGGCGCTGGGCCGGCTCGAGCCGTCCGCTCACCCCACGGCGCGAGGGCAGCGTGATCGGCAGGTGCTCGTAGCCCCAGACGCGGCCGACCTCCTCCACGAGGTCCGCCTCGCGGGTGGCGTCGTAGCGCCGCCAGTGCGGGACCGAGACGTCGAGGCCGTCGTCGGCCGTCTCGACGCCGAAGCCCAGGCGCTCGAGGATCTCGGCCTGCTCGTCGCGGGCGATGGCGGCGCCGAGCAGCGCCTCGACGCGCGCCTCGCGCAGGCGGATGACCCGCGGCGCCGGGCCCGGGCCTCCGACGTCGATCGTGCCGCCGACCGGCCGCGCGCCGCAGAGCTCCAGCATCAGCTTCGCGGCGAGCGCCTGGCCCTCCATGCCCTGCTCGGGCGAGAGCTGCTTCTCGAAGCGGCCCGAGGCCTCGGTGCGCAGGTTGAGCCGCGTCGAGGTGCGCTGGATGTTCGGTCCGTTCCACGTCGCGGCCTCCATCAGCACGCGCGTGGTGTTGTCGTTGACCTCCGAGCGCAGGCCGCCCATCACACCCGCGACCGAGGTCGGGCCCTCGGCGTCGTCGATCACGAGCATCTCGGCGTCGAGCCGGCGCTCGACGTCGTCGAGCGTGGTCATGGTCTCGCCGTCCTCCGCGTGTCGCACGACGAGCCTGCCGCCGGCCACGAGGTCGGCGTCGAAGGCGTGCATCGGCTGGCCCGTGGCCAGCATCACGAAGTTGGTGATGTCGACGACGTTCGAGATCGGCCGCTGGCCGGCGGCCATCAGCCGCGCCTTCAGCCACGGCGGCGATTCCGCCAGCTTGACGTCCTCGTAGAGCCGCGCGGTGAAGCGCGGGCACAGCTCGGTGTCGCGGACCTCGACCGAGAACCCGGGGATGTCGCCGTCCTGCGGCAGCGGATCATCCGCCCACGGTGGCGGAGCCAGCGGCGCCCGCGTGGCCGCGTGGACCTCGCGCGCGACGCCATAGATGCTCAGGCAGTCGGGGCGGTTGGGCGTGATCTCGAGCTCGAGCACGTCGGAGGCGATCGGGAGCACCTCCTCGAGCGGCGTCCCGGGCACGAGGTCGTCGTCCAGCACCATGATCCCGTCGTGCAGCGTGCCGATGGCGACCTCGTCCTCCGCGAGGATCATGCCGTCGGACTCGACGCCCCGCAGCTTGGCCTTCTTGAGCTTCACGCCGCCGGGCATGACCGCCCCTGGCCGGGCAACCGCGACGGTCTGGCCCTCGGCGACGTTGGGCGCGCCGCAGACGATCTGCGCCGTGTCCCCCTCCCCCAGCGCGACCATGCAGACGGTCAGGCGGTCTGCGTCGGGATGGCGCTCGGCCGACAGCACGCGGCCGACCACGAAGTTCTCGAGCGCGGTCACGCCGTGGGCGTAGATCCGCTCGACCTTCGTCCCGGTCATGGTCAGGCGCTCCTCGAGCGCCTTGACGTCGAGGCCTGGATCGCAGTAGTCGTGGAGCCACAAAGTAGGTAGCAACATCAGCCGAACTGCTCCAGGAAACGCAGGTCGTTCTCGTACAGGAGCCGCAGGTCGGGGACGCCGTACTTCAGCGCGGCGATCCGCTCGATCCCCATCCCCCAGGCGAAGCCCTGGTGGCGCTCGGGGTCATAGCCGTACTCGCGCACGTATTCGAACACGTTGGGGTCGACCTCGCCCGCCCCCAGCAGCTCGATCCAGCCCTCCCCCTTGCACAGGTGGCAGCGCGAGCCGTCGCGCAGGAAGCCGCGGCCGTCGCAGACGAAGCAGGAGACGTCGAGCTCCACGCTCGGCTCGGTGAACGGGAAGAAGTGCGGGCGGAAGCGGATGTCGCGCTCGTCGCCGAAGACCGCGCGGGCGAACGCGAGCAGCGTGCCCTTGAGGTCGGCGAGCGTGATGTCCTCGTCGACGGCGAGACCCTCGACCTGGTGGAACTGCGGCGTGTGGGTGGCGTCGTTGTCGCGCCGGTAGCACGCGCCCGGGATCACGATGTAGAGCGGCGGCGGGTGCTCCTGCATCGAGCGCACCTGCATCGGCGACGTGTGGGTCCGCAGGACGATGTCGTCGTCGACATAGAACGTGTCGGTCCACTGGCGCGCGGGGTGCGTGACGTCGTGGTTGAGCCCGTCGAAGTTGTAGGCCACCGTCTCGACCTCGGGTCCCTCGACGACGCGGAAGCCGAGCCCGACGAAGATGTCCTCGAGCTCGCGCCGCGTCTGGGTCAGCAGGTGCAGGCGCCCGACCGGCTGCGCGGGGGAGCCGGGGAGCGTGACGTCGACGACGTCGGCCGCGAGCCGCGTGTCGAGCTCGGAGCGGTCGAGCTCGGCCTTGCGCGCCTCGAGCGCCGCCTCGACCTCGCGCCGCGCCTGGTTGGCCGCCTTGCCGACGCGCCCGCGCTCCTCCGGGGGCAGCTGCGCGACGCCGCGCAGCAGCTGCGGCAGCTCGGCCTTGCGCCCGAGGTACTCGATGCGCACGCGCTCGAGCTCCTCCGAGGAGCCGGCGCGGTCGACGGCCTGCGCGGCCGCCTCCTCGATCTGCTGGA
>JAXDGC010000411.1:0-4693 GCA_034665245.1 Solirubrobacteraceae bacterium | reverse complement strand
CTCCGAGGCGTCGAGCGTGGCGTGGTGGCGCAAGGCGACGAAGGCGTCCTGCAGCGGCGCCCGCGAGTGCGTGTGCGCGTGGACGTTGCCGGTGGCCACGGCCGGAACGCCGAGCCGGCCGGCCAGCGCTTCGAGGCGGCGGTTGCGCGCGCGGTCGTCACGGTGGAAGGGGCGCTGGAGCTCGACCCGCAGGTGGTCGGCGCCGAAGATGCCCAGCAGCCGCCGCAGCCCCGGCTCGTCGTGGACGCCCTGCCGCGCGCAGCCGCTCAGGCAGACGAGCCCGGCGGCGTGCTGCTCGAGCGTGGCGAGCGGGACGACGGGCGGCGGCTCGCTCCTGTCACGGTCGTGCGCGTGCGCCGCCGTGACGATCCGGCAGAGGTTGCGCCAGCCGCCGGCGTCCTCGACCAGCAGCGTGACGTGGCGGCTGTCCTCGAGCGCCATCTCCGCCCCGTGGATCGCGCGCAGCCCGAGGCTCGCGGCGGACTGCGCGAACTCCATCGAGCCGCAGAGGCCGTCATGGTCCGTGAGCGCGAAGGCCTCGTAGCCGAGCTCGACCGCCGCCCCCACCAGCTCGTCCGGGAGCGAGGCCCCGTCGAGGAAGGAGAAGGCGGAGTGGGCATGGAGCTCGACGTACACGAACGTATGTTCGCATATGTGTCGGATAGCGTCGCGCCGCGATGCTGACCGAGGGAGAGCGGTGGGCGCGGGAGGAGCTGGAGCGCCTGCGCTTCACGCCGGCCGGCGTTGGCCGGTTCCTGACAGCGTCGTGGCGCCGCAGCGCCGAGACCCGGCGAGCGCGGCCGGAGCTCGCGCGGCGCGCGTGGAGCTGGATGGCGCTGGGCGGCGCCCTGTACCTCGCCGCTCCCGTCCGCCTCCGCCCCGCCCTCACGTGGTGGGCCGCGACCGCCGTGATGCTCGACTGGCATCTCGGCATGTTCGAGACGGAGGCCGGGAGCCCGCGCAACCTCGGCGCCGCCGACGCGCTCACGCTCGCGCGGGCGTGGCTCGTGCCACTCGCGCTCGACACCCCCTCCCCACTCGTCTGCCTCACTGCCGCCGCGACCGACGCGCTCGACGGGCCGGCCGCGCGGCGTGTGGGGCCGACGCGGGCGGGCCGCGACCTCGAGGGCCTCGTCGACGCCTGCTTCACCGCCGCCGCGTTGCGCGGCGCTCGGCGGCGAGGCTGGCTCGGCCGCGCGCCCGTGGCGGGCGAGCTCGCCCGCATCGGCGCGGGCTTCGGCTACACCGTGGGGGTCTGGTTCGGGCGCGCCCAGCCCCCGGAGGACGCGCTGCTGCACGCCGCGCGCTGGTCGACCGCGCTGCGCGTGGCCGGCCTCGCGACAGCCGGCGGCGGGCGCCGCCGGCTCGCCGACGCGCTGCTGATCGCCGGCTCCGGCCTCAGCCTCGGCCTGCTCGGCCGAGCCGTCGCCGAGTCCAGCCGAGCCGCGTCCCCGTCCCGAGGGTCGAGCCGGGCATCCGGTAGTAGGTCTTGAGGCCGCGACGCTCGGCGCCGGCGACCCGGCGCTCGATCACGAACGCCTGCCAGAGTCCGACGATCGCGCTCCCGGCGGTCACGCGCAGGCTCGCGTCCCAGCCGGCGTCGCGCGCCAGCCGCTCGGGCAGGCCGAGCTTCTGGTTGACCGGCTTGGCGAACCGCCCGAGGAAGATCGCGCCGGCCACCACCGGCACGGGGACGTGCCACAGCGGCGTCGGCTCGCCCGTCCCGACGCGACCGAAGCGCACGCGCTCGGCGTTCTCGAGCGTCTTGCGGGTGCTGCGCTCGCCGAGCGTCGCAAGGCCCGCGGCGAGCACGCCGAGCTGGATCGCGGTATTCGCCGGCGCGCGGCGCGCCTGCTGCTTGACCGCGAGCAGCAGCGCCGAGCCCGCGAACCCGGCGGCGGCGAGCGTCAGGCCCTCGATCCGCAGGCGGTGGCGGTAGGTGTCGGCCATGCGTGGGAATCTACGGCTCAGCCGATCCAGGGCGGCGTGCCGCGCGGCGCGTCCTCCCCGGGGACGGAGACGGCCGCGTCGCCGTAGCCGCACACGAGCGCGTGTGCGTCCTCGCCGGCGGCGATCTGGCGCGCGACCCCGGGCGGGAACACGATCGTGTCACCGGCGGCGAGCCGCTCGAGCTCACCGGCGACGGTCACGTCGAGCGCGCCGGCGAGGACGGTCCAGACCTGCTCGGAGTCGAAGGCGTGCAGCGGCCCCCGGCTGCCGGCATCCATCCGGACCTCCCACACGCTGAGGCGGGCGCTGCCGCCGAGCGTCGGTGAGGCGTGGGTGATCATCGTCGCGTTGGGGGTCTCGGTCCGGCGGGCGTCGGCAGCTCTTACGGGGGCGGCGGGCATCTCGTTCTCCTTCGAGGTATATCGTCAACCTGGTTGACGATATCGTATGACCGGTGACCGAGCAACGCTTCGGCTTCGAGCTGCCGCTGCTGCTGGCCGGATCCTTCCGGCTGCTGATCGACGCGCTCCACGCCGAGCTCGCCGAGCAGGGGCACCCTGACGCGCGGCCGAGCACCGGCTTCGCGCTCCAGGCGCTCGGGCCGGACGGCGCCACGATCTCGGAGCTCGGCCGCCGGATGGGCGTGAGCAAGCAGGCGGCGGCGAAGGCGGCGGCAGGGCTCGAGCGGCTCGGCTACGTCGAGCGCGAACCCGACGCGCGGGACGCGCGCTCGGTGCGGCTGCGGCGGTCGGCGCGCGGCGAGGAGCTGCTCGCCGCGAGTGCCCGGATCTTCGAGCGGCTGCGGACGGACTGGGTGCGAGAGCTCGGCGCGGATCGCGTCGGCGCGCTCGAGGACGATCTCGCCACCATGATCGCCGGCGCGGGCGGCGTCCGGCTGGGCGACCTCCCCGGCTGGCTGCGCTGAGCGCCGCTCAGCGCTGTGCGTACCAGCGCCCGCCCGCGAGCTCGCGGAAGACGACGAGGTTGCGCCCGTCGGCCGTCACGATCTCCCAGTAGCGGCGGCGCAGCGGGCGCTCCGACCACCAGCGGTCCTCGACCAGCCAGGATTCGCGCACCGCCTCGACGGCGCGGCCGCCCACCTCCTCCGGGCGCCCGCCCTCCCCCGCGCGGACGCGGACCGGGCGCGGTGTGGCGAGGCGGCGCGGGCCGCGGCTCGGCGCGGGGGTGTGGTCGACGGAGCTCACGGATCCCACGGGGCGAGCGTGAGCCGGCGTTCGGGGACGCGCGAGTCGGGGTCGACGGGGACGACGCGCAGCGCGGCGTCCGGCCCCGCCACGGCGCGCGCCTGACGCACGGCCTCGCGCAGGCGGGCGGCGCGGAGCGCGGCGGGCTCGGCGATCAGCGAGCGCTGGAGGCCCGCGGGCGGCCCGAGGCCCTCCACCCGCAGCCGCAGGACGTCGGCGGGCGCGGGCAGCTCCGCGAGCCGCGGCGCGAGCGCGAGCCGCATTCGCCGCGGATCGGCGTGCGCCTCGCGGAACGTCATGCGCAGCCGCCACGTCCCGCCCTCCACCAGCGAGGCCGAGAGGACGACGGAGCGGAACGTGCGCCCGCGCCGCTCGCGGCGGGCGACGAGCCGGTCGATCAGCAGGTTGAGCGCATGCTCGAGCTGGGTGCCGGAGCCGGACTCGGGCAGCTCCAGCGCTTCTTCGAGGCGCTCCGCGGCGCGGCGCGGGACGAGCGGGGTGTCGCGCCCGCGCGCGAGATCGCGCGCGAGCGGCCCGGCAGGGCCGAAGCGGTCGGCCAGCGCCGCGCGCGGGAGCGCGGCGAGCTCCCCGAGCGTGCGGATCCCGAAGCGCTCGAGCGGCTCGGGCAGCGCGGCGGTCTCCGCGCGCGAGCCCAGCAGGGCGATCGGCAGCGGCGCGAGGTAGGCGGCGAGCGGGTCGCGCCGGGTCGCGGTGCGGACCGCTCCGGCCCCGGAGCGGCGGCCGAGCGACGGCGCACCCGGCGCCACCTCCGCCCGCCGCGACCGGGCGCGGGAGGCCGCGGCGACGGCGGCGAAGCGCGAGGAGGCCACGCCGAGGCGGGCGGGGACCGCGAGCGCGCGGCGAGTGATGGTGAGGACGCCGTCGAGGCCGCCGTGCAGGTTGAGCAGGCCGCTCGCGTCGAAGCACGCCACGCCGGCGCGCTCGGACTCGACCGCGGCACCGATGCCCTCGAGCGCGGCGAGCACGCGGTCCCACTGGTCGGCCACCCCCGCGGGATCGGGGGCGACCAGCTTCAGGGTGGGGCAGCGGACGAGCGCCTCCCCCAGCCGCAGCCCGGCGCGCACGCCATGGGCCTCCGCGGCCGCGGAGGCCTCCCCGATCAGCGGCTCGCGCCCCGGCTCCGGTGCGAGCGCGACCGGCCCGCGCGCCAGCTCAGCCCGCCCGCCCGCGGCGACGGAGAGGGCGAAGCGGGGCAGCAGGACGCAGACGATCATCGAACACATGTTCGCACTCGATTCTGCTGGATACAAGACGGAGCTTCCAAACGCAACGGCGGCTGGGTAGAGCAGGAGCGAGCCGCCGCGCGGCGACGAATGTCGCCTCGACCACCCAGGAGGGGGCAGAGACGACATTCGTCGCACCCCGCCGCGTGGGCTACGGGACGGTCGCTGTCTCCCAGCCGAGGTTGGCGCAGACCTCCACCGTCGCCGCCGCTCGGTTCATCGTGTAGAAGTGCAGTCCGGGCGCTCCGCCATCGAGGAGTTGGCGGCAGAGCACCGTGGCGTGCTCGACCCCCA
>JAXDGC010000410.1:0-4437 GCA_034665245.1 Solirubrobacteraceae bacterium | reverse complement strand
GAAGGCGACCTGCAGCTCCGCGCGCTCGCGCGGAGCGGGCTCACCGTGAGACAGCGCGCGCTCGTACTGGCGCGCGGCGTCGGCGTGCGCCCCGTGGCGCTCGGCGTCGCGGGCCGCCCGGATCGCGTAGCCGTGGACCAGATCGCCGAGGCCGGCCTCCTCGGCGTGGTGGGCGAGGCGCGCCGCGGGCGCCTGCCCGCCGCCCTCCTGCAGTGCCGCGAGCACGCGCGCGTGGAGCTCCGCCCGGCGCGCGGGCGAGATCGACTGCTCGACCGCGTGCCGGATCAGCTCGTGGCGGAAGGCCAGCGTCGTCCCGGCCCCGACCAGCACGCCGTGATCGATGCACTCCTCGAGCGCCCCCGTGCTCGCGGACGCGACGGTCCGCAGGAGCTCGAGCGGCACGTCCTGGCCGATCACCGCGGCCGCGTCGAGCGCCCCGCGGGCATCCGCGCCAAGCCGCCGCGTGCGCGCGAGCGTCGCGTCGCGCACCGTCGCCGGCACCCCGCCGGGGGCGGCGATCGACTCCACGACCAGGAGCGGATTGCCGCCGGTCAGCCGCACCAGATCGTCCGCGTCGAGGCCCGACGGCTCTGCGAGCCGGCGCACCGCATCGATCGTGAGCGCCGCCGGGTGCAGGCGCAGCGCGGCGGGGTGCGTCACGAGGTCGCCCATCAGCAGCGCGAGCTCGCGATGGGCCTCGAGCTCGTCGTCCCGGTAGGTCGCCACGAGCACCACCGGCGCCTGCTCGACCCACGCCGCGATCAGCCGCATCACGTCGAGCGTCGCGGCGTCGGCCCAGTGGAGGTCCTCGAGCAGGACCACGACCGCTTCGTCGCGCACCCGCGCGCGCAGCGCCCGCGCGAGTGTCAGTCGATCGCCTCCGTCCGGCGCCGCCACCCCGGCCGCCAGCGCCAGCTCGCGGATGGGCGCGAGCGGGATCGGCACGGACAGCGGCTCGCAATGACTCCGCCAGACCGGGAGCGACCCGGCGACGCGGCGCTCGAACTCCCGGACGAGCGCGGTCTTGCCGGCGCCCGCCTCCCCGCCGACGAGGATCAGCGTCCCACGGCCCGTCGTCGCGGCGCTCAGCGCGCGCTCGAAGTGGGCGAGCTCGGCGTCGCGCTCCAGCACGCGGTCCACACCGCGATCGTAACCGGGGTGCGCGGCAACATCTTGGGTTTACGGAGCGCGAACTCCGTCGATCCCGTCTCTATGGACGAGATGACAACGTTGTCCGGGCTCGGGGGCGACGACTCGGGCCCGAGTCCGATCACCAGCATCGACGACCCGCGCTACGTGAAGGCGATGAGCCATCCCCTGCGGGTACGCATCCTCGCCCTCCTGGACGAGCGCACCGCGAGCCCGGTCGAGCTCGCCGGCTGGCTCGGCGCGACGCTCGGGACCGTCGCCTACCACGTGCGCACGCTCGAGCGCATGAACGTGATCGAGCTCGTCCGGCACACCCGCGTGCGCGGCGCCGTCGAGCACCACTACCGCTCGAAGGAGCGCCCGCGCGTCTCCGACGAGGCCTGGGCCGCCGCGCCGGCGATCGCCAAGCAGGCCGCCGTCTCGGCGTCACTGCAGACGATCGACGCGTACGCCCGCGCCGCCTCGGGGGCCGGCGGCTTCGACCACGGCAACGCCCACCTCACCCGTACCGCGCTGCACCTCGACGCCCGCGGCTACAGCGAGGTCTCCCAGGCGTGCCGGCGCCTGCTCGCCCAGATCGACCGCATCGAGCAGGCCGCCGAGGAGCGCATGCAGCGCAACCCGCACCTCGGGGAGACCAAGGACGTCTCGCTCGCGATGATGCTCTTCGAGACCGCGCGGCTCGCAGGCCAGGACGGCGACGACCCGTCGACGCGTCGCCGCCGACCGCGAACGCGCACGCGGGCAGCCGGAGAGTTCGCCGCCGCCGGAGCGGCCCGCGCCGAATAGCGCTTCAGAACGACGGCATTCCGCTGACGAGAGCGCGCCAGGTCAGTCGACCCACGTCGCGTCGGCGGCGGTCACGGCGTGGTCCCTTGCTTGAGCCGGCGCCATCCGCCGGCGCGGTTGTTGGCGATGATCTGCTCGAACATCTTCCGCAGCGCCGTCGCGGGGAGCGTCTCGCCTTCATAGACGGCGACGGTCCGGGCCGTCTTGTTGTCGTGTCCGCCCGTGATGATGCCCTCGGGATCCGGGACGATCGCGCCGTCGTAGAGGAAGACGTTCACGTGATCCTTGGTGGCCAGCAAAGCGCAGATGTTGCCCTGCAGCACGAAGTAGGGCTGCACCTTCCGCTTGACCGTCTCCTCGACCTCCGGGTCGGCGGCGTGCACGAGTTCGCGGACCTGATGGCAGAAGGCCCGCTGCCACTCGGGCAGGGCGTCGATGTACTCGTCGACGCGCGGATCGGGTTCATAGGACGGAGAGGCCAGGGGTCCATCGTGGCACGGGTGCCACTCAGCGGTCGCCGAGGGCGTCGACGAGTTGCTTCTTGGACATCGACGAGCGTCCGGCGATATCCGCGTCCTGTGCGCGCTCGTAGAGCTCATCGCGGCTGAGCGCCTGGAGCTTCTCGCCCCCGCCGCCCTTGGCCCGTTGCAGGCTCTCTTCAAGGGCAGCCATCAGATCGGGTACAGGAGACGGCTGCGACTCGTCTTCGGGCACGGTGATGCGCTTGCCCTTCTTCTTGCGTTCGATGACCTCGAGCAGCCGTTCGCGGTAGTGGTCCTCGTAGACCGAGGGGTCCCAGTCGGCCGACAGCGCCTCGACGAGCGCGACCGCTCGATCCAGGCGCGCCTTGGCAGGCTTGCGACCGCCGGCCGGGATGTCCTTGGTGGAGCGGATCTCGTCGTGAAAGAGCATCGTGGTGAGCGAGAGCAGGTCATCGCGGACGCGGACGGCGACGAGGTACTCCTTGGTGCGCAGGACGACGCGTCCGAGGGCGGCGCGGTCGGTGCTGCTCATCACCTCGACCAGCAGCTGGTAGGCGCGCCGTGAACCTTCGTCCTCGCCCGCCGGCAGCAGGAAGTACGGATGATCGAAGTAGACCGGGTCGACGTCGGTGAGGTCCACGAACGCCTCGATCTCGATGGTTCGGGTCTTGCGAGGCGCCGCAGCGGCCAGCTCCTCGTCGCTGAGAACGATCTCGCGGCCGTCCTCGAGCTCGTAGCCGCTCCCGATCTCCTCGTAGGCAACCTCGCGCTCCTCCTTCGCGCAGAATCGCCGCGTCTCGATCGGCGCGCCGTCCTTCTCGTGCAGCTGGCGGAAGTGCAGATCGACATCCCGGACGGCGCTGAACAACTGCACGGGCACGTTGACTAGCCCGAAGCTCAGCGAGCCGCTCCAGAGCGCACGCGCCATCAGCGGCCACCGCCGTCGAGACTCGCCTGGAGCGCCGCCATCAGATCCGGAGCGTCGCCGGAGGCATCGTCCTCGGGCGGAGCCGAGATCTCCTTGCCCGCTGCCTTCTGCTCGATCACGTCGAGCACCGCCTTGCGGTACTCGTCCTCGTAGCGCTCGGGCCGGAAGTCCTCGTGCAGCGACTCGACGAGCCGGCGGGCCATCTTGACCTCGCGATCGCCCGCGCGCTTACGCGGCGGCTTGTAGTCGAACTCGTCACCATCGACGATCGCGCCCGCGAAGCGCAGCGTGTGCAACGCGAGCACGCCGTCGACCGGCCGGATGGCCGCGATGTACTCGCGGTTGTGGAAGGTGAAGCGGCCTACCGCCGCGCGGCCGCTCCGCTCCAGCGCATCGTGCATCACCCGGTAGCCGTCCTTGGCCTTCTCGCCCGCCCCGAGGTAGTACGTCTTCTCGTAGAAGACCGGGTCGATGTCCTCGACCGGCACGAAGTGCTCGACCTCGATGACATGCCCGGTCCCGCCGGCCGCCGCCTTGACCTCATCCTTCTCGAGCGCCACGTACTCGCCGCGCGCGACCTCGAAGCCCCTCACGACCTCCTCGTACGGGACCTCACCGTCCTCTTTCGAGCAGAAGCGGCGATGCTCGATGCGGGCACCGTCCTCAAGATGGACCTCGTGGAAGTGCACCGTCTTCGACTCGGTCGCCGAGAACAACTTCACCGGGACGTGCACGAGCCCGACCGACACCGTCCCGTTCCATAGCGATCGCGGCACCCACCGCCTCTACCCGCTCCTGCAGCCGGCCATCCCCCACCGCCGTGGGCGTATCGAACGACGCCGCTCACGCTCGGGTAACCCGTTCAGCACATCCGGTGTGCCGTCCCGAAGGGAGGATTCATGGCCAAGGACCACGGATTAGCGTCAAGGACGACAAGCAGTACGAGGTCGCCCTGACGCGGCTCGAGGCCTAAACGTCGCGGCCGCGCTGCTGAATGCGCAGGAGGAAGCCGAGGAGCGCTGCCATGAAGAGACCGATTCCCGCGCCACCGGCGACCACGAAGGTCCACGACATCCCGCCGATGATGCC
>JAXDGC010000409.1:0-4169 GCA_034665245.1 Solirubrobacteraceae bacterium | reverse complement strand
AGCACGGACGCGCCCACGTCGGCGAACGGGCCGTCGTGGCGGCGGCCGCCGTGGCCCTCGAAGCGCGCGAGCAGCGGGGCGTGCTCGCGGGTGTGGTCCGAGCCCGGCGTGGTGGGGTCGCAGCCGTGGTCGGCCGTGATGACGAGCAGGTCGCGTGCGGGATCGAGGCGGTCGAGCCAGCGCCCGACCGCGGCGTCGATCACGCGCAGTGCGGCGTGGAAGCCCGGCACATCGCCGCGATGGCCGTAGACCTGGTCGGTCTCGACGAGGTTGGCGAACACGAGGCCTCCGTCGAGCTCGCCGATCAGCGTCTCGACCGACGCGATCGCCTCCTCGTTGGTGGCGCCGGGGTGACCGCGATCGACGCCGACGCCCGCGAAGACCTGCTTGACCTTGCCCACCGTGTGCACCGGCACCCCGTCGTCCTGGAGCTCCTCGAGGTAGGAGCGCGCCGGCGGGTCGATGGCGAGGTCGCGCCGGCCCTTCGTCCGCTCGAACGCGCCCGGCCTGCCCCGGAACGGCCGCGCGATCACGCGCCCGACCGAGTGCTCGCCGGACATGATCTCGCGCGCGGCTTCACAGGCGGCGTAGAGCTCGGCGGGCGGCACCTCGTCGACGTGCGCGGCGATCTGGAGCACCGAGTCCGCCGAGGTGTAGACGATCAGGTCGCCCGTGCGCAGCTGCTGCTCGCCGTAGTCCTCGAACGCGGCGACGCCGTTGTAGGGCCGGTTGAGCAGCACCCCGCGCCCCGTGGCGTCGCGGAGCGCGTCGACGATCTCCTCCGGGAAGCCGTCGGGGTACGTCCGCAGCGGCGAGGGCGTGACGACGCCCATGAGCTCCCAGTGGCCCGTGATCGTGTCCTTGCCGGGCCCCAGCGGGTGCACGCGGCCGTGCAGGACCGGGTCGGCGGCGGGCGGCACGCCCGCGAGCGGCAGCGCGGAGCCGAGCCCGAGCCGGCCGAGCACGGGCAGATCGAGGCCGCCGGCCGCCTCGGCGACATGGCCGAGCGTGTTGGTCCCGGCGTCGCCGTAGTCCGCGGCGTCGGGGAGCTCCCCCGCGCCGCACGCGTCCAGCACGACGACGAAGGCACGGCGATGCACCCGCCGGATTCTGGCAGGCTGCTAGGCGCCGGCCCGCGGGTGGGCGTCGAGGTAGACGTCCTTGAGCGTGTCGGCCGACAGGAGCGTGTAGAGCTGCGTGGTGGCCACGTCGGCATGGCCGAGCATCTCTTGCAACGAGCGCAGGTCGCACCCGCCCGCGAGCAGGTGCGTGGCGAAGGTGTGGCGCAACGTATGCGGGCTCATCTTGTCGGCGAGCCCGGCCGCGGCGGCGTAGCGCTGCACGATCTTGTAGAGCCCCTGGCGCGTGAGCCCGCTGCCGCGGTGGTTGACGAACAGCCGCGACTCGAAGCGGTCGCCGACGAGCCGGGGCCGGCCGCGCGCGAGGTAGACGCCGAGGGCTCGGGCGGCCGCGCTGCCGACCGGCACGAGGCGCTCCTTGCTGCCCCTGCCGCGGGCGCGGAGCACGCGCGCGTCGAGGTCGAGATCGGCGACGTCGAGGTCGATCGCCTCGGACGCGCGCAGGCCGCAGGCGTACATCACCTCGAGCAGCGCACGGTCGCGCAACGCCGGCGGCTCGGAGCCCTCCGGCTGGGCGAGCAGCCGGGCGACCTCGTCGCGCGAGAGCACCTGCGGCAGCTTGCGGCTCTGGCGCGGCGCCTTGAGCTGCGTGGTCGGATCGTCCTCGATCAGTCCCTGGCGCCGGAGGTGGCGGTGGAAGGAGCGCAGGCAGGCGACCTTGCGCTGCACCGTCGCCGGCTTGGCGGGCGCCTTGCCGTCGCGCCCGACGGCGAGCTCGGAGACGAACTCGGTCAGCGCGAGATGGTCGAGCGCCAACGGGTCGCGCGCCGTGCGGCGCAGCCATTCCCCGAGCTGCAGCAGGTCGGAGCGGTAGGCATCGAGCGTGTTGCGCGACAGCCCGCGCTCGAACTCGAGGTAGGCGAGGAAGTCGAGCAGGAGGTGCTCGTAGGGCTGGACGCGAGGGGAGGCGATGGCCACGGGACGGGGTTCGCCGCCCGCGCGGCGCGCCCCTTTCCGTGCAAGGCGGCGTTCAGCGCCGGCGGCGCAGCTCGAGCAGCCCGATCAGCGTCTTCGAGTCGCGCACCTCGCCGATCAGCGCGTCGAGCTCGGACAGCGGGCGGACCTCGATGTCGATGCGCTCGTGCTCGTCGGTCTCGGCCTCGGCGTCCGACAGCCCGGTGGCGAGGTAGACGTGGCACTCCTCGTCGGTGAAGCCCGGCGAGGTGTAGAAGGTGTGCAGGTGCTCCCAGCGCTCGGCCGCCTTGCCGATCTCCTCGGCGAGCTCGCGCTTGGCGGTCTCGAGCGGCTCCTCGCCCTCGACGTCGAGCTTGCCGGCCGGCAGCTCGAGCAGGTCGGGCGCGCCGACGGCCTCGCGCGGCTGGCGGACGAGGTAGATCCGCTCGCCGTCGTGCGCGACCACGCCGACGGCGCCCTGGTGACGAACGATCTCGCGCGTTGACTCCTCGCCGTCCTCGTGGCGGAACGTCTCCTCGCACACGGAGAAGATCTTGCCCTCGTACTTGGCCTCGCTCCCGACCCGCTCGAAGCGCGAGCTCATGCCGCGGCCGCCTCGTCGAGCAGGGCCAGCGCGACGTCGAGCATGCTCTCGAGCGCGGCGACCGACACGCGCTCGGTCGGCTCGTGGTTGCGCTCGGTGCCGTTGGCGAGGTTCACGCACGGCAAGCCTGCCACCTCGAGCGCGTTGGCGTCCGAGCCGCCGCCGGTGACGATCCGGCGCGGCTCGTAGCCGCACGCGCGCAGCGCGGCCTCGGCGGCCTGCACCACCGGCGAGCCCGGCTTGGTCCGGTAGCCGGCGAACAGGCGCTCGGAGGTCACGTCGACATCGCACTCCGCGTGCGAGGCGCCGTCGTGGATGGCGTCGACGAGCTTCGCCACGACGTCCTCGACCCGCGCCGCGTCGAGCGAGCGGGTCTCGGCCAGCAGCCGGCAGCGCTCGGGCACGATGTTGGTGGACCCCGCCCCACCCTGGATCGAGCCGACGTTGGCGGTCGTCTGCTCGTCGATCCGCCCCAGCGGCATCGCGGCGATCGCGTGCGCGGCGGCGACGATCGCCGAGCGGCCGTCCTCCGGGCGGATGCCCGCGTGAGCCGCGCGGCCGTGGAAGTCGGCGGCGACGCGGAAGTAGGTCGGCGACGCCGTCACGACCTCGCCGATCGGGGTCGCGTGGTCGAAGACGTAGCCGAACTCGGACCGCAGCGCGCTCGCGTCGAACGCCTTCGCCCCGGCCAGCGCGTTCTCCTCGGAGACGGTGAAGAGGAGCTCGATCCCGACGGGCGAGCCCTCGACGCTGCAGCGCCGGGCGAGCTCGAGCATCACGGCCACGGCGGCCTTGTTGTCGGCGCCGAGGATGCCGGCGTTGGCGTTCTCCCAGCCGCCGTCGACGACGACAGGGTCAATCGGCACGCCGCCGTCGTCGACCGTGTCGAGGTGCGCGCAGAGCAGGATCGAGCGCTCGCCGCGGCCGGGGAGGCGGGCGAGCAGGTTGCCGCACTCCGCGCCGGACGTCGCGGCGGACTCGTCCTCGGCGACCTCGAGCCCCAGCGCGCGCAGTTGCGCCGCGACGTCGTCGGCGCAGGCGCGCTCGTGACCGAACGGGCTCGGGATGCGGCAGAGCGCGGCGAAGGTGTCGTTCAGCCGCGCCTTCTCGGCGTCGGAGGCCGGCCTCAACGCCTCAGGAGCCGGACTGGAACCGGCCCGCGGGGGCGTGCTCCTCGTCAACGGAGACAGTGATCTCCGCCTTCGGCTCCGGGCGCTGCTCGACGGCGCGCTCGTGCGCGGCGCCGACGAAGTCGCGGAACAGGGGCGCGGGGCGCTCCGGGCGGGACTTGAACTCCGGGTGGAACTGCGAGGCGACGAAGAACGGGTGGTCGGCGATCTCGATGATCTCGACCAGGCGCTCGTCGGGTGAGGTGCCGGAGATCACGAGCCCCTCGGCCTCGAGCCGCCGGCGCAGGAAGTTGTTGACCTCATAGCGGTGGCGGTGGCGCTCGTAGATCACGGCCTCGCCGTAGATCTCGCGCGCCCGCGTGTCGGGATGGAGCTTGATCGGGTCGGCGCCGAGCCGCATGG
>JAXDGC010000408.1:0-13130 GCA_034665245.1 Solirubrobacteraceae bacterium | reverse complement strand
GATCGTCTGGGACCGCGAGTTCGGCTTCCTGCGCGAGATGATGGTGGCGCCGGTGCGGCGCAGCTCGATCATCATCGGCAAGTGCCTCGGCGGCGCGACGGTCGCGGGGTTCCAGGGCGTGATCGTGATCGCGCTCGCCGGCGCGGTGCACGTGCCCTACGACCCGGCGCTGCTCCTGGGCATCTTCGCGCTGCAACTGCTGCTGGCGTTCAGCATCACCGCGTTCGGCGTGATGGTCGCCGTCCGCATCAAGCAGATGCAGTCCTTCATGGGCGTCATGCAGATGATCGTGATGCCGATGTTCTTCCTGTCGGGCGCGCTCTATCCCGTCTCGGGGCTGCCGGCGTGGTTGGCGGTGCTCAACCGCATCGACCCGCTGACCTACGCCGTCGACCCGATGCGACGGCTGGTGTTCAACCATCTGGACATCAGCGCCGCGGCCAGCCGCGCGCTCGACCCGGGCGTCACCTGGTGGGGCTGGCGACTGCCCGGGTTGCTCGAGGCAGCGGTCGTCCTCGCGCTCGGCCTGGTCATGCTCGCGATCGCGATCTGGGAGTTCAACGCGACCGAGTAGCGCCGGCTCAGTCCGCGACCTCCTCGATCACCTCGTACACGCCGGAGGCGTGCTGGTTCTCGACGAACGCCGAGAGGTGGTCCACCCGCGCGTTCTCCTGAGCGTCGGCTTCGCCGCGCCAGCGGTGGTAGTCCTCCTGGGTCATGTCGAACATCCCGAACGAGATGACCTCGTCCTCGTCGCGGATGTTGCGCGCGTGGTAGGCGCGCTGGAATCCCGGAGGCTTGGAGTCGCCCGGATCCCACGCACGCCTGAACTGGTCCCAGGCGCCTGGCTTCAGGCGCCGGGCGGTGAAGAAGACGATCATCTCTGACCTCCTGTGGTTGAAAGGCGCTCGAGCGCGCCGATGACGAGATCCCAGAAGCGCGGCGCGTCCAACTCCAGCGCCACGCGCGCGTTGTGCGGCCGCCCGAGGCGGTCGTTGAGGTCGACCACGGTCGCGCCGCGCGTCCAGCGGCCCTCGGTCTCGACCGCGACGAAGCTGCCGGCGCAGTGGATGAGGCTCGGGTCGATCAGCAGCGCGACCGTGCACGGGTCGTGCAGCGGCGGGGCGAACTCGCCGTGGACGCGCTCGTACGCCGCGCCGAAGAACGACATCCAGCCCTCGACGGCGCGCGCCGGCTCGCCCGGCACGGCGCGCACGCGCTCCAGCACGTCCGGGGTCGCACGCGCCTGGTGCGTGAGGTTGAGGCCGATCATGGTCAGCGGGAGGCCGCTCTCGAAGACGAGCGCGGCCGCCTCGGGGTCGACGAAGACGTTGAACTCGGCCGCCGGCGTCGTGTTGCCGCGGCCGGTGGAGCCGCCCATGAGCACGATCTCGCGGATCCGCTCGTGCAGATCGGGGCGTGCCGAGAGGAGCTGCGCGACGTTGGTCAGCGGCCCCGTCGGCACGAGCGTGACCGGCTCCGGGGCGGCCTCGAGCGTGGCGCTCATCAGCTCGACGGCCGTCCGCGGATCCAGCGGCGCCTCGCCGGTCCGCAGCTCGTAGCCGTCCAGGCCGGTCCGGCCGTGGATGTCCGGCGCGGTCACGAGCTCGCCCTGCAGCGGCCCGGCCGCGCCCGCGGCGATCGGGACGCCCTCGAGGCCGGCGAGCGCGGCTACCCGGCGCGCGTTCAGTGTCGCGAGGTCGAGGGGGCAGTTGCCCGCCACGGTGGTGACGGCCAGGAGATCGATGGCGTCGTCGGCGGCCGCCAGGAGCATGGCGACCGCGTCGTCGTGCCCCGGGTCGCAGTCGAGCAGGATCGGGATGGCCATCGCCCGAACCATAGGCCTCCGCTCACGCCGGCATAGGCGCGAAGGCGGAGTGGCGGCGGCTCGCGGCCAGCGCCCCGGCGGCCGCCGCCACCGCGGCTGCGAAGAGGACCGTGCTGACCCCGCTCGCCACGCCGGCGGCGCCGCTGCCGGAGGTCGCCTCGTAGATCGCGAGGCCGACCGACACGCCCGCGACGCTGCCGACCTGGCGCGAGGTGCTGAGGATGCCCGAGGCCTTGCCGATGTCGGCGGGCGGCACCGCGGCGAGCGCTGCGGCCGCGATGTTGGGGATGACCAGCCCGATGCCGACGCCGATCGCGACCATCGGCGGCGCCAGCTCGAGCACCGTCGCGCCGGGCCCCGCGATGACCGCGAGCACGAGCATGCCGGTCGCGACCAGGGACAGCCCGGCCGCCGCGACCGCGGCCGGGGCGACGCGCCGGCCGAGACGGCCGGCGGAGGGCGCGACGACCATCGGCATGGCGGTCCAGAACAGCGTGTGGAGGCCGACCGTGAGCGAGCCCTCGCCGCGCGCGTGGGCGAAGAACTGGATCAGCATGAGGAAGCCCGCGAACATCGCGAACGCGAGCAGGAAGTTGGCGATGTTCGCCGTCGAGAACGCTCGCGACCGGAACAGGCGCAGCGGCATCATCGGGTGATCGGAGCGGTTCTCCCACGCGAGGAACGCGACGAGCAGGGCCGTGCCGGCGCCGTAGGCCGCCAGCGTCGAAGCCGCCCCCCAGCCGTCGACGCCGCCGCGCACCGTCGCGAAGACCACGCCGAGCAGCCCGCCGCTGACGAGCACGACGCCCGTCAGGTCGAGCCGCTCGGGGGCGGCGCCGCGGCCCTCGGCGAGCGCCCGTGCCCCGGCAACCGCGACAACGATGCCGATCGGGACGTTGACCCAGAAGATCCAGTGCCACGAGAGCGCGTCGGTCAGCACCCCTCCCGCGACCGGGCCGAGCGCGACGCCGAAGCCCGAGATCGCCGACCAGATACCGAGCGCCGCGCCGCGCCGCTCGGCCGGGAAGGCCGCGCTCATCATCGTGAGCGTGAGCGGCATGATCACCGCGCCGCCGATCCCCTCCACCGCGCGCGCGGCGATCAGCGTGCCCGCGTTCGGCGCGAGCGCGCCCGCCGCCGACGCGAGCGTGAACAGCAGCACCCCGCCCGTGAAGACGCGGCGCCGTCCGTAACGCTCTCCGAGAGCGGCCGCCGAGAGCATGAGCACGGCGAAGGCGAGGATGTACGCGTTCAGGACCCACTCCAGCGACGAGAGGGAGGTGTGCAGGGAGCGCTGGATCGCGGGCAGCGTGGACGCGACGATCAGGTTGTCGAGCACGACCATGAACAGCGCCGCGCCGGTGACGGCGATCGTCGTGCGTTCTGCTCGGTTCATCGGTGGGCCTTCCCGTCGTCGTACTGTTCGACGACCATCGTACAGAACTGTTCGATGGTTGGCAAACAGTCGAACCATGGGTATCATCCGATACATGGCCCCGACGAACGCCCCGGCCGCCCCGCACCTCGCCGAGCCACGGCCCGCCGACATGCGCGTCGAGACGGTCCTCGGCGCGCTCAGCGACCCGGTGCGGCTCTCGATCGTGCGGACGCTGGCCGCGACGGAGGGCGAGAGCCGCTCCTGCGGCAGCTTCGGCCTCAGCGTCAGCAAGTCGACCGCCTCGCACCATTTCCGCGTCCTGCGTGACGCCGGCGTCGTGCGGCAGCACGACGAGGGCCGGCATCGCCTGACCGAGCTGCGCCGGGCCGAGCTCGATACGCGCTTCCCCGGACTGCTCGACAGCGTCATCGCCGCCGTCTGACCGGGCGCGGCGGAGGCCGCCGCGCCCGCCTACCGGAGCGCTACTTGCGGCGGCTCTGGCTGACCTGCGTGGTGAGCGTCACCTTCGGCTGACCCGACCCGATCGTCGTCGCCTTCACCTTGAAGCGCAGCGTGCCCTTCACGAGGCGTGAGACCTTGACGACCGCGAACGTCGATCCGGTCCGGGTGGTCACCTTCAGCTTGCGGATGCGCTTGCGCGACGCCTTGGCGACCGTCTTGCCCTTGCGGACGATCTTCAGCCCCGAGATCGTGAACCGGTCGAGCGGGCTCGTCCACGAGAGCGCGAGCTGCGCCGACTTCGACGTCGTAGCGAGCTTCACCTTGTGGGTCTTGCTCTTGCCCTGCGCCAGCGAATCGTTGAAGGTCTTGGGCGCCGACTGGCACGTGAGGGTCGTCTCGATCTGGTTCATCACCGACTGCAACGCGCTGCTGTCGGGCAGCGGGAAGTAGCGGCCGCCCGTGTCGGTCGCGATCTTCTGAAGACGCGCCTGATCGTCCGGCTGCGAGAGACCGGCGCTGAAGCCGATCACGTAGGTCGGCGTCTGCGCCGACGGCGGCGGGTTGAGGTGCTTGTCGGCGTAGACGTCGGCGTTGTGGCCGCCGTCGGTGAGGAAGATGCGCGCCTGGGCGCTGGGGTCCGCCGCGCGGGCGGTGTCGAACGCGGCGTTGTAGTCGGTGCCGCCCGCGTCGGCCTGGATCTTCGTGTCGAGCGCGGACTTCATCGCGGCGGCGTTCGCTCCGACCGGCTCGGTCGGGAAGACGACGTCCGCGGACGGTGTCGCCGGATCGAAGCTCGAGCCGAACTCGATCGCGCCGAGGTTCGTCTTCGCGTCGAGCGCGTTGATCAGCAGGTCCATCGCCTGAACCCGGAGGCGAGACGGATCGGTGGAAGCCATCGAGCCGGAGTCGTCGACGATCGCCTCGATGTTCGTCGCCCGCGTACAGGCCGCGGCGGTGCGCGCGCCGGACGCGTTCCCCGGGCTCGGAGCGGCGGCTACCGCGACGATCATGCCACCGACCAACAGTCCGACCAGTCCTCGCTTGCGCATCCGTTTCGCATCCTTTGCCGTCGAGTCCATTCGGGCGACCCTAACCGCGCCGCTCGTCAGCGGTCAACGCACGCGCGCCGCGAGCACGCACACGTCGTCGACGTGCGCGGGATCGTGGAGCGACCGGACGAGCGTGGCGGCGAGCCTCGCCGCGGTCTCGTCGCGGTGGGTCGCCGCGGCCTGGAGCAAGCGATCCATGCCCTCGGTGAGCGACTCGGAGCGCCGCTCGATCAAGCCGTCCGTGTAGAACAGCACGGTGCAGCCCGGCGCGAGCGCGAGCGCGGCTTCGCTGCGCGCCCCGGGCGACGCAGGTCCGACGTCGAGCGGCGTCGAGCGCCCGTCCCAGGCGAAGAACGGATCCTCCCCCGGGCTGAGGACCAGCGGAGGCGGGTGACCCGCGCAGGCGTAGCGCAGGCGGCGTGAGCCGAGGGCGAGCTCGGCGCAGATCAGCGTTGTCATCGTGCCGACCCCGTGCCGCGCCGCGTAGGCGTCGAGCGCGTCGAGCAGGTGCCCCGGTCCGAGCCCGGTGGAGGCGAGCGCGCGCACCGCGCTGCGCAGCTGCCCCATCGTCGCCGCCGCGGCGATCCCGCGGCCCACCACGTCCCCGACGACCAGCCCGATCGTGTCGCCGTCGTCGAGCCAGAAGGCGTCATACCAGTCGCCGCCGACCTCGAGGCCGCTGACGGCCGGGCGGTAGACGACCTCGACCTCGAGCCCCGGCGCAGTCGGCAGGCTTCCGGACAGCAGGCTCCGGCTGAGCTGCTGGGCGGTCTCCTGCTCCTGGCGACGTGCGCGCAGCAGCTCGTCCTCGTAGCGGCGCCGGTCGGTCGCGTCGAACACGATGGTCCGGACGCACTGCGGGTGGCCCTGCGGATCGTTGTGCAGCACGGAGTTGATCAGCGCCGACAGCCGCGTACCGTCCGCGCGCACGATCTCCACCGCGATCTCGCGCACCGAGCCCTGCATCCGCAACAGCGGCGCGTAGTGCGTCTCGTGGTAGATCCGGCCCCCGGGCGAGAGCAGATCCTGGAAGCGCCTCGTCCCCACGAGCTCCTCCCGGCGCAGGCCCGTCCACGTCTCGAACGTCCGGTTGACCCTCACGATGGTCCCGTCCGGGAGCGTCGAGAGGTAGCCGCACGGGGCATCCTCGAAGAGGTCCTCCGCCGTGTCCTCGAACGGTTCCCCGTCGCTCGTCACGCGGCCAGGAACGCCTCGATCGCCGCGACCGTCTCCTCGGGAGCGCTCAGGTTCGGGCAGTGGCCCGTCGCCGCGAGCCGCACGAGCCGGCTGTCGGGCAGCTGCCGGTCGACATACTCACCGACGGCGTCGGGGGCGATCGCGTCCTGCGCGCACTGCAGGACGAGGCTCGGCGTCCGCACCCGCGGCAGGTCGGCGCGATTGTCGGACGTGAAGGTCACGCGCGCGAAGTGCCGGGCGATCTCCGGGTCCGCCCGGCAGAAGCTGTTGGTCAGCTCCTCGCCGAGCTCGGGCCGGTCCTCGTTGCCCATGATCACCGGCGCCATCGCGTGGGACCAGCCGAGGTAGTTGCTGTCCATGGACTCGAGCAGCCCCTCGATGTCCTCGCGGGTGAAGCCGCCGGCGTAGTCCTCGTCGTCGATGTAGCGCGGGGACGGGCCGATCAGCACGAGCCGCCCGAAGCGCTCGGGCTCGGCGGCGGCGGCCAGCACGCCTATGATCGCGCTCACCGAATGGCCGACGAAGACGACGTCGGTGAGATCGAGCTCACGGCAGATCTCCAGGACGTCGTCGGCGTATCCCTGGAGCGTTGCGTAGCGGTCGCGGTCGAAGGCCGAAGCGTCGGAGCCGCCCGCGCCGACATGGTCGAAGAGGACGATGCGGTGGTCCTCGGCGAACTCCGGCCAGACGAAGCGCCACATGTTCTGGTCGCATCCGAAGCCGTGGGCGAGGAGCATCGGCCGCGCGTCAGGCCGCCCGTGCTCGATCACGTTGTTGCGCTGGACGGCGGTCACGAGGCGTCACTTCAGCACTATCGAGGAACCGCTGCGAAGAAGCGCCAGATCGCCTCGGTCGCGTCGGGCCCGCGGGGGTCGGTATAGGAGCCCCCGGGCAGGCCGCCGGACCATGCGTGCCCGAGTCCCTCGACCTTCAGTGACTCGTGCATCAGCGCGCCGCGGCGATCGGTCCAGCAGGAGCGCTCGTAGGCGTGGCCGCCGTCGACCCGGCCCTGCGACGTGGAGGTGGGACTGGTGATGTCGAACTCGCAGCGGTCGGGCGCCGCGCGGCGGTTGGCGGCCATCGCCTGCGCGAGCACCTGGTGGCCGTTCGTCGGCGCGACCGTCCGGTCGCCGGTGCCGTGGACGACGATGCTCGGCACGGGCCGGGTGAGCTCGCCGATCGCGGCCGGGTCCCCGCCTCCCCGGGCCATCGCGGTGAACGCGGTGACGACGCTGGTCGCCGACCGGTAGGCGAGCCCGGAGTGCACCGCGACGGCGGTGAAGAGGTCCGGGTAGGTGGCCCCCAGGATCGCGGCCATGGCGCCGCCGGCGGACATCCCGGCCACGAAGACGCGGCGAGCGTCGATCGCCAACGGTGACGTCGTCCCGATCAGCTCGCGGACGATCGCGGCGATCGCCGCCGGCTCGCCGGCGCCGCGTGCCTGGTGGCGTGGCGCGAACCAGTTCCAGCAGCCCTGGGGGTTCTGCCCGCGGTCCTGCTGCGGGTAGACGACGATGAAGCCATGTCGATCGGCGGCTTCGTTCATCCGCGTCGCGGCGGCGAAGCTCGCGGCGTCCTGGGTGCACCCGTGGAGCATGCAGACCAGCGGAAGGGCGGTGCCGGGGTCGACGCCGGCGGGGGTGTGGACGACCGCCCGGTGCGTCTTTCCGGCCACGATCGTCGTTCGCTCGGCCCCCTCGATCACCGCGCGATTCGATGCGTACAGCTCACGCCAATTCACCGTTCTCATATTTGCGCACTATATCGATCGCGCGCGTTAGAAATCTAACGTAGCCGCGCCGCCATGAAGCTGCGATACACGCTCAGCAGGGCCGTGCGCTGGGGCTCGCTCAGCTCGGGGTCGCGCAGGATCGCAGCTTCGGTATCGCGCAGCGCCGGCTCGTCGTCCCCACTTTCCTCGAGCATCCCCACGCGCGTGAGCAGCGACCCGAGCGGCATGCCGAGCGCTGCGGAGACGGCCCTCAGCACGCTCAGCGACGGCTCGTGGAGACCCCGCTCGAGCTGGCTCAGATAGGCGTTGGAGACCTTGGTCCGCTCCGAGAGCTCCCTCAGCGACAGGTCAGCGGCGATCCGCTGCGCGCGAAGCAGCGAACCGAGCATCTCGAGCTGATCCTTCCAGGGTTCGCCGCTCACCCCTCACATCTTCGCCTAGCGGCGCCACAACCGCGCGAGCAGCCCGCGCGGACGCGGTTCGACCTCCTCGCGCAGCGGCAGCCGCCCAGACCGCCGCGCCTTCATCACGCAGTCGCTGTGGGCGTGGCGACGGCGTGACGCGTCGCCCTCGGGCAGCACGAGCATGTGCGCGCTGAGCGCGGGGAGCAAGCGACCGCAGAGCGGGCAGCGGTAGGTGCTCGGCTTGCGGTTCGCCGCCCCGCGCACGGTGTACCAGCGAGCGTCGCGGAAGTCCTGGGGCATGCGGTGGCTCAGCCGGGCGCCGGCGCGCGCTCGTCGAGCAGGCCCGCACCGCGCAGGTCGGCCCACACCTCCGGCGGGACGCCGGCGTCGCACGACGCGACGTTGCGCCGCACCTCCTCCGCCGAGCGCATGCCGATGACGACGCCGGCGACGACGGGGTGGGCGAGCGGGAACGCGATCGCCGCCTGCGGGAGTGTCACGCCGTGCGCCTCGCAGACATCGGCGATGCGGTGCGCCCGCTGCAGCAGGTCCGGCGAGGCGGGCTGGTAGTCGAAGCGCGCGCCCGCGGCGGGACGGGGCTCGGCCAGCACGCCGGAGTTGAAGACGGCGGCCGCGAGCACGGACACGCCCCGTTCGGCGCACGCGGGCAGGAGGTCGTCGAGCGCGAGCTGCTCGAGCAGCGTGTAGCGACCGGCCAGCATCACGACGTCGACGTCCGCCTCACGCACGAGCGTGGTCAGCTTGGCGGCGTCGAACATGCCCGCGCCGATGGCGCCCACCACGCCCTGCGAGCGGAGCTCGGCGAGCGCCGGGTAGCCGTCGTGCAGCGCGGTGTCGAAGTGGTCCTCGGCGTCGTGCAGGAACAGCACGTCGACACGGTCGACGCCCATGCGGGCGAGCGACGCATCGACGCTGCGCAGAATGCCGTCGCGGGAGAAGTCCCATACCCTGCCGTGCGTCGCGGGCACCTCGAAGTACTCGTCCCGGCGGCCGTCCGGCTCCTGCTCGACGAGCAGCCGGCCGACCTTCGTCGAGAGCGTGAAATCCCCACGCGGCCGGCGCTGCAGGGATGCGCCGATGCGGCGCTCCGAGTGCCCGATGCCGTAGTGCGGCGCCGTGTCGAAGTAGCGGATCCCGCTGTCCCAGGCCGCGGACAGCGCCTGCGCGGCGGAGTCATCGTCGAGCGGCGCGAACAGCCCGCCGAGCGGCCCGCCGCCGAAGCCGAGCTCGGTGACCTCGACCGAGGTGCGTCCCAGTCGGTTCGTTCGCACCCTCGGCAGTCTTACGGACGCGCACGATGAGGAGGCCCGCGAGCGCGAGCAGCAGGCCGAGCAGACCCAGCACGCCGAGCACCACCAGGTGCGGCCCGGACGACGAGGCCGCATTCATGTCGAGTGCGCGGCCGCCGGTGTTGTGCACGCTCGCGAGCACCACGGGCCGGCCGTCGGGCGAGCGCCTGGCGGTCAGCGAATCGATCGTGAAGTCGGCGGCGGGCGGGCCGCCCGGGCCGACCGACAGGTAGACGCTGGGTGTCGATCGCGCCTCGGCCCACACCACGCCATACCGTTCACCCGGGGCCGCGTCGCGTGGAACGGTGATCCGGACGACCGCGGTGCGTGAGCATGGCGGTGACGATCGCGACGGGCATCCGGCCCGCGTGCCGGAGTCTCATGGTGTTCCTCTCGCCGAGCTGAGGGCGTGGGCCGCGTGCGCGGCCGGCTGGTGTCCGGCGACGGCGCGACAGAACCTCGACACGACGATGGGGTTGAACTGACCGCCGGCGCAGCGGTGCAGCTCGGCGATCGCCTGCTCGGCCGCCATCGCCTGGCGGTAGGGGCGATCGGTGAGCATCGCGTCGTAGGCGTCGCAGACCGCGATGATGCTCGCGCCGAGCGGGATCTCGTCGCCGCTGAGCCCGTCCGGGTACCCGCCGCCGTCGTGACGCTCGTGGCTCGACCGCACGAGGTCCGCCGTCGGCGCCAGCGAGGGTGCGGCCAACAGGATGCGCTCACCGATGATCGTGTGACGGCGCATGAACACCCACTCCTCGTCGTCGAGCGGACCGGGCTTGTTGAGGATGTTGTCGGGGATCGCGGTCTTGCCCACGTCGTGCAGCGCGGCCGCGAGGCTGATCCGCTCGACCTCCTGCTCGGGGAGGCCGAGCGACTCGGCGGCCAGCTCGGCGAACCGCGCGACGCCGCCGAGATGCTCGCGCAGATCCGCGCTGCGCTCGCTGAGCACCTTGAGCAGCACGTCGCTGCTCTGGCGGCTGGCCGACGATCGGCCCGCCGCCTTGTGCTCGTACATCCGCTGGTCGGCCAGGTGCAGGGCATCCGCCGCGGTGGCCGCCTCGGTGGGGACCAGCGCGATGCCGTAGGAGCAGCCGACCGAGAACGCGTCGCCCGTCTCGGTGAGCGCCTCGGCGGCGCGCAGCACGGCCGTCCCGTCGCCGGCGCCGGCCGCGACGAGGACGCAGAACTCGTCGCCGCCGATCCGGTAGGCGGTCCCCTCGCCGGCCAGGGCCGTGACCAGACGCCCGCCCAGGCGGGTGAGCAGCGCGTCGCCGGCCGGGTGGCCGAAGGTGTCGTTGTACTGCTTGAAGCCGTCGAGATCGAACAGCGCCAGTAGGAGCTCCGCCTCGTCATCGCGATACGGCACGGCCCTGAGGTCATCGGCCAGGGCGCGCCGGTTGCGCAGCCCCGTCAAGGCGTCGCTGCGTGCCTCCTCGGCACTGGCGGCTGCCAGCCGCGCGTTCTCCATGGCGAGGCGCTGCGCGACCGCGGCCAGACGTTCCGCGGCCGCCCGGGCAGTGACCGAGCGGCGGTAGAAGAGGGAGAACGCGAGCAGCAGCAGCACGATCACGACGGCCGAACCTGCGGTGGCGCGGTCGTCCGCCGCCGACGCGCGGCGGTCGTACTGGCGGCTGGCAACGTCGAGGGTTCCCTCGACGCGAGCGTCCTCGGTGGCCGCGTCGCCGATCAGCTGCGCCGCCTTCTGGGCGCCCTCGCGGGCCGACATGCCCGACGCTCCGAGCGCGTAGAGCCCGTCCAGAGCGGCATAGTCGGCGCGCAGCGGCGTGCCGATCCCGTCCAGCGCCGCGACCGGTGATTGGCGCTGCAGGGCCGACAGCGTCCGCGCCACCCGCCGCTTGCCCGTCAGGATCAGGCCGCGCGCGATGGCCGGCGAGCCGCCGGTCGTCGCGCTCGACTTCAGCGGCGCACCCTGCAGCTGCGAGAGGTCCGACCTCAGCGTCGAGAGCTGCAACTGCGCGTCACGGCCGGCGGACGCGCGCCGTTGGAGTCCGAAGATCGCGGCGATCGCGACCAGGCCCAGGACAGACACGAGCGTCGTCACGATCCTGGTCCGCGTCATCGGCCCACCGTAAGCCGGTGCTTCGTGCGCCACATCAGCAGACGACCGCGATCCGGTACGGGTTACTACGGTGTAGGGGTCGCGGCGCTAGCCTCGGTCGCATGGCGACGACGCAGGTGATGCGCAGCGAGCGGTTCCCCGACCTCCTCGACGAGGTGCTCTTCCCGCGGCTCTCGGACGGCAAGATGGCGTGGTTCGCCGAGCGCGGCGAGCGGCGCACGTTCCAGCCCGGTGAGGTGCTCTACGAACACGCCGTCCGCGACGCGCCGTTCTTCGTCATCGACCACGGGCTCGTCGAGTTCGTCGACCGCAAGCCCGGCAAGGACGTCTACGTCGCGCAGGCCGACAGCCGTACGTTCATCGGCGACATCGCGGCGTTCACCGGCGAGCCGACGATCAGCGCCTGTGTGGCCGTCGAGCCGACGGACGTGATCGAGTTCGACCGCTCCGCGCTGCGCGACATGGTCGCGCGCTGGCCGGAGTTCGGCGAGCACGTCTTCCGCACGCTGCTGGAACGCCGCTCGTGGCACGAGGCCGAGGGCCACGGGGTCATGCGGCTGATCGCCGCGCGCGACTCCCGGCGCGCGTTCGAGGTGCGCGACCTGCTCGAGCGCAACCTGCTGCCGGTGCGGTGGTACGACGCCGACACGGACGCCGAGAGCGCGAGGCTGCTCGAGTGGCTCGACATCCCGCGCTCCGAGACCCCGGTGCTCGTGCACGCCACCAACGTGATGCGCAACCCGTCCGCGGCGCAGGTCGCGCGGTCGCTGGGCCTGCGCGCCGAGGTCGACGGCGAGCGCTTCGATCTCGTCGTGCTCGGCGCCGGGCCGGCCGGGCTGGCGGCCGCGGTGTACGGCGGCTCGGAGGGGTTGCGGACGTTCGTGGCCGAGGCCTGGGCCCCCGGCGGCCAGGCCGGGACGAGCACGCGGATCGAGAACTACCTCGGCTTCCCGACCGGCATCTCCGGGACCGAGCTGACGCGCAAGGCGACGCTCCAGGCGCGCCGCTTCGATGCGGTGCTCTCGAGCTTCCACCCCGCCGTCGAGCTGGCCGACGGGCCCGAGGGCCTCGTGCGCGTGGACCTCGACGACGGCCAGCACGTGCTCGGCCGCTCCGTCGTGATGGCGACGGGCGCGCGCTGGCGCGAGCTGAAGGCCGAGGGCGTCGATCGCTTCCGCGGCGCGGGCGTCTACCACGCTGCGATGCCGACCGACGCGGAGCGCTGCCGCGGCGAGGACGTGATCGTCGTCGGCGGCGGCAACTCGGCGGGGCAGGCGGCGGTCCACCTCGCGTCGCGGGCGCGCAGCGTGCGCATCGTGGTGCGCGGCAAGGCGCTGAAGTCGACGATGTCGCATTACCTCGTCGACCGCATCGAGCGCTCCTCGCGCATCGAGGTCATGACCGAGACGGAGATCACCGCGGTGCACGGCACCGCGACCGTCGAGACCGTGAGCCTGCGGAACGGCGACGGCAACGACGGCACGCAGGCGGCGACCACCGCGGTGTTCGTGATGATCGGCGCCTCGCCCTGCACCGAGGCGACGACGGGGATCCTCGCGGTCGACCCCGCCGGCTACCTGCTGTGCGGCCACGGGGCGGCGATCTGCGGCGGACACCTCAACTGGCCGCTCACGGATCGCGAGCCGCATCTGCTCGAAACGGTCCGACCGGGCGTGTTCGCGGCCGG
>JAXDGC010000407.1:0-3227 GCA_034665245.1 Solirubrobacteraceae bacterium | reverse complement strand
GCCCCGTGATCGGCATCAACGACTCCGGCGGCGCCCGCATCCAGGAGGGCGTCGTCTCGCTCGGCGCCTACGGCGACGTGTTCGTGCGCAACGTCCGCTGCTCGGGCGTGATCCCGCAGATCTCCCTGATCATGGGCCCGTGCGCGGGCGGCGCCGTCTACTCGCCGGCGATCACGGACTTCATCTTCATGGTCAAGGAGACCTCGCACATGTTCATCACGGGCCCCGACGTGATCAAGACGGTCACGGGCGAGGAGGTCGAGTTCGAGGAGCTCGGCGGCGCGATGAGCCACAACACGAAGTCCGGCGTCGCGCACTTCGCCTCCGACGACGAGGACCAGTGCATCGAGGACACGCGCTACCTGATGTCGTTCCTGCCCCAGAACAACCTCGAGACGGCGCCGCGCGTGCTGCCCTCCGACGACCCGCTGCGGATGGACGAGGAGCTCGACAAGGTCGTCCCGGACTCGCCGAACAAGCCCTACGACATGCGCGACGTCATGCGCTACGTCGTCGACGACGGCGAGTTCTTCGAGGTCCAGGAGCACTTCGCGCAGAACATCGTCTGCGGTTACGCGCGCCTCAACGGCTACTCCGTGGGGATCGTCGGCAACCAGCCGAAGGCGATGGCGGGCGTGCTCGACATCGACGCGAGCTCGAAGGCCGCGCGCTTCGTCCGCACCTGCGACGCGTTCAACATCCCGCTGCTGACGCTCGTCGACGTCCCCGGCTTCCTCCCCGGCACCGACCAGGAGTGGGGCGGCATCATCCGCCACGGCGCGAAGCTGCTCTACGCCTTCACGGAGGCGACGGTGCCGAAGATCACCGTGATCACGCGCAAGGCCTACGGCGGCGCCTACGACGTCATGTCCTCCAAGCACATGCTCGCCGACTTCAACTTCGCCTGGCCGAGCGCTGAGATCGCGGTGATGGGCCCCGAGGGAGCGGTCAACATCATCCACCGCCGCGACATCGCGCAGTCGCCGACACCCGACGAGCGCCGCCAGAAGCTGATCGAGGACTACAAGGCGCGCTTCGCCAATCCCTACACGGCGGCCGAGCGCGGCTACATCGACGACGTGATCGTCCCGCACGAGACGCGGCCGAAGGTCATCACCGCGCTCGAGACCCTGCTCACCAAGCGCGAGCCGGGCCCGAAGCGCAAGCACGGCAACATTCCGCTCTAACCGCGGTTAGAGTCGCCCCATGTCCCGGACCCGCTGGCTCCTTCTCCTCCCCCTGGCCGCGTGCGCGGCCCTACCCGCTACCGCGTCGGCCAAGGGCTTCAGCGCCGGCGTCGCGTCCGCCGAGGTCTCCACGAACTCGGCCATCGTCTGGACCCGTGCGGACAAGGCGGGGCCGGTGTCGCTCGAGCTGGCGAAGAGCCGGGCCTTCCGCGCGCCGGTCGTGCGCCGGCGCCTGCGCGCCGCCAAGAGCGCCGACAAGACCGTCCAGGTCAAGGTCCGGGGCCTCGCGCCCGGCAAGCGCTACTACTTCCGCTTCGTGCGAGGCCGCTCGCGCAGCGACCGCGGCACCTTCAGGACCGCGCCCCGGACGAGCTCGCGGCGACCGGTCACGTTCGCGTGGACGGGCGACTCCGATCCGGTGGTGAAGCCGGGCACCAACAGCCTGCTCCACGCGCCGTTCCCGGTCTACGCGCGGATGCGGCGGGAGGCCAACGACTTCAACATCAACCTCGGAGACACGATCTACTCCGACACGGACTCGGCGTACGATCGCACCGACCCGCTCGCGATCTCAGTCGCCCAGAAGCGGCTCAAGTACCGCCGCATGCTGAGCGCGCCGACGCTGCGCAAGCTGCGCGCGTCGGGCGCGATGTTCAACCACTGGGACGATCACGAGTTCCTCAACGACTTCGCGGTCGACCAGACGCGCTACCCGACCCGGTCGGGCACGGCCGAGGGCCAGCCCGGGCGCGTCGTGACCGTCGACGGGCACAAGCTCTATCGCGACGGCGTCAAGGCGTTCCGGGAGTACATGCCGGTGCGCTACTCGAAGGCCAACGGCATCTACCGTTCCGTCCGCTGGGGCCGCAACCTCGAGCTCTTCTTCCTCGACGAGCGCTCGTTCCGCAGCGCCGGAGCCGACGACGGGGGCGTCTGCGACAACCCGGCGGGGTCCGGTAACCGCGACCTCGCGCCGACGGCACCACAGCGGATCCGCACGCTGTTCGCGGTCGTCGTCCCCGCGCTTGCCGCGCCGCCCCCGCCGGCGTGCGTGGCGCGCATCAACGACCCTTCCCGGACGCTCCTGGGGAAGCGCCAGCTCGCGCGCTTCACGGGCGCCGTCAAGCGCTCGAAGGCGACCTTCAAGGTCGTCGTCAACGAGATGCCGATCCAGCAGTTCTACGCCGACCCCTACGACCGCTGGGAGGGCTACGAGCCCGAGCGCCAGAAGGTCGTCTCCTTCCTGCGCCAGAACGTGAAGAACGTGGTCTTCCTGACCACCGACGTGCACGCCAACCTGGTCAACGACGTGCGGCTGAAGACGCTCGAGGACGGCGGCCCGGTCGACAGCGGCATCCTCGAGGTGACGACCGGCCCGTCAGGCACGAACACCTTCAAGACCGACCTCAACAACACGGCGGGGAACCCGCAGGCCGCCGACCTCGTCAACGCCGCGTTCTTCACCAGGCCGCCGCCCGACGGCCCGGGCATCCGCTGCTCCCAGCTCGACACGTTCTCCTACGGAGAGGTGACGGTCACGGGCAAGCGGCTGAGCATCGCCCTGAAGGACCTCAAGGGCGGCGCCGTCAAGGGCGCGGACGGCAAGAGCTGCGGCCCCTACGTGATCCAGCGCAAGTAGCGGCCATGAACCGCCGCCCCCGCCTGGAGCTGCACGGCTCGAGCGCCACGCCCGACGAGGCCGCCGCCGTGATCGCGGCGATCGAGCAGTTCCTGCGCGACACGGCGCCTCCGCCGGCGCCGCCCGCCGAGGTGGAGAACGCGTGGGTGCGCGCAGCGCGGCTCGAGGCCGTGGAGCGCGACCCCGGCTTGTCGCCGTTGTAGGGGCTCACGCAAGGCCGGGAGTCTCGGGCCCCGGTGCGCGCAGCCCGTAGGCGTGCAGCCGCGTGCGCTCGCCGTGCTCGATCACGGTCAGGCTCGCGTTCGCGGGCGGCGCCAGCCGGCGCGGGTCCGCGCCGGTCAGGTGCGCGGTGGCGGCGCGGACGCAGCCGCCGTGGGTGACGACGAGGGCGTCCTCTCCTC
>JAXDGC010000406.1:0-7453 GCA_034665245.1 Solirubrobacteraceae bacterium | reverse complement strand
CCCCCGCCGTGTCGAGGATCGCCGCCTCACCCTCGAGGATCGCGATGAACGGGTAGCGCTCGTCGCCGACCTCGTACAGCACGTCGCCGGCCGCGGCCGTCCGCTCCTCGCCGAGGGCCGCCAGCGTCGCCAGCTGCGAGGCGGAGAGGATCGGACTGACGCTTGCCATTGGAGAAAGGGTACGCAGCGTCGGTCGCCGCACCCACTGCGAATTTCCTCTTCTGGTGAAGAACCGGGGGTTAGCGTCGAAATGCCGCGTACGTCGCTAGCGCGAACGCGATCGCGTGCCTGCCCGGCTCGTTCTGACGCGGCGCTGCTCACGCCTCGCGCGCCCGTGCGAGCTGGCAGGCGCGGAAGACGCGGCGGCCCGCGGGGACGGCGTAGCCACGCGCATGGTTTTCCGCGGCCGCCGCAGCGCCGGCGCGCTGCTCGGCGAGGATAATCGGATCGCGACCGAAGAGGTGGTCGACGATGGACCCACCGGGGCCGCCCATCTCGCTGCCGTGGGCTTCGGCGAGGGCGTGGACTTCGAGCGCCTCCGCGTCGTGCTCGAGCCGCGCGAGCGCGTTCGCGAGGCCTTGCAGGTCGAAGTGCACCTGCAACAGATCGTCGCGCGATTCCGCCGCTTCGATCGAGCGGACGTAGTGGGGCAGGGCTTCGTGCGGACGGTCACGCTGCATCGCGAGATCCGCGTAGACCGTGTCGATCTGCCCGAGCTGTTTGGCGTCGACCGGCGCGCCGATCCGCTCGGCGTCCGCTAGCGCTTCGGCGGCTCGCTCGTGCTCGCCGGCGAAGGTGAGCGCCTGGCCCTCGAAGATCAGCGCGCCGGCGTGGGCGGCCGGGCCGATTTCGCGGGCGATGGATGTGCAGCGCTCGAACTCGCGTACTCCTTCCTGACCGGCGCCGGCGAACATGTGCTGGAAGCCGCGGAGGGCGTGGGCGTTCAGCTGGACGTTCGGGTCCGCGGTCATCGCGGCCGCGCGGTCGGCCGCGGCCCCGCCGTCGTCCATCCGATCGGACACGAGCATCGCCCAGCCCTGGGCGACCCACGCCTGGCTGTCGGCGAGGACGTCGCCCGAAGGCGCGGCGAGCATCGGCTCGAGCAGGGCGAGCGCTTCTCGCACGCGTCCGCTGTCGGCCAGCAGCGTCGCCCGCGCGGCGCCGAGGGGCGCCGCGAGTGGATCGCCGGCTGCGCGGGCCCAGCGGACCGCCGCAGCGACTTCACCGTCGGCCGCGAGCGCCGCGCGGTAGTCGGCGCCGCTGGACATGCTGGGCGTCCGCACGCGCCAGACGATCTCGTGTTGGCGCCGCGCATGGCGGCGGCGCCAGTCCGAGCCGTCGGGCGCGGCGTCCAGCCGCGACGACGCGATCTGCCGCAACGCCTCGGGCAGGCCGAAGCGCACGCGGCCGTCGCCGGACTCGACGCGACGCGCGAGCGCGACCTCCACCAGGTCCGCCAGCGCCTCGAGGACGTCGAGACCGTCCGCTCCCGCGATCGCCTCGAGCTCCTCGAGCTCGACCGGTCCGGCGAACGCGCCGATGCGCGTGAACAGCGCGTGCGCCGGCGCGTCGAGCAGATCGAGCGTCCAGTCGACGGTCGCACGCAGCGACCGGTGACGGTCGGACTGATCCGCGCGAGTGTCCTGGAGCAGGTCCGGCGACTCCCGCAAGCGGGTGAGCAGCTGCGCCGGCGTGAGCAACGCCAGTCGCGCAGCGGCCAGCTCGAGGGCGAGCGGCAGGCCGTCGAGCAACCGGACAAGGGCCAGCAGCGTCGCGCGGTCAGCACCCTCTGCAGGCACCGTCCTGCCGCGGCGCAGCGCGACGCGCTCGATCAGCGCCAGCGCCGCCTCGTCGTCGAGCGCGTCGAGCGGCAGGCAGCGCTCGGCGGGCACATGCAGCGGCACCTGCGACGTGCCCAGCACGCGCACGTCGGGAAGCTCGTCGAGCAATCCCGCGATCGCGGGCCCCGCCGTGACGACGTGCTCCAGGTTGTCGAGCACCAGCAGCACCGCGCCGCGGTCGCGGAGGCGGTCGGCGATCGCGTCCGCCGGCGGCCGCGAGACGTCGCGCTCGGCGCCGACGGCGGCGGCCAAGGCCGTCAGGACCGAGTCGGCCGAGGTAACGGTGGCGAGCCGTACCAGCCACACGCCACCCGGATGCTCCTCCAGCAGCCCGGCCGCGGTCACGAGCGCGAGGCTCGTCTTGCCGGCGCCGCCGCGGCCGGTGAGGGTCACCAAGCGCTCGCCGTCGGCCATGAACGCGTCGCGGATCCGCTGCATCTCGTCCTCGCGGCCGACGAGCGCCGGCCGCCCCGCCGGCAGGTTCGTCGGGCGCACCTCCTGCGTCCTCGGAGCGGGGAACGCCGCCGCGCCACGACCGGCGACAACCGCACAGAACAGCGCCTCGGGCGCGGGGAAGTCCTTCAGCCGGTGCATGCCCAGCGGATCGGTGGCCACCTCATCGCCGACCAAGTCGCGCGCGGCGGCGGTCAGCAGCAGCTGGCCGCCGTGCGCCGCCGCTCCCACGCGCGCCGCGCGATGGATCTCGAGCCCGACGTAGCCCGTGTCGCTGACCTCCACGAACCCCACATGCAGACCCATCCGCACCCGCAGCTCGCCGACCTCCGGCGGCCACGGATGCCCCCGCAGCGAGCGCAACGCGCCGGCCGCCGCTCGCGCGCTCGCACGCGGATCGGAGAACGTGGCGAAAAACGCGTCCCCTTCGGTGCGCTCGACCCATCCGCCCTCGGCCGCGATCGCCCCGCCCAGGAGCGCGTGGTGATCGCGCAGCACCTGCGGCCAGTCCGCGCCTAGTGCTGCCGCGAGCCGTGTCGAGCCCTCGATGTCGGTGAAGAGCATCGCGATCGTCCCCTCGGGCCGTCGAGGAGCTGAGTCCACGCGGCCAGCCTAGGCGGGCCGGCGTCCGCCGGCTAGGAGGCATGGCCGCGGGGGGCCACTGTGAGTCGGTAGGTGATGTCGAGCGTGTAGGGGAAAGCTGGGAAGCTGCCGCCGAAATGCAGGGTGTGGCGACCGACGGCCAGCGGGTGCAGGAACAGCATGTAGCCGTCCGCGACGGCCAAGCCGCTCGTTCCGCTGCACGGGCAGGTGAGGATGCTGTCGCCCGGCGCGCCGGAAGCCGAGAAGCTGAACACCGGCGACGGAACGCGGCTGACCCGGAGCGAGCGACCGTCGAGACGCGCGAACGCGTCCGTGACGAAGAGCGGGCTGGCGGGGTCGACGACCCCTGCGGCACACGCTCGCAGCGAGGCCGGATCCGTTCCACTGAACGGCGGCGACTCCACCGTCGAGCATTCGACGTCGGCGACCGCGACCACGAGCGCGGTGCCCGACGGAACGACACAGTCGCGCGTGACGGTGCCGGTGGCGTTGAACACGCCACCCAAGAACCACACATGCCCCGTCTGCCCGGTGGCGCAGCTGGCACCGGAATCCGGGTTCAGCGGGTGGGCGCTGAACGGGAACGAGAACGCCCACTGCCACCACGCCGCATGCCACTCCCCGAAGCTCTTTCCGTGACCGGCAGCGGCCGCGTCGCCCGCGCGTGCACCCGCAGCACCGGGGACACCGATCAGCACCACCGCCGCGAGCAGAACCATCCACCAACGCCGCGCACCGGCAAGCTTGCTCAGCACCATCGGAGCCTCCTTTGCGGCCCGAGAAAATGACGTCAGCGGCACCCTAAAAAGTGCACAGCGCTCAGTCCACGCCGCCGGTCGCATATCAGACTCGCGCCGGCCCCGTCCGCTCAGCAGACTGGCCCGAGCGCCAACACCGCCCGCCTATGTCCTGCCTCGCGCGACCACCAGCGGCCGCGCCCGCCATGCGTTCAGCTCTCGATCAACTGGTACCCGCTTCGGCCGCACCCGCGTGACCGTGCTCACGTACTGCCGGGTGCTGCCGTAGCGATCCTCCGGAGCGGCCGAGTGCGCGGTGCAGGAACAGCCCGAGGCCACGTCCGGATAGCCGGCGGCGCGTGTCCGGTAGGACTACTCCGTTGCGCCCAGCAAGCTACGTGCACGCCAGCTGAAAGGAGAAAGCCATGTCCGCCCAGGCGCTCCCGTATGAGCATCTCGGCGATGCGCTCGCCACCGACTACTTCCAGGTCCGCGAGCAGTTCACCGAGGAGCAGTGGGAGCACTTCATCGCGACGCGCCGCTTCGTCGATCGCGAGGTGTTGCCCGTGATCAACGGGTACTGGGAGGCGGCCGAGCTGCCATGGCCCTTGATGCGCCGACTGGCCGAGCTCGGCCTGCTGGGCGAGGACATCCAAGGTCATGGCTGCCCGGGGATGAGCCCGCTCGCGCGCGGCCTGGTCAACATGGAGCTGCACCGCGGCGACGGCAGCCTCGGCACCTTCCTCGGGGTGCAGTCCGGACTGGCCATGAAGTCGATCGACCTGCTCGGCTCCGAGGAGCAGAAGGAGCGCTGGCTGCCCGCGATGGCGCGGCTCGAAGCGATCGGGGCGTTCGCGCTGACCGAGCCCGAGCACGGGTCGGACTCCGTCGCGCTGGAGACCAGCGCGCGCCGCGACGGCGACACGTGGGTGCTCGACGGCGCCAAGCGCTGGATCGGCAACGGCTCGATCGCCGACGTCGTCGTCGTCTGGGCGCGCGCCGACGAGGACGACCAGGTCAAGGGTTTCCTCGTAGAAAAAGACGCGCCCGGCTTCGAAGCCGTCACGATGGAAGGCAAGGGAGCATCGCGGGCGATCTGGCAGGCCGAGATTCGCCTCGAGGGCGTGCAGGTGCCAGAGGCGTCGCGGCTGCCGGGCGCCGAGTCCTTCAAGGACGCCGGCCGCGTGCTCGTCACCACCCGCACGACCTGCGCCTGGGGCGCGCTGGGCCACGCCGTCGCGGCCTACGACGCGGCCCTGACCTACAGCAAGCAGCGCCGGCAGTTCGGCAAGCCACTGTGCTCGTTTCAGATCGTGCAGGACCGGCTGGTCAAGATGCTCGCCGAGGTCACCGGCATGCAGCTGTACTGCATGCAGCTCGCCCGGCTCGAGCAGATCGGCCGCCTCACCGACACGATCGCGGGCCTGGCCAAGCTCAACAACACGCGCAAGGCACGACAGGTCATCGCCGAAGCGCGCGACCTACTCGGCGGCAACGGCGTCCTGCTCGAGAACCACGTCATCCGCCACATGGGCGACATCGAGGTCATCCACACCTACGAAGGCACCGAAACGATGCAGACGTTGATCGTGGGGCGCGACATCACCGGCGTCGGGGCGTTCGCATAACGCACCGAAGCCACACACCAGGCTCGACGACTCAGCTCGGACTCGCCGAGGATGGCGGGGCGGCGCTCGAGCTCGCCTGGCGCACCGCGTCGCGAATCGCAGCGGCGGTGAGCGTCGCTGCGACCGTGCCCAGAATCGTTAGCGACCATGAGGCGGCAGGCCCGGGGTCGGCGGGCGGCCCTGCCCCGGAGGCCAGGCAGAAGACGACGTCGCCGTCTAAGGGGGTGAAGGCTGGGTCGACCGCCCGAGCGATCCCGGCGCTCGCGACTCGCGCGACGATGCCGCAGCCGCGCTTGTCGAGCGCCGCGTCGGTGCAGACGCAGACGAGCGTCGTGTTCTGACCGGGGCGGATGGCCCAGTCGGGCAGCTGGGGCATGTCGGGGAACAGCTCGGCGCTTCGGAGCAGCTCGCCGCGTTCGCCGTGCGGGCCGCCGAGGACCTCACCGTCTTCGGCGATCACGTCTCCCGCGGCATTGGCGACCGCGATCGCCGCGAGCGTCTCGCCGCCGGCGAGCCGCGTCGCCGCGTAGCCCACGCCGCCCTCCGTGGCTCGCTCGCGCCCGAGCACCTTCCCCACCGCCGCGCCCGCGCCCGCTCCGATCCGCCCGCGACTCGGGACGCCGCCGGCAGCCGCCTCGCAGGCGGCGTAGCCCTCCTGCGGCCCAGGTCGCCTACCGGGTTCACCCTCCGCGAGGTCGAACACGACCGCGGCCGGCACCAGCGGGATCACGCCCACCGGCGTCGGGCGGCCACGGCCCCGCTGCTCGAGCCAGCGCACCACCCCGTCCGCGGCCGCAAGCCCGAAGGCGCTCCCACCGGTCAGCAACACCGCGCTCGGGCCCTCCGCGTTCGCCAGCGGCGACAGCGCCTCGAGCTCGCGAGTGCCCGTGCCACCACCGCGCACCTCCACCCCGCCCCGGGTCCCCGCCGGAACGATCACGACCGTGCAGCCCGTGCCGGACTCGAGGTCGGTCCAGTGTCCGACCGCGAAACCCTCGGGCAACGGGACCGGATGGCTCACCGGCGCAGTATGGCCCGGCCAGGCCGGGCTCGGCTCTTCGACGAAGGCCTACGAGCGGAGCGGTTCCTTGGAGCCTCAACCTTGCAGGCAGTTCGGCTCCCGCTTGCTATGCCGGCACCGCCGCACGGCTGCGCATCGCCGCCGCGGTCTTCGGCGCCTGAACCCAGGCCCTGTCGGCTTCCGCTCAGCCTCACCCCCAGTCCGAGGAGGACAACCTTGCACGACCATCCGCTGATCCTCATCTATCCGGCGCCGACCGGCGCGTGGTTGACTACGCCGCCGGTCAACGACGGAGGAGCTGAGATGGCGCTGCGCACGACGGTGGTCGGGTCGTGGTGGAAGCTCGACGAGCATGAGGACGACCTGCGCCGCTATCACGCCGGGGAGCTCGGGGCCGACGAGGGCCAGGACCTCCTGGATCGGGCCGCCTCCGCGGCGATCGCCGAGCAGCAGGAGCTCGGGCTGGACGAGTGGACCGGCGGGGAGTACTTCACCGACAACTTCATCGACCACATGCAGCGCGTGCTGCACGGGGTCGAGATCGACAAGCCCGACGAGCCCGACCCTTTCGACTACGACGATCTCGCCCACTGTGTGATCAAGGGCGAGATCAGCGCCCCCGAGGGCCTCGGCTACGCGCGCGCCTACGAGCGCGAGAGCAAGCTGCCCGGCGGCGTACGCAAGGCGACCGTCGTGGGGCCTCTGGAGATCGCCGTCCACGCCCAGGACCAGCAGGAGGAGCTCCAGCGCCAGATGCCGAACCTGATCGGGATCGTCAACCGCGAGATGCGCGAGCTCGCCGCCGCGGGGTGCCCGCACGTCCAGCTCGACATCCCGATCTTCGGCGTGCTCGTCAACGCGGGCCAGATGACGGCCGACCAGGCGGCGGACATCACCGCGCAGTGCTTCGAGGGCGTCGAGGGGGTCATCCGCGGCGTCCACATCTGCAACGGCAACTTCAAGGGCCGCCCGATGTCGCCGATCGTCCGCAACGCCCCGTGGGTGCCGATCCTGCAGCGTCTCGACGGGGTGGTCGACGTCGCCGCGCTCGAGTGCAGCTACTTCGCCGAGTACCTGGAGCGCGACGCCTATCGCGAGCTGCCCGCGAGCATGCAGCTCGCCGCCGGCATCGTCGACGAGGCGAGCTACGGGATCGAGACGGTCAAGAAG
>JAXDGC010000405.1:0-4638 GCA_034665245.1 Solirubrobacteraceae bacterium | reverse complement strand
CGCGGGTAGACGTTGTAGCCGCCGCGGATGATCAGCTCCTTCTTGCGGTCGACGATGAAGAAGTAGCCGTCCTCGTCCACCTTCGCCATGTCGCCGGTGAGGAACCAGCCGTCCTGGATCGCCTCCTCGGTCGCCTCCTGGCGGTTCCAGTAGCCCTTCATGACGTTGTGGCCCTTGATCGCGATCTCGCCGACCTCGCCCTGCTCGACGTCGTTGCGGTCGTCGTCGACGACCTTCATCTCGACGCCCTCGATCGGGGTGCCGATCGAGCCGACCTTGCGCTCCTTGTCGGGGTGGTTGAAGGAGGCGACCGGCGAGGTCTCCGAGAGGCCGTAGCCCTCGAGGATCATGCAGTCGAACGCCTTCTCGAAGCCGCGCAGCAGCTCGCCGGGCATCGCCGAGCCGCCGGACGTGCAGGTCTTGAGCGACGACGTGTCGCGCTCCTCGCGCGACTTGTCATTGAGCATCGCGTTGTACATCGTCGGCACGCCGGAGAACATCGTCACCTTGTCGCGCTCGATGATCTCCAGCGCCTTGGCGGGGTCGAAGCGCGGGATGAAGGTCAGCGTCGCGCCCCCGACGGCACAGGCGTTCATGCAGCAGGTCTGGCCGAAGGCGTGGAACAGCGGCAGCGCGCCGAGCACGATGTCGTCGTCGGCGGTGCTGAAGAGGTCCCGCGAGGCCTTCGCGTTGGCGAGCATGTTGTCGTGGGTCAGCTCGGCGCCCTTGGGCTGGCCGGTCGTGCCCGAGGTGTAGAGGAACACGGCCGTGTCCGAGCCGTCGCGGTCGGCGAGCTCGCGGTCGGCCTCGGCGTCGCCCAGCAGCTTCTCGAACTCTCCGGGCTTGACGAGGATGGCCTCGGAGCCCGCCTCCTCGGCGCCCTTCTCGGCCGCCTCGGCGAAGTCGTGCCACGCGAACACCCACTTGGCCTCGGAGTCCTCGAGGTAGAACTTGACCTCGCGGCCCTTCAGGAGCACGTTCATCGGGACGACCGCGCCGCCCGCGCGCAGGGCGCCGTAGTAGACGATCGGGAAGTACGGGACGTTCGGGAGCATGATCCCGACGCGGTCGCCGGGCTCGAGGCCCTTCTCCTTCAGCAGGCCCGCCACCCGCGCGCTGCCCTCGTCCACGGCCTGCCAGTTGACCTCGGTGTCGTCGAGCTTGTAGGCGATGCCGTCCGGGATCCGTTCCGCGGTCTCGGTGACGATGCTTGCCAGGTTGGTGCCCATCTGAAGGTCTCCTCCTCCGTTGCTCCGGTTTGACCTACCCAGCTTGTCGCGCCGCGCAACACCGCGTCAACGGCGGGGTGGTGGAACGCCTCAGCCGGGGGTTCGGCTGGCAGGATGGCGGATGCCCGAGGTCGGTTCTAGAGTCGGCTCGATGGCGGCCACCTGGCGCGGGAACACCTATCTGCTGGTCTCCTTCCCGGTCGGCCTCGCGTCGTTCGTGTTCCTGGTGACCGGGATCAGCGTCGGCGTCAGCCTCGCCATCGTGTGGGTCGGCCTGCCGATCCTCGCCGCGACGCTCGTCGGCTCGCGCTGGATGGCGCGCTTCGAGCGCCGGCGCGCGGCGATCACGCTCGGCGAGCCGATCCCCTCCACCTACCTGACGCCGCACCGCCGCGGGTTGCTCGGGTGGCTGCACACCGCCATCGGCGACTCGGCCACCTGGAAGGACATCCTGTGGCTGCTGATCCTGCTGCCGGCGCTCGGCCTCGCGGGCTTCACGCTCGCGGTCTCCCTGTGGGGCGCCGCGCTGGGACTGGTCTTCCTGCCGGCGTGGTACTGGGCCGTCGGGGACACCGGAGTCGACCTCGGCGCGGTCAACGTCAACACCCTCGACGAGGCGTGGATCGGCATCCCGGTCGGCCTCGTGCTGCTCACCTTCACCGTGCCGCTCACGCGCCTCGCCGGGATCGGGCTGGCGCGGCTCGGGCGCGTGCTGCTGGCTCCGAGCGAGCGCCGGCGCGTCGTCGAGCTCGAGCGCACGCGCGCAGGCGCCGTCGACTCGCAGGCCGCCGAGCTGCAGCGGATCGAGCGCGACCTCCACGACGGCGCGCAGGCGCGGCTCGTGGCGTTGGCCATGGATCTCGGCATGGCGCAGGAGAAGCTCGACAGCGACCCCGCCGGCGCGCGAGCGCTCGTCGCCGAGGCGCACAGCGAGGCCAAGCGAGCGCTGGTCGAGCTGCGCGACCTCTCGCGCGGCATCTACCCGGCGATCCTCACGGACCGCGGGATCGGGCCGGCGCTGTCCTCGATCGCGGCCGGCAACCCGGTCGAGGTCAGGCTCGACGTCGAGCTCGACGGCCGCCTGCCCGCGGCGGTGGAGGCGGCCGCCTACTTCGTAGCGGTCGAGGCGCTGACCAACGTCGCCAAGCACTCGGGGGCCGAGCACTGCCGCGTGCACGTCGTGCATCGCGGCGACCGGCTGCGTCTCGACGTCACCGACGACGGCGCCGGCGGCGCGGATCCGGCCGGCGCCGGCCTCACCGGACTGCGGCAACGCGTCGAGGCGCTCGACGGCACGCTCGTGATCGAACCCGCCCACCCCGGCACGACGATTCGCGCGGAGCTGCCATGCGTGTCGTGATCGCCGAGGACCTGACGCTGCTGCGCGAGGGTCTCTCGCGGCTGCTCGACGACCGCGGCTGGGAGATCGTGGCCGCCGTCGACGACGGCCCGAAGCTGGTCGAGGCGATCGCCGAGCACCGGCCCGACATCGCGATCGTCGACGTGCGCCTGCCGCCGTCGTTCACCGACGAGGGCATCCGCGCGGCGATCGAGGCACGCCGGCGCGTGCCGGGCACGCCGATCCTGATCCTCTCCCAGTACGTCGAGGAGAGCTACGCGGCCGACCTGCTCGCGGGCGAGGGCGGCGGCGTCGGCTACCTGCTCAAGGACCGCGTGGCCGACGTGCGCACGTTCGTCGAGTCGCTCGAGCGCGTGGCGGGCGGCGGGACCGCGATGGATCCCGAGGTGGTGGCGCAGCTGCTCGGCCGCCGCGACAACCGCGGGCCGCTCTCCGAGCTGACCCCGCGCGAGCGCGAGGTGCTCGCGCTGATGGCCGAGGGGCGCTCGAACACCGGCATCGGCGCCGAGCTCGGCATCTCCTCGAGCGCGATCGAGAAGCACGTCAAGCAGGTGTTCTCGAAGCTCGACCTGCCCCCGTCGGGCGGGGATCACCGGCGGGTCCTCGCCGTGCTCGCGTACCTCGGAAGCTAGAAGGCGGTCGAGAGCGCGAGCGGGTAGACCGCCTCGCCGCCCCGCCCGCGCAGCTGCCCGCCGACCATCGCGAGCGTCCAGCCGCTGAAGCGGATGTCGTCGACCAGCAGGCAGGGTCCGGGAGGTCTCTCGCCCGTCACCTTGAACTGGCCGCGCACGTTGGCGACCTGCTGCTGGGAGTTGGCCATCTCGCGCTGCGGCGGCGCGTCGCCGACCCGCTCGAGCACCGGCGCGTAGGGCAGCCCGAGGCGCTCCGCGAGCCGCCGCGCGAAGTCGGGCACGAGCTCGCCGCTGCGCCGCGAGGGCACCGCCGTGACCCACGCCACCGGCGCGCCCCAGCTGCGAACGGCCTCGGCGGCCGCCTCGACGAGCTCGTCGGCGAAGCGGCCGCTGCGGCGGCCCTCGCGGACGAGCGGGTCCCAGCCGCCGTCGCCGAGCCGGGCCAGCGCGCGGCCCTCTTCGGGGCGGACGTCCTCGGGGATCTTGCGCATCGCGCCCAGCGGATCCGGCGCCATCTTCTTGACCTCGAGGACGAGCGGGCGCGAGCGCAGGTGCAGCGACGCCTCACGCACCAGCGCCGGGTCGAGCGGCCCGTCGTAACGCGGCCCGGCGCAGACCGAGCAGCGACCGCAGTCGCCGGGGGCCGGGTCGTCGAGCTCCTCCTGCAGCGCGCGCATCAGGCAGCGGCCGTCGGCGCCGAGCTGGGCCATCGCCGCCTGCTCGCGCCGGCGCAGCGCGGTGATGCGCTCGTAGCGCTCGGCGTCGTAGGCCCACGTCGCGCCGGCGCGGGCGAGCCAGCGCGAGCCGTCGCGCTCCACGGCGCCCTCGACGTCGAGCACCTTGAGCATCGCCTCGACGCGCCCCTTGCCGAGATTGACCTGGCCCATCAGCTCCTGGGTCGAGGCGCCGTCACCACCGACCGCCTCGAGATGCTCGAGCACGCGATCGACGACCTCGCGCCGCGGGAACGCCTGCTCGATGAAGAAGTCCTGGATCCGCCGGTCCTCGGCGCCCCGCAGCAGCACGACCTCGGCTCGCTCGATGCCGCGGCCCGCGCGGCCGACCTGCTGGTAGTAGGCGATGACGGAGCCCGGCGCCTGGTAGTGCACGACGAAGCCGAGGTCGGGCTTGTCGTAGCCCATCCCGAGCGCGCTCGTGGCGACCACGGCCTTGACGTCGTTGCGCAGCAGCCGGTCCTCGACCGCGATGCGCCGGTCGGTCGCGCTGTCGCCGCTGTAGGCCTCGGCGGCGACGCCGTGGCCGTTGAGCCAGTCCGCGACCAGGTCCGCATCGCGCTTGGTGAGCGTGTAGACGATCCCCGAGCCCGGCAGCTCCGGCAGGTTGCTCGCGAGCCAGGCGAGCCGGTCGGCCTGGCCGGGCAGGTCGACGACCTCGAAGCGCAGGCTCGAGCGGCCCA
>JAXDGC010000404.1:0-25088 GCA_034665245.1 Solirubrobacteraceae bacterium | reverse complement strand
GAGGTCGAGCACCGTGTCCTCCCAGGCGCCGAACGTCGGCATCCCCGAGTTCGAGCTGCCGCAGACGCAGAGCTCGATCGAAGGGTCGACGAGCCGCATCGCCTTGCCCGCCTCTGCGGCGAGCCGGCCGTACTCGACCGCGGTCTTCTGCCCGACCTGCCAGGGCCCGTCCATCTCGTTGCCGAGGCACCACAGCTTCACGTCGTAGGGATCGGGATGGCCGTTCTCCCCGCGCCGGTCGGCGTAGCGGCTGCCGGCGGGCGAGTTGCAGTACTCGACGAGGTTGCGCGCCGCATCGACGCCGCGGGTGCCGAGGTTGACCGCGAGCATCGGTTGCGTCCCGGACTTGCGCGCCCAGGTCATGAACTCGTCCGTGCCCACCTCGTTGGACTCGATCGAACGCCAGGCGAGGTCGAGGCGCGTCGGCCGGCTCGAGCGCGGGCCGACGCCGTCCTCCCAGTCGTAGGCGGACACGAAGTTCCCGCCCGGGTAGCGCACGACCGTGACGCCGAGCTCGCGCGTCAGCTCGAGCACGTCGCCGCGAAAGCCGTCCTCGTCGGCGGTCGGATGGCCCGGCTCGTAGATGCCGCCGTAGACGGCGCGCCCCATGTGCTCGACGAACGAGCCGAACAGCCGCTCGTCGACCTCCGCCACGGCGAAGCCGGGATCGACCACCATCCGCGCCGCCGCCACGCGGGGTGTCAGCCCTTCAGCCCGGTGTTCGAGATGCCCTGGACGATCTGCCGCTGGAAGAACAGGAACGCGATCAGCAGCGGGAGCGCCCCGAGGATCGCCAGCGCCATCACCTGTGCGTACTGCGCGCCGTAGAAGCTGTTGACCGTCGAGAGCCCGACCGGGATGGTCTGCAACGACCTGGCCGTCGTGACCACGAACGGCCAGATGAAGTTGTTCCACGACAGCACGAAGGTGAAGATCCCGACGGCGGCGGTCGCGGGCCGGGCGAGCGGCATCCAGATCCGCCAGTAGATCGTCCACGGGCTGGCCCCGTCGACCAGCGCGCTGTCCTCCAGCTCGTCGGGGATGCCGTCGAAGAAGCGCTTGTAGACGAGCACGGCGATCGGCGAGGCGACCTGGGGCAGGATGATCGCCCAGTAGGTGTCCACCAGCCCGAATGTGTCCATCTCCTTGAAGAGCGGGACGATCAACGCCTGGAAGGGCACGATCAGCCCGGCCGCGATCAGGGCGAACAGGGCGGTGCGGCCGCGGAAGCGCACCCGCGAGAAGGCGAACGCGGCCATCGAGGACAGCAGGATCGTCAACGCCGTCACCACGACCGACACGAGCGCCGAGTTGAAGTACCAGCGCAGGATGTCGCCGCGGTCGAGGATCTTGTTGTAGGCGTCCAGCGTCACCGTCGATCCGGTCCAGCTCACCGGCACCTTGGTCGTCTCGGGATCGGGCTTGAGCGACGTCGCGATCGCCCACAGGAAGGGGATCAGCCAGATGATCGCCGCGACTACGAGGACGGCGACGACCAACGCGCCGCCCGGGCGGAAGCGGCGCCGGCCGCCGGTGACGACCGTGGCTTCGCGCTCCTGCAGCGTGGCGCGCGCGGGCTCGGCTCGGGCTACCACGCGGAGGTCCCCCTCTGCAGACGGCGGACGCCGGCGAACAGCAGCACCGACACCGCCACGATGAGCAGGAAGAAGACGATCGACAACGCCGAGGCGTATCCCACCCGGTACTGGGTGAAGCCCGCCTCGTAGATGTACTGGATCGCTGGTCGTGTCGAGAAGTTCGGGCCGCCCTGGAGCAGCAGGTAGATCTGGTCGAACACCTTCAGCGACGCGATGACCTGCAGCACGAGCACGAGCACCGTCGTCGGCATCAGCAGCGGCAGGGTGATCCTGCGCACCTCGTCCCAGGCGCCGGCGCCGTCGAGCGCGGCCGCCTCGTAGAGGTCGCGCGGGATCTCCTGCAGGCCGGCGAGGAAGAGCACGAAGTTGAAGCCGAGCGTCCACCAGACGGTGGCGATGACGACGGCGATCATCGCGGTGCCCTCCGCACCCAGCCAGTTGACCTCCGCCACGCCGATCTTCGTGAGGTAGCCGTTGATGAGGCCGAAGCCCGGCTGGTAGAGCCACTGCCAGATCAGCACGATGACCGAGACCGGCAGCACGTAGGGAGCGAAGAACGCCAGGCGGAACAGCCACTGGCCCTTGGCCACCCGGTTGACGAGCAGCGCGAGCGCCAGCGGCAGCAGGACCAGCGGCACGGAGCTCAGCACCGTGAACCACAGCGTGTGCCACATGGCGGCCCAGAAGTCACTGTCGCCGAGCAGTTCCCCGTAGTTGCCGAGGCCGCGGAACTTCGTGTTCCCGCCCGCCAGGCTGTCGGAGAAGAGGCTCTTCCAGGCCGCGGCGATGACCGGCCACAGCAGGAACAGGAAGTAGAGGACGAAGAACGGGGTGGTCAGCAGCCACCCGGAGCGAGCGCGCTTGTCGCCCTTCGGCGCGGCCCCGCGCGCGCGGGTGTCGACGGCGGCGGCGGGCAGCGATTCCTGTCGGACGGCCATGATCAGACCGGGCTGGGCTTGTCGAGGAACTGCTGCATCGCGGCCCGGAACTGGGCCAGGCCGGCCCGCGGCTTGGACCCTCCCGTCATCACGCCGAGGAAGGCGCCCCACGCCTCGTTCTCGAGGTCCGAGCCGGCGCCCGAGAACCAGACGAGCGGATCCTCGATCGTGCTCTCAGCCGCCGCGGCATAGTGCGACTGCGGCGTCAGCTTGCGGAACTTCTCGCTCGTGACGACAGGGCGCCAGGCCGGTACGTGACCGCCCTGCGACCAGGTGAACGAGGACTTGAGCATGCCGGCGACGAACTCGAGCGCCGCGTCGAGATGCTCTTGCGAGCGGCGGCTGGACTTCGGGATCACGAACGCGTGCGAATCGGCCTGGGCGACCCGGTTGCCGAGCATGTTCGGCACCTGCGCGATGTCGAACTTCAGCTTGGCCGCCTGGAACGTCGTGACCTCCCACTCGCCCTGGAGCATGCTGCCGGTCGTCGCGTTGGAGAAGTTCGCGATCGAGGCGGGATAGTCGAAGGTGGTCGGCATGACCTTGCGCCCGGCGCCCAGCTGCTGCATGAATTCGAGCGCGCGCACCGCCTTGTCGTCCTCGATGGCGAGCTCCTTGCCGTCGGGCGAGAACAGCGGCCCGCCGTTCTGCTGGCCGTAGAGCGTGAGGAAGAGCCGCCACAGGCTGACACCGCGGATCTCGGTGACGACGCCCCACTGCCCCGACGCCTTCTTGAGCGCGGCGAACGCGTCGAGGACCTCCTTCTCACCGTTGAGCGAGCGTAGCCGCCCGTCCTCGCCGAGCAGATCGGCCTTCTTTGCGAGCTCGGTGTTGTAGTACAGGACGAACGGATGGGTGTCGAGCGGGATCGCGTACTGCTTGCCCTGGAACTGACCCCGCTTCCAGACCGTCGGCTCGAACTTGTCGGGGGTGATCCCGTGCTTCGCCAGCAGCTCGGGCGTCAACTCCGTCACCAGCCCTGCGGGCGCCAGCGATCCGAGGCGGGTGGCGTGCGCGATGGCCACGTCGGGCGGGCGGCCCCCGACGGCCGCGAGCTGGAGCTTGGTGTAGTAGGGCGGCCCCCAGGTCAGCGTCACCGGCTCGACCTTGATGCCGGCGTCCGACTTGGCGAACGCGTCGAGCATCTGATTCATGCGCTCGCCGTCGCCACCTGAGAAGAGGTGCCAGAAGGAGATCGTGCGGGAGCCGCCGCCGAACGGAGGGCCCGCGGTGGCGATCACGCCGGCGGCGCCGAGCCCGACGGCGGTGGCGCCGGCGAGCAGCTTCCTGCGAGTGAAGACCGGATCACCCATGTCGCATACGTCCCCCTCCTCGAACTCCGGACGGGGTCATTCCCGAACGGCGCCCTCGGTTAACGCCGAAGGCGGAACCCTTCGAGCCGGGCGGAGTGGTCATGCCTAGCCGATCGGCTAGAGCGCTCCGAATTCCCCCCTGGCGCCAGGACGCCGGCCGTATAGTCGCGCCGTGAACCCCCGGGTCATGCGGTTGATGGCCGCGATCCTCGCCGGAACCGCCGTCGCGGTGACAGGCTGCGGGGATGACGGGCGCGCGGCGCGCGACTCCGCGGCGCCGGCTTCGCAGCAGGCACCCGACCCGCAGCGCACGCAGGACCTCGTTCCGCTGACCACCGGGCAGGTTGCGCGGCGGGCGGAGCGCATCGCGCTCGTCGTCTCGCGCGGCTCGCGCGTCATCGAGGGCGCACCCGGCACGCCGTTCACGCGCACGACGTTCGCCGTCGAGGACGTGCTGAAGGGCAAGCTGCCGGGCAAGATCGTCGTCCAGGTGATCGGCGGCCGGCTCGGCAACACCGTCGTCAGCTCGCCGGTGCAGGCGTTCGCGAGATCGAGCCGCTACCTCCTCTTCCTGGGCCCCGACGGCCCGGCCGGCCCGACGATCTTCCCGCAGTCCGTCCTCTACGTGAAGCATGCCGGCGGCACCGACGTCGTCGAGCCGGCCCCGGCCGGGATCCGGTTGCGCGGCCCGCCCCGCCTGGACCACGTGTTGGTGTCGATCCGTCGCTATCTGCGCACGACCGGAGGCTCCCCATGACCCGGCTTCGCCTGACCCTGGCGCTCGCGGCGGCCGTCGCCGCCCTCGGCGCCGCTCCGGCCGGCGCCTACCAGCATTTCGCCCAGGACACCGGGGGGCCCGTGGTGTCCCCAAGCCACTGGCGGGCGCTGTCGCTGCCGATCTCGCTCTCGCTCGACAACGGGCCGACCGACATCTCGGCCGAGATCGGCGACGCCCTCGCCACATGGAACAACGTGCCGACCGCGTTCGACCCCTGGGGCTCGGTGACCAAGGCCGTCGACGGCGGCGGCAACCCCGTGGACTTCACCGGGGCGAACTTCGGGACCGCGTGGGGCAACCTGACCGGCGACGGCCAGCAGGAGGTTGTCTTCGACGAGACCGGGACGGCGCTGACCGCGCTCGGCCTCGCACCCGCCTCGGTGAACGGCTTCGGCCCCAGCCATACGGTGATCAGCGGCCACGAGGCCGTGATCGACGACATGTTCCTGATCGTCAACGGCCAGCGCACGGACTTCGACCGCCGGTCGACGGAGATCCACGAGCTCGGCCACACGCTCGGCCTCGCGCACTCGTCCGTCGGCTTCGCGCTCGGCAAGGACGGCGCGCTGTCGCCGGAGCTCGAGACCCAGGTGCCGACGATGCATCCGTACTCGATCACCGGCAACGACCGGCGCACGCTCGAGGCCGACGACGTCGCGTCGCTCTCCGAGCTGTACCCCGAGCTCAGCTGGACGAGCACGACGGGCACGATCACCGGCACCGTGACCCGGTGCGGGACCGGCGAGCCGGTGCTCGGCGCCAACGTGCGCGCGATCAACGTCGCGAGCCCGGCGATCCAGCTCACGCGCGTGACCGGCTTCGACGGCGCGACCGACGGGAGCTACACGATCAAGGGCGTCCCGCCCGGTGATTACGACGTGGTCGTCGAGCCGCTGGGCGGTGACACGAACTTCCTCGACAGGCTGGCGATGTTCACCCCCGTCGACACCGACTTCACCCAGGAGTTCCTCAACGCGTCCAAGGAGGGCGACTGCGCGCAGGACACCGACCCGAACGAGCGCGAGAGCATCCCCGTCGGCGCGAGCGGCACGAAGACGGCGGACCTCAAGGTCGACAGCGCGACACTCGCGCTGGTCGTCGACATCACAGGCAGCATGGGTCCCGAGATCGGCGCGGTGAAGACCGGGCTGAACACGATGATCACGGCGCTCGAGGCCGTGCCGGGCTCGTTCCCCAAGACGGCGATCGTCACGTTCGACGACCGGGCCACGATCAACGCCGTCAGCCGCGATCCCGAGCGGCTGCGCACTGTCATCGCCGGACTCACGACCCACAGCACGCCCGACTGCCCGGAGGGCTCCAACGCGGCGCTGATGACCGCCGGGCGGCTGCTCGGCAGCGGCGGCCGGGCGGTGCTCGTCACGGATGCCGACAGCCATCCGACCGGCCCGTCGCGGGCGGCCGTCGATGCCCTGTATGCGTCGAGGGGCGCGCGGCTGTCCGTGCTGGCCTCCGGCAGCTGTCCTCCGCCGCCCCCGCACCGGGCCGCCCGTCCGGCCGCGTTCGCGACCTTCGGAGCCGGCGGCGTGGGCCCCGACCAGGCGAAGCCGGTCGACGTCCTCGGCTTCGAGAACTCGATCCGGACGTTCAGCGAGGAGAGCCTCTTCTCCGGAGGCCTGTTCAGCTTTCAGCCCGAGATCAAGTCCGCCACCGCTGACGCGCAGCAGCGCTACTCGAACACGCTGGCCAACGTCGCGATCTCGGCGGTGACGCCGGCGGTCGCGGCGCTCAGCCCGTCGGCGGTGCCCCAGGGCACGACGCTCGACCTCGAGCTGACGGGATCCAACACGGGCTTCCGCCCCGGGAGCACGGTGGCGATCGCCGGATCGGGGGTGTCGGTGGCCTCGGCCGACGTGCTGTCGCCGACCCGCATCGTCGTGCGGCTGGCGGCGACGGCGGGCGCCGCCACCGGCTTCCGTGACGTGACCGTCCGGACCGACCGGGGCGACGGCTCGATCGAGGCCGCGAAGGGCATCGGTGCCGTGCAGGTCGTCGGGCCGCCGTCGGGGCCGACCGTGTTGTCCGTCACGCCGGCGACGGTCGCGGTCGGCTCGACGCGGGACGTCACGCTCTCCGGCGGGCTGACGCACTTCGGCGCGGGCAGTGTCGCGGTCTTCGGCCCCGGCGTGACGGTCAACAGCCTGACCGCCGGCTCGCCCACGTCCGCGGTGGCGAACGTCACCGTCGCGCCGGGCGCGGCGATCGGCTTCCGCGACGTGACCGTGCAGACCGGCGCCGAGCACGCGAGTGAGTCGGTGCCGGGGCCGTTCCTGGTCGCGGCCGCACCACCGGCGATCGCGCGGCTGACGGGCGCGAGCCCGACCTCGGGCGCCCGCGGATCGACCGTCGACGTCGTGCTCACCGGCGCGAACACGGCGTTCGCCAGCGGGGCGTCGCTGGCCTCGGTGAGCGGAGTGGGGGTGCAGGTGCTGTCGACCACGGTGAGCAGCCCGACCTCGGCCGTCGCGCGCCTGAGGCTCGCCGGCGACGCGCCGCTCGGATTCAGGGACCTGAAGGTCACCACCGGGGCCGAGGACGCCGCCCTGCTCAACGGCTTCGAGGTCAAGCCGGCCGCACCGGTGGTGACGACGCCGACGCCGACGCCGACGCCGACCGGGCCGGCCACGGGCCCCGGCGGTCCATCCGGCAGCGGCTCCCCGGGCACGTGCTCGGACCGGTCGCGGCCAAGCGTCTCGTTCCTCAGGGGCAAGCAGGGCGTGCGCGCGAAGCGCGGCAGCCTGCGCGTGCGCGGCAGCGCGAGCGATGCGGGCTGCGCGGCGGTGATCTCCGTCACCGGTGGGGTCGCGCGCGTCGAGGTGGCGATCTCGCGCAAGGCAGGCAGGAACCGGTGCCGGTTCGTGGCCCGCAACGGCAGGCTGACCGGCGCCCGCAGCTGCTCGAAGCCGGTGTGGCTGAGGGCGAAGGGGACGACGAGCTGGACCCTGAGCACGAAGCGCAGGCTTCCGCGCGGGACGTACACGATCCAGCTGCGTGCCCGCGACGCGGCGGGCAACCGGCAGGCGAAGGCCGTGAAGCGAGTTCAGCGGGTGGGCTGACCCGGGTTCGCGCCGTCAGGACCGCGCGACGAAGTTCACCGGGAAGCCCTGGCTGAACGCGCGCCGGAACTGCTCGAGCGAGTACGGGCCGTCGCCGGCGAGGTCGTAGATCCGCAGGCGCGCCTCGCCGGTCAGCAGCGAGTACACGTCTCCCGGCTCCGTGCCGAAGTGGTCGGCCGACCCGAGACCGTGCTCGAACGCGACGACCGGCCGGTAGGTCTTGAGTGTCTCCCGGGCGCCTTGGAGCACCTCGAGCTCGGCGCCTTCGACGTCGATCTTGATGAACGCGGGCCGGAACGAATCCGCGAGCGCGTCGTCGAGCCGCTCGACCTCCACGGTGAGGCGCTCGAAGCGCTCTGCGTGCGGGGTCGGTCGCTGCCGGAAGCCGCTCCATCCGGGGTTGCCGACGACGTGGATGAACGAGCGCTCACCGTGCTCGTTCGCGAGCGCCTTGACGCGGACGTCGACCTGCGGGAACGCCGCCCGCAGGCCGGCCGCCAGCGCCGGCAACGGCTCGTAGGCGATGTGCCGCCCGTTCGGGGCGACGCGAACGAGGTCCCGCAGGACGTCGCCGGCGTGGCTGCCGACGTCGATGCAATCACCGTCGTTTGGCACCGTCCAGGCGACGAGCCGCCGGAGATGCGCCCGCTCCGCCAGCTCCCGGCGAACAGCCGGTCGTGCCATCTGCCAGGCACGGCGGGCCTCCTCCTCCACGCCCAGTCGTGCGGCGATGCGCCGCGCCATGCTCTTCATCCTGTCCAGCACGCTAAAGGGGGCGTCGGAAAGACCCGATGTAGCGGGGGTGAGCCTTCGCGCGCCAATTTCCCGCACGCGCGCCTCTGACCAGGTCCCCGCTTCCGGTCGGAGCCGCCGGCCGTGGGTCGAGCATTGGCTCGACACCTGCCGCGACCTCCAGGCGCTCAAGGCCTCCCACCCGATGATGGACGCGGTGATCGACGAGATCGACGGTCGCATGATCCGGATCGGAGACCACTGGCTCGCGGACTTCGCGTCGTGCAACTACCTCGGCTTCGACCTCGATCGCGAGATCATCGAGGCGATCCCGGCCTACCTCGACACATGGGGCACGCATCCGAGCTGGTCGCGCCTGCTCGGCAGCCCGGTCATCTACGAGGAGATCGAGTCGCGCCTCACGGAGCTGCTCGGCAGCGAGGACTCGCTCGTCCTCCCGACCATCACGCACATCCACATGTCCGTGATCCCGCTGCTGGCCGCGTCCGGCACGATCTTCCTGGACGCCCGCGCCCACAAGACCATCTACGACGGCTGCCAGGTCGCCCGAGCGCGCGGCGCCGCGGTCAAGCGCTTCCGCTTCGAGGACCCGGACCACCTCGACCAGCTCCTCACCGCCGAGCGCGACCCGACGCGGCTCGTGTGCATGGACGGCGTCAACAGCATGACTGGCAACGCGCCGGACATCCGCGCCTTCGCCGCCGTTGCGCGCAAGCACGGTGCGCTGCTCTACGTCGACGACGCTCACGGCTTCGGGGTCATCGGCGAGCGCCGCGCGGACGAGTCGAGCACCTACGGCGCGCGCGGCAACAGCGTGATCCGCCACTGCGACGAGACCTATGACGACATCGTCCTCGTCGGCGGCTTCTCCAAGGCCTACTCGTCGCTGCTCGCGTTCATCGCCTGCCCCACCGAGGTCAAGGACCTGCTCAAGGTGGCCGCCCCGCCCTACCTCTACTCGGGACCTTCGCCCGTCGCCTCGCTCGCCAGCGTGCTCGTCGGCTTCGACGTCAACGAAAGCCGCGGCGACGAGCTGCGCCGGGTGCTCCACGCGCACACCGCGCGCGTGCTCGACTGCCTGCAACGGCTCGGCATCCACACCCCGAACCACTCGGGCTTCCCGATCATCGAGATCCCGCTGCGCGATCACCGGCGCATCGATGTGGTCGGCCGGATGCTGTTCGACCGCGGCGTCTACGTGACGCTGGCGGCCTACCCGCTCGTCCCGCGCGACGAGGTCGGCTTCCGCGCGCAGCTGACCGCCGCCAACACCGACGCCGAGATCGACATGCTGATCGCGGCGCTCGAGGAGCTCGCCGAGGCGAGCGAGCTGCGAACCGCCGAGGACGACCCGTCCTTCGTCGTCACCGTCGCGGGCGCCTGAGATGAAGGTCTGGGCGCGACTCCGCGGGCTCGCGCTCTGGCAGACCTACCTCCTTGTCGGGGCGCTGCTCTCCGCGCTCTATGCGTGGGTGCCCCCGCTGGCCGGCAGCGGGCCGGTGTTCAACCTCCTCGGGCTCTCGCCGCTGGTCGCGATCGTCGTCGGCGTCAAACGGTACCGCCGCTCGGGAGCCGGGCCGTGGCGCTGGTTCGCGATCGGGTTCCTGCTGTTCTGGCTGGGCGACCTCTACACCTACAGCTATCCGCGGCTGACCGGGACGGAGGTGCCGTTCCCGTCGCTCGGCGACGCGGCGTACGTGATCGTCTATCCCGCCCTGATGATGGGCCTGCTCATGCTGGTCCGGCGGCGCAACCCGGAGCGCGACCGCGCCGGAGCGATCGACTCGCTGATCATCACGCTGGGCCTGGCGCTCGTCTCGTGGATCGCCCTGATCCAGCCGTCGCTGCACGACGAGCAGCTCTCGACGGTCGCGAAGCTGGTCTCGATCGCCTACCCGATCGGCGACATCCTCCTGCTCGCCGCGGCCATCCGCCTCGCCGTGGACTCGGGCACGCGCCGGCCGGCGTTCTACCTGCTCGTCTCGAGCATCGTGGCGCTGCTCGCCACCGACTTCGCCTACGGCGTGGTCACGCTCGCGGGCAACTACGACGGCCAGGTGTGGCTCGACATCGGTTGGCTCAGCTTCTATCTCCTGTGGGGAGCGGCCGCCCTGCACCCGTCGATGGGGGACCTCGAGCAGGCCGCGCCGGAGCGCGACACACGCCTCACGCCGCTGCGACTGATGACGCTGACATGCGCCTCCCTGATCGCGCCGGTCATGGCCCTGCTCCAGGTCATCGACCAGGGCGAGGACCGCTTCGTCGTCAACGTCGCCGCGATCATCCTCTTCGCCCTCGTCGTGACGCGCATGGCCGGTCTCGTGCGCCAGCAGGAGCGCTCCGTCGTGCGCGAGCGGATCCTCAGCGCCGCGGGCGCCGATCTCGTCGCCGCCACCAGCCGCGCGGACATCTGCCGCGCGGCGCTCGTCGCCGCTCGCGCACTCGCCGGAGAGGATGCCGGCGCCCGTCTCTGCCTGCGCGACGGTGACGTCGTCGTCGTCATCGACGGCGAGCTCGCCGCGGCGTGGCCCGTCACGCCCGCCACGGCGGCGGCTCTGCTCGAACGCGACGCGCCGACCGGCTCGCCCACCCGCTTGTCCGCGAGTGTGCTCGCGGAGCTGCGGGTCCCGCCGACCTCGGCGGACACGCTGATGCTGGCGCTCTCCGTCCGCGGCGACACATACGGACTGCTCGCCATCGCCAGCGAGAAGTCGATCCCGCGAGCGCTGCAGAGCAGCCTGGCCGCACTGGCGACGGAGGTCTCGCTCGCGCTCGAGAGCGCGGCCCTGACCGAGGAGGTCCATCGCCGCACGAGCGAGGCCCGCTTCGGCTCACTCGTCCGGCATTCCAGCGACCTCATCACGGTCCTCGACGCGTCCGGGCTCGTCGTCTACCAGAGCCCTTCGATCGAGCGGGTCCTGGGCTACTCCCCCGACGAGCTCGTCGGCACCAGCTTCATCCGGCTCCTGGTGCCCGGCGAGGAGGGGCGCCTTCCGCACGTCCTGGCCGACCCGGCGCACGCCGTCGCCGGCACGGAGGCGCTCGAGTGCAGCCTCCGCCACAAGGACGGCGAGGTGCGTCAGTTCCAGGTCCTCTACACGGATCTCCTCGACGACGAGAACGTCCACGGCGTGGTGCTCAACAGCCGCGACGTCAGCGAGCGCAAGGCCTTCGAGGAGCAGCTCGCCCACCAGGCGTTCCACGACCCGGTCACCAACCTCGCCAACCGCGCGCTGTTCGTCGAGCGGGTGCGCCACGCGGTCCCGCGCGCACGCCGCGAACGCTCCCGGCTGGCCGTGATCTTCATGGATCTCGACGACTTCAAGACGATCAACGACAGCCTCGGGCACGCCGCGGGCGATGCGGTGCTGCTGGAGATCGCCAAGCGCCTCGACGGCAGCATCCGCCCCAGCGACACCGCGGCGCGCTTCGGCGGCGACGAGTTCGCCATCCTGCTCGAGGACGTGCGCAGCGCTCAGGACGCCGCCGACACGGCCGAGCGGATCCTCGAGTCGCTCTCCGCGCCGCTGCTCCTGGAGGGCAAGGAGCTGTTCGTCCGCTGCAGCCTCGGCATCTCGATCGCCGAGGGCGAGACCGCGGCCGGCGCCGACGAGCTGATCCGCAACGCGGACGCCGCGATGTACATCGCCAAGCGCGACGGCAAGGGCGGCTACCGGCTGTTCGAGCCCGCGATGCACGAAGGGGTGCTCGAGCGCCTCGAGCTCCGCGCCGACCTGCAGCGGGCGATGACCGGCGGGCAGCTCGAGCTCTACTACCAGCCGCTGGTGCTCCTCAGCGACGGCGCCGCCACCGGCGTCGAGGCCCTGTTGCGATGGCATCACCCCGAGCGGGGCATGCTCGGGCCCGACACCTTCATCCCGCTCGCCGAGGAGATGGGCCTGATCGTGCCGATCGGCCGCTGGGTGCTGCGCGAGGCCTGCCGCCAGGCGCGCCAGATGCAGACGCTGCTGCCGGCCGACCCGCCGCTCTCGATGAGCGTGAACCTGTCCGTCAAGCAGCTCCAGCACTCGGACATCGCCGCCGATGTCCGCGACGCGCTCGCCGAGTCCGGGCTCGCCGGCAGCTCGCTCACGCTCGAGATCACCGAGACGGTCCTGATGACCGACACGGATCTCGCGGTGCAGCGGCTCGAAGAGCTCAAGTCGCTCGGAGTCCGGCTGGCGATGGACGACTTCGGCACCGGCTACTCGTCGCTGAGCTATCTCAGCAGGTTCCCGGTCGACATCCTCAAGATGGACCGCTCCTTCCTGCGCGACGGCGCCTCGCCGACGACGTCGGCGCTCGCGTCCGCCGTCATCGCGCTCGGCGCGACGCTCGAGCTCGAGATCGTCGCCGAGGGGATCGAGTACCCCGAGCAGTGGACCGGGCTGCGCGATCTCGGGTGCGGCTCGGGCCAGGGCTTCCTGTTCGCCCACCCGATGGATGCCGACACGACGCTCGAGTACCTCCGCACCGGCACGACGGAGCGGCCCGAGCCCAGCGGGGCCGATGCACCATAACTACGAAGGGCTCGACCGCAGCGGTGGCTTCAGCCGCGTCCGCCTCCTCGAGCCGCTGCGGCTGAGGGACTTCCGGCTCCTCTGGAGCGGGATGTGCGTCTCGCTCCTGGGCGACGGCGTCTTCATCGTCGCCCTGGCGTGGCAGGTCTACGCGCTCTCGAACGTGCCGACGGCGCTCGCGATGGTCGGGGTCGCGATGACGATTCCGACGATCGCCTTCCTGCTGTTGGGCGGGGTCCTCAGCGACCGCTTCGATCGCCGCCGCCTGATGCTCGCCGCCGACCTGGGCCGGGGGCTCGCGATCGGCGCGATCGCCGTGCTGTCGCTGACCGGGACGCTGGAGCTGTGGCACATGCTCGTGCTGGTGGCCGTCTTCGGCGCGGCGACCGCGTTCTTCGGCCCGGCGTTCGACGCGATCGTGCCCGACGTGCTGCCCGCCTCGCTGCTGCCCCAGGCCAATTCGCTGGATCAGTTCGTCCGGCCGCTCGCCCTGCGGCTCGCGGGCCCGGCGGTCGGCGGCTTCCTCATCGAGGGCGTCGGCGTCGGCTGGGCGTTCGCGCTGAACGCGGCGACGTTCGCGGTCTCGGCCGCGGCGCTGCTGGCGATGGCCCGGCCCGCCCGCCGGACCGCCGGCGCGCACGGCTCGGTGGGTGGGGACATCCGGGTCGGCTTCGCCTACGTCCGCAAGCACGTGTGGCTGTGGGGGACGTTCGCGAGCGCCGCGATCGCGTACCTCTGCTTCATGGGCCCCGCGGAGGTGCTGCTGCCGTTCCTCGTCAAGAACGACCTCCACGGGAGCGCCGCCGACCTGGGGCTGGTCTTCGCGGCCGGCGGGATCGGCTCGGTCGGCTGTGCCGCGGTCATGGGCCAGCGTGGCCTCCCGCGTCGCGACATCACGTTCATGTTCGTCGCGTGGACGCTCGCGACGCTGGCGATCGCCGGCTACGGGCTCGCGACGGCCGTCTGGCAGCTGATGCTCGCCAGCATCGCCTTCAACGGGCTGGAGACCGCCGGGACGATCGTGTGGGCCACCGCCAAGCAGCGCCACGTCCCACCCGCGCTGCTCGGCCGCGTCTCGAGCCTCGACTGGCTGATCTCGATCGGCTTGCTGCCGCTCTCGTTCGCGCTCACCGGGCCGGTGAGCTCGGTGCTCGGCGTCCAGGGGACGCTGATCGCCGGCGGCGCCGTCGGCGGCGTCGTGACGTTCGCGGCGCTCCTCCTGCCCGGGATGCGCGCGGTCGAGGGGAAGCACGACGAGCACCCGCCGCCGGCGGGCGTCGCAGCCCCGGCCTGAGGCTATCCTCGCGCCGTGGAGGTCCTGGCGCTCTACGACATCCACGGCAACGTCGACGCGCTCGACGCCGTGCTCGCCGATCCGCGCGCCGCGCACCCCGACGTCGTGCTCGTCGGCGGTGACGCCGTACCGGGCCCGTTCGCGCGCGAGACGCTCGCCCGGCTGGACTCGCTGAGCACCCCGGTGCGGTGGCTCCGGGGCAACGGCGAGCGCGAGGTGGCCGAGGCGATCGGCGCGCCCGACCCCGCGGCCGCCGATCTCGCCGCCATCACGGCCGCGATCACCGCGACCGCGCTCGGTGACGAGCGGGCGCAGGCGCTCGGCGAGCTGCCGCTCACGGTCGAGCTCGACGGGGTGCTCTTCTGCCACGCGAGCCCCCGCCGCGACGACGAGATGGTCACCCGGCTCTCGACGCCGGAGCGCTGGGCGGACGTGCTGGCCGGCGTCGCGGCCGGGCTGGTCGTCGCCGGCCACACGCATCAGCAGGACGATCGTGTCGTCGGCGACGTGCGCTTCGTCAACGCCGGCAGCGTCGGGTTGCCCTACGAGGGCGACGGCGCCGCGCGCTGGCTGTGGATCGCCGACGGCGAGCCCGAGCTGCGCCACACGGAGTACGACGCGGCGCGCGCGGGCGCGCGCATGCTCGAGGCCGGCTGGCCCGACGAGCGGTCCGTCGGCGGCGCGCTCGTCGACCCGGTGGAGCCCATCGTCGTGACGCGGATCTTCGAAGACCTCGCGCGGTAGCCTCGGCCGCGCGGGGCTGAGTTCCGTTCGAACCTTGCCCGGATCAGCCGCCCACCAGCGACAGCGCGAGCCGCGCGCGCTGCGGGCGCCCGTCGGGCGAGAAGAAGTCGAGCGTCTCCTCGAGTGCCTCGATGTGCCCGTCGAACCGGAAGTCACCCCATACGAACCGCACGGGCGGGGTGCCCGGCGTCTTGCCGTCCGCGGTTCGCGGCGTCGCGAAGTAGGCGACCCGCTCGGTGAGCTTGCGCACGTCGTCCTTCCCGCCCGCGTCGAACCACAACTCGAGGGCGAGCCGCGCCCCTCCGGCCGGGTTCAGCTGCGAGCGGCGCAGCTCGCGCGGGTTCACCTGGACCTCGACCCAGCGATCCCGGTTGACCTCCTTGAGCAGGCGCTCGTCGAGCTCACGGAGCTCCGCCTTCTGCACGCGCGGTGGATCGGGCGAGGGGCCGCCGGGCCGCTCGAGCGCCATCGACTCGCAGGCCAGCTCGAGCTCCTCGACCGCCACGACGCCGTGCGTCGCGTCCAGCGGCGGCGCCTTGAGCCTGACCGGCAGGCAGCGCCGGAGCAGGAACCGGGCGTGCTCGTCGCCACCGTCCGACGAGAGCATCACGACCCGCGCATCCGCGCGCACGCCCGGGTCGCGAAGGACCGACGCGCACCAGTCCCACAGGTCGAACGACGACGTCATCCCGCGCCTCAGCGTCACGCGGCCGTACGAGGCGGGGCCGGCGAACAGGCGGTGGCTGCCGCTGTCACCGCCCTCGCGCAGCGTCTTGACGTCGAAGCTCATCTCGATGCCGTCGCACTCGGCGAACGCCGCCTCGCACAGTGGCTCGGGGGCGCCCGGCAGCACGATCTCGACCCGGAAGTTGTATGCGGTGAACGGCTCGCTCACTCCATCTCGAGGCGCTCGTAAGCGAGCGTGAGCTCCTCCATGGCGACGTCCGTGCCCTTGGCGTTGAACGGCCCCGAGGTGTGCTTGACGATCCTCGCCCGCAGCAGGACCCAGGTCATCACGACCTCGGAGTGATCCTCGTTCTGCAGCAGGATCCGGACGGTGCGCACGGCCTTCTGATCGCCGTTGCGGATCTGGTCGAGCCACTGGTAGAGGCCCAGCGAGCCGATCACGCCGCGCTTGAGCGTCACGTCGAGAGCCTTGTTGAGGCCCGTCAGCTTGCGCACGGAGTTCTGCTTGTCGTTGCCGTTGCGATACTCGGCCACGGCGACCTCCATGCCGATCGCCGAGCACTCCTGGAAGCCGGCCTCCGGCCCGTCCGTGTCGCCCGTGCCGAGGTCGACGAGGAAGTTGAACTCACCGTAGGGATGGTCGCGGAAGACGGCCATTGCGCTCCTTGTTCGTCAGAGGTTGTCGAGCGCGCGCTCGAACGCCGACTGCTTGCCCGAGGCCTGCGGGTCGGTGTTCCCGCCGGTGACGGCGCCCGCGTTGTAGGTGCGGGCGCGGATGTGCTTTCCGTAGGCCTGTCGCGGCTTGTCGAGGTCGGCCATCTTGCCCGCGGCGGCGGAGAACAGGAACGTGTTCTCCGGCCGCGCCGCCTCGCGGGGGTTCTTGCGGATGGCCGCGGCGGCGCCGCGCAGGCGCTTGCCCGCCGCGGTGTCGCCGGCCTGCTCGAGCAGTCCCGCCTGCAGCTCCATCATGGCGCAGGCCCGCCGGTAGTTGTAGCTGTGGGTGACCTGGGTGGCGCCGCGGCCGATGTAGCTCCAGTCACCCGTGGGGTTGACCGTCTTGGTCTTCTCCATGCCCGGCTGGTACTCGCCCGAGAGGTACTTCGTGTCGAGTTGCGTCGTCGTCGGGTCGTCGATGTAGCGCTTCTGGCCCAGCGTCGCCTCGGTGAAGCGCCGGAACTGGTCCGACTCCGCCCACCCGTGGGCGAGGAAGGCGGCCTGGGACTCGAGCGTGTCGAACCCGAAGAGCTCGAACGCCTCGTTCATGTAGCCGAGGTAGCTCTCGGCCTTGGTCATGGTCGCGGGGTCGGCCCGGGCGTCGGCGGCCAGGCCGGGGTAGACCTTGAACAGCTGCTCGAGCGTCACCTTCCGGGTGGCCGGCGAGATCTCGATGTCCATCCAACTCACGTAGGCGCGCTTGCCGTCGTGCTCGATCGTCAGGAGGTCGCCGTCGGTGGAGGTCGCCAGCACCCGCACCGGCGCGCCTCTGGGCAGCTCGGCGATCGCGTTCCCGCCGGGCTTGTCGTAGACGGTCGAGGAGGGGACGTCGACGCGGCCCTTGCGGCTGCCTCCCTTCGTGCTCGCGGCGGCGAGCTTGAGCTCGTCGCCGGCGTAGCGCGCCAGCACGCGCACCACGGCGGCGTTGCCGGCGGAGCGCTGGAGCGTCAGGACCCGGGCCGCGAGCGTGGCGCTCGCCGCGGGCGGCGCCGCCCGCTCGCTGTCCGCCGCGGGCGCCACACGGTCCGTGCTCGGCTCGACCGCGTGGCCCATCTGCGGACCCTATCCGGCCGGGACTACACGCGGACAGGGGTGCGCGTGGCCGCGCGGGCGCGCCGCTTGGCCGCCTCGATCTCGCGGTCCTTCGGCGGCGCGTTCGTGGTCAGCGCGTCGAGCAGCTGGGCCGTGGCGACGGCGACGGCCTCGACGGCACGCTCGAAGGCTTCCGTGTTGGCCTGCGACGGCTTGCTGGAGCCACTGATCTTGCGGACGTACTGGAGCGCGGCGTCACGGACCTCTTCCTCGGTCGCGGGCGGCTCGAAGTTGTGGAGCGGGCGAATGTTGCGGCACATGCGGTGAGGGTAGCCCGTTAGGAGGTGTTGGGATTGGGGACAAATGTGTCTGAAGGACACAACTCCGGGTCACAATCACCCCCGCATGGCGACCGCCGTCCACGATCCCTCTGACAGCTCCGTCTGGACGGAGGGCCGCGCCGACCCGCTGTCCTGGCGCTGGCACGGGCCGGCGCTCGGCATCGCGGTCGCCATGGCCCTCGCGACGGCGATCGTGTCGCTCTCCGACGGGCTCGAGGTGCGCGACACGGACAAGATGCTCAGCACCCGCATCCTGCTCGTGCTCGGCACGTTCGCCTTCTTCATCGTCGTCGACCTCGTGCCGCGGGCGATCCGTCATGGCGGGCCGATCCACCGCGCCCTGCCCGCCGTCGCACGCGCACGCTGGAGCCGGCGCCGCGTCGGCGCCGTCGCGCTCGGATTCCTCTCCTTCTACGTCACCTACCTCTCCTACCGCAACCTCAAGGGCTTCCTGCCGTTCCTGACCGACCAGGACTTCGACCCGTCCCTCCTGTCGCTCGATCGCAGCATGTTCCTGGGCCACGACCCGGGCCCGCTCCTCCACCAGCTGCTCGGCACGGGCGTCGCGGCGCACCTGCTCTCGAGCGTCTACCTGTTCTTCCTCGCCTTCGTCCCGATCTCGCTGGGCACCGCGCTGATCGCCTCCTCGAACCCGATCCCCGGGCTCTGGTACGTCACGTCGCTCGGCATCAACTGGACGCTCGGCGTCGTCTCCTACCTGATGCTGCCGTCGCTCGGCCCGGTCTTCGTCGCGCCAGACCGCTACTCGAACCTCCCCGAGACCGGTACCGCGGCGTTGCAGCAGGCGCTGATCTACGAACGTCATGAGGCGCTCGCCGGGCAGGCGGCACAGAGCATCGCCGCGTTCGCGTCGCTGCACGTCTCGGTCGTCTTCACGGCGGCGCTGATCGCCCAGCTGTTGCGGCTCCCGCGCCTCCTGCGCGCGGCGCTGTGGACGTTCCTCGCTCTGACGATGATCGCCACGCTCTACTTCGGCTGGCACTACGCGGTCGACGACATCGCCGGCCTCGGGATCGGGCTGATCGCGGTGCTGCTCGGCGGCGTCGCCACCGGGCACCTGCGGCTCGAGGTCCCCGTCCGCTGGCGCACCGCGATCCCGAACCTGCTCACGCTCGTCCGCATCGCGATCATCCCCGCCGTCGTGTGGATGCTGCTCGACCACAGCGGCCTCTCGCTGACCGCCGCGGCGCTGTTCTCGCTCGCCTCGCTCACGGACTTCTATGACGGGCAGCTGGCGCGCCACTGGCGGGTCGAGAGCACCTTCGGGGCGCTCGCCGACCCGTTCGCCGACAAGCTGCTGGTGCTCGGATCGCTGATCGCGCTCGCCGCCGTCGACCGCGTGCCGGTGTGGGTCGTGGTGCTGATCGCCTCGCGCGAGATCTGGGCCACGCTGCTGCGCGTCTATGCCCGGCGCACGGGTGTCGTGCTCGCCGCCGGGCCGCTGGGCAAGGCCAAGATGGTCGTCCAGGTGTGTGTGGTGCTGACGCTGATGACCTTCGACCTCAGCGGCGCCGCGCTGTACCTGCCGCTCTACGCGATGGTCGCGATCACGGTCGCCTCCGGGGTCGAGATCGCGCTGCGGGCGCGGCGGCGCATCGCGCCGGTCGCCGCACGCGCGCCACACGCCGTCGCGCGCGCGAGCTAGCGGGCCGGACCAACGCGGTGGAGCACCCGCTCCCCGGCGCTTGGACGCCGCGGCGTACGCGGCGCCGCGGGCGCGCTCAGTGGGCCGAAGATTCCCGCCGATGCGTATGCTTCCGGCCGGTACGCGCCGACTGGACAGCCTCCTGTGACGCCGCTCGCCGCAACTCCCCATTCCCCGCTCGGAACGGCGCGCACTGGCGCGGGTGCCGCCGGATGACGATCGTGCCCGCAGACGGTTGCGCGGAGACCCCCGGCCCCAGCCATCTCTCGCTCGTATGGCCGGCGGTCGCGGCCTCGGTCGCCGAGGCCCGCACCGCGGTCAGCTCGTTCGCCGAGTCCGCTGGAGCGACCGCCGACGCGCTCGCCGCGGTCTCGCTCGCGGTCTCCGAGGCGGTGACCAACGCGGTGCTGCACGCCTATCTGGACCGCGACCAGCCCGGCCCGGTCGAGGTGCGCGCGCGCCGCGAGGCCGCGACGGTGATCGTGGAGGTCGCCGACGAGGGTCGCGGGATGCTCCCGCGCACCGACAGCCCCGGCCTCGGCCTCGGCCTGCCGCTGATCGCACAGATGACACAGAGCCTCGAGGTCCACGACCGCGACGGCGGCGGGACCGAGATCCGCATGGCCTTCGCGCTCGCCGCGACGACCTGATCGCCCCGGCTCGGCCGATCGTCCAGTCGCTCGTCCGATCGTCCATCCGGTCTGGACCACGGGCCCGGGCGCGGCGATAGTCCATCGGGCGGTGCGTTGAGGGGAAGGGAAGCCACCGGCGCGCGCCAAGCAGTCGCCACCGCCGAGCCCGAGCCACGATGGCAACGGCCCGGCGTTGTTCGAGAGGGGGAACTGAGCGGGGCGGCCGGGGGGCCGGCCCGCTCGGTCGTTCCGGGGAACGCGCTCATGAACGGCCTCGCTCCGCCGACCCAGCGACCTCGCCCATCTGGGCGAACCCGGCGTCGAGCCCGAGCGCGTGCTCGACGAAGCGCTCGAGCATCGCGACCCGGTGGCCGCGGCCGATCACCTGCGGGTGCATGGTCACCACGAGCACCCCGCCGTCGACGTGCCCGTCCATCCAGTCGAGCTCGCCGGTCCAGATCTCGAGCACCTTGCTCGGCGCGGAGAGCCCGACGCGCGACGGGTCGAAGTTGAACTGGAAATGCGGCCAGTCGTCGAGCTCGAAGGACATCGGGATCTCCCACAGCCGCGCCTCGCGGCCGCGGACGAGCGGCTCCTGCTGGGACACGCGGTCGCCGATCCGCGGTCTATATGGGCGGTAGTCGTCCGCCATCAGGCTCGAGTCGTAGAGGAAGTCGTGCTCCTCCAGCAGCGCGAGCGTCGACTCGGAGAGGTCGGCCGACGGCGAGCGATAGCCGAGTGGGCGCACGCCGAGCCGGTCGAGCGCGCCCAGCGCGCGCTCCATGTCCGCGCGCTCCTCCTCCGGCGGCTGCCCGCTCGGGTCGACGTGCGCGTAGGAGTGGTGGGCGACCTCGTGCCCGGCCTCGAGGATCGCGAGTGACGGCTCGGGGAACGACTCGAGCGTGTGGCCCGGGACGAAGAACGTCGCCGGCACGTCGTAGCGCTCGAGCATCTGCAACAGTCGCGGCACGCCGACGCGAGCGCCGTACTCGCCGCGCTGCAGCATGGCGGGGGTCACGTGCTCATAGCCGAACCACACGGACATCGCGTCGAAGTCGAAGGTCAGGCAGACCGTGGAGCCGGGCATGGCCGCTGACCGTACCGTCGTGCTCGTCAACGCGCGGGTGTGGCCGGCGGGGGACCGGCTCGCGATCGTGGGCGAGAGGATCGGGCCGGACGACGCCGACGGAGAGCGGGTGGACCTCGGCGGCGCGCAGGTCGTGCCCGGCCTCGTCGACGCGCATGTCCACTTCCCGAGCTGGGCGCTGGGGCGCCGCGAGCTGAGTCTGTTCGGGACGCACTCGGTGGGCGAGGCGCTCGAGCGGATCGAGGCCGCGCCGAAGCCGGCCGACCTCTGGCTGCGCGGGCGCGGCTGGCGCGAGCAGGAGTGGCCGGAGGGAGAGCGCCCGACCCGCGCGGCGCTCGACGCCGTCACGGGCGACGTGCCGACCGCGCTGCGCGCGCACGACGGGCACACGCTGTGGGTGAACTCGGCGGGACTGCGCGCCGGCGGTGTGGCAAACGACGACGACGGCGTGCTCCGCGAGCACGACGCCTGGGACTTCTTCGACACCTACGCCGCCGCCACGCCCGCCGAGACGCTCGACGCGGTTCGCGACGCGCTGCCCGCCGCCCACGCGGCGGGCGTGACCGGCGTGCACGACAAGGACGGCGCGCGCGGCGCGCCCGAGGCGTTCGATGCACTGCGCGAGGCGGGCGAGCTCAGCCTGCGCGTCTGGCAGTCCGTGCCCGACGCGGACCCGGCCCGCGGCAGCTACGTGAAGGCGTTCATGGACGGCACGCTCGGCTCGCGCACTGCGCTGCTGCTCGGCGGCGGTGGGATGCGGCTGATGGGCCCGGAGGGGCTCGCCGCGGTCATCCGCGGCGCGGCGGACGCCGGCATGCCCGTCGCCGTCCACGCGATCGGCGACCTCGCCAACCGCGAGGCGCTCGACGCCTTCGAGGCGACGGAGCCGCTGTGGCGCCCGCTCGGGCTCCGCCACCGCGTCGAGCACGCCCAGTGCGTTCACCCCGACGACGTCGCCCGCTTCGCCCGGCTCGGGATCACCGCGTCCGTCCAGTACACGCACGCCACCAGCGACCGCGAGCTCGCCGCGCGGCTGTGGGCCGAGCGCCTCGACCACGCCTACCCCTACCGGCAGCTGCTCGACGCGGGGGTGCGCGTGGCCGGAGGCTCCGACGCGCCGGTCGAGGACCTCGACCCGCTCGCAGGCCTGCGCGCCGCCGCGGAGTGCGGCCTGTCCTTCGAGGAGGCGCTCGAGTCGTTCACCGCCGCCCCCGCCTGGCTCGAGGGCGCCGAGCAGCGGCGCGGCCGGCTCTCACCAGGCTTTGACGCCGACCTCGTCGTGCTCGACGGCGACCGCGTGCGCGCGACGATGGTCGCCGGGCGCTGGGTCCACGGCGGGCCCTAGCTCCCCGCCTCGAACGCCGCCGCCATCCCCTCCGCGCTCGCGCCGACGCGCTCGCGCAGGGCTCGCACGTCGGCCGCCAGCTCGGTCTGCTGCGCCGACTCGGTCGACGCCGAGACGGAGACGAGCTGCGAGCGCACCGTGTCGAGCTCGACGAGGATCCGCTCCATCTCCGAGAAGAAGCGCGCGAGCTGCTTCTCCATCCGCTGCAGCGTGGTCAGCTGGGTGGTCAGCGCCTCCACCAGCTCCGCCTCGCCCGGGTCGCCCCGGAGCTGCGCGATGCGCGCCTCGACCCGCTCCGGCGGCGTGTCGGAGAGCGCCTCCCACAGCAGTTGCGCGCGGGTCGCCGTCGACTCCATCGCCGCCACGAAGCGATCGATCTCGTCCGCGACCTCGTCGTAGGGCAGCTCGGCGCGCGCGATCGCGTCGCGGATCCGCGTCTCGCGCGTGCGCGCCTGCTCGATCAGCTGCCGGATCGGCGGCGCGAAGTCCTCCGGCCTGCTGATCACCCGCCCCGCCTCGAGTCGGTTGCGGTGCCCGGCGCGCTCGCGCTCGAGCACCTTGTTCGCCGCGTCCTCGTCGAAGTACGTGCGGGCGGCGCCGGCGAGGTAGAGGACCGCGGCGACCGGGAGGGTGTAGGCGAAGAGCCCGAGCACGATGCCCGCGATCAGGACGACCGCGAGCAGCACGACGTTGAACGGGTCGAGCAGCGCGTTCACGATCAGCGCGCGGTTGTAGCGGCCGCGGTCGTAAGGAGCTGGTACCGGCATCAGTGGCCGCTAGAAGAAGGAGGAGATCGAGCGGTAGACGGACTCGATGTTCTCGGTCTTGCCCTCGTAGTCGAGCCCGCCCGACGCGGCGGCGATCTGCTTGAGATTGTCGCGTGCGCCGGTCGCACCCGAGGAGTAGGCGATCGTGAAGACGCGCACGCGGTTGGCGGAGTCGCCCTGGCCCTTGATGTGCGAGACCACCTCGTCGACGCCGAGCTGCGAGTCCGTGTCCTCGCCGTCGGTGAGCAGCACGACCGCATTGATGCGGTCGGTCGCCTTCTGCGCCCGCACCGCATCGAAGGCGTCCACGGTCGCGTCGTAGAAGGCGGTCCCGCCGTCGGCGATCAGGCTGCGGACGCGGTCGCGCAGCTGCGCGCGGTTCTTGCTCAGCGGCGCCGGCGCGATCAGCGGCTGGATCTTGTCGGAGAAGATCGTCAGCCCGACGGAGTCCTGCGGCTCGACACCGCGGAAGAACACCTCGAGGCCGGCCTTGGCCCGCTTCAGCCGGTCCTCGTTGGCCATCGACCCCGACGTGTCGAGCACGAGCAGGATGTTCGCGGGCTTGCGGTCGCGCCGCCAGGCCGCCTTGATCGCCGCGAGCACGCGCGGATCGGGCGGCACGAGCACGCGCTCGGGCTGCTTGGGGTCGGCGCCGTTGGCGGCGCTGATCGGCGCCACCGGCGCGGTCGCCCGGTTGGAGGGGCGGAAGCCCGACCTGGCCGCGACCTGCGGCGTGATCGCCTTGGCCAGGTACTGCTGGAACGCCTTCGCGCCCGCGGCCTGCGCGGTCGTCACCCACGGCGCCTTGAGCGTGAAGAACGGGGAGTCGGAGTCGAACGTCCCCTCCTCGGGGTAGATCGCGACGAGCTTGTCGCGATCTCCGCGCGTGCGGTTGAAGTCGAGCAACGTGGTCTCCTCCATCGCCACCGCGCTCGCGTAGCCCGGGCCCTCCTTCTTGAGCTGCTCGGCGATGAACAGCGTCGTGTCGCCGTAGTGCACGATCGAGCGCTCGATGTCGCGCACGCGCTTGCGTGCCGGGCCCGCGGCGATGTCCTTCTCCGTCAGGCCCTCCTTCTTGCCGGTCGCCGCGTAGTACTCGGCGACGACGAACGAGAGCCCGGAGGTCGAGAAGTCTGGGCTGGTGTGGACGAGCTTGAAGGCGCCGAACTCGGGCCGGCCGAAGGCGGCCCAGCCCTTGCCGGAGGTCGCGAGGCGAAGGACGTCGGCGAAGCCGAGCTTCTTCTTCGGGTAGCCGAGCGCACGCGCCATCGGCTCCCACATCGCGATCACGAGCGGCGTGCGCACGATCGAGGGCGCCTCTTCGGGCGCGAAGGGCTGGTCGGCCTCGAAGTTGAGCAGCCGCCCCCACAGCGAGGAGGCGGGCGACCACGCCACCGGCTTGAAGCTGCCCTTGGCGATCCGGTTCTCGGCGTCGCCGGAGGCGACGTTCATGCCCTTCACCACCACCGTGCGCCCGCCGACCTGCTCGCGCTTGCCGTTGAAGGCCTTGATCAGCGGAAGGAGCAGCTTCGCCTTCTCCGGCGAGTAGGCGAACGAGACCTGGATCGCGTTGCTCGGCGCGGGCGAGCCGCTGTCGGTCTTGGTGCCCGGCGCGTCCTTGCCGCCGCCGCCCCCGGCGAGCCACGCCACGGCCCCGACCGCGAGGGCGGCGATGTGGGCGAGGACGAGCTGGCCGCGTTTCATCAGCGAAACCTACCCGCTTCAGGATAAAGCGACGCTACGCGATCTCGACGCGGCCGCCCTCGCCGACGCCGAGGCGGCGGCGCCCGCGCAGCAGCTCG
>JAXDGC010000403.1:0-10814 GCA_034665245.1 Solirubrobacteraceae bacterium | reverse complement strand
GACGTCCAGTACAAGCCCGGCACCCCGGCCGCCACCGAGAAGGGCCTCGAGGCGCTGCTGGCCGAGCAGGACGACGGCTACCACATGCTGCTGTTCCAGAACACGACCGGCATGACGGCGCAGGTCGCCGCCACGGCTAGGACGCACTTGCTCACCTGCCCGAAGATGAACGACAAGGTCTTCGACGCGATGCGCACTTTCCGCGCGCGCTACATCGACAAGGGCCCGGAGCGCGTCGCCTAAGGGTCTATCCCTACTTGGACTCGCGTGGCGGCTCGCGCCAGCCGCCGGTCTCGCCGCGGTAGAGCCCGTGGCCGCCGAGCACCATCCGCACGCTCATCCACATGACCCGGAGGTCGAGCGCCGGCGAGGCGTGCTCGATGTACCAGAGGTCGAGCTCGATGCGCTCGTGCCAGGGCAGCGACGCCCGGCCGTTGACCTGCGCCCAGCCCGTGATGCCGGGCCGCACCGCGAGCCGGCCGCGCTGGCGCTCGGAGTACTGGTCGACCTGGACCTGCACGGTCGGCCGCGGCCCGACGAGCGACATCTCGCCCGCGAGCACGTTGATCAGGTTCGGCAGCTCGTCGATCGAGTAGCGGCGCAGCCAGGCCCCGATGCGGGTGATGCGCGCGTCGCCCGCGTCGACCATGAGCCCCGGGCCCATGCGCTCGGCGTCGGTGACCATCGTGCGCAGCTTGTAGAGCTCGAACGGCTGCCCGTCCCGCCCGACGCGGCGCTGGCGGTAGATCGGGTGGCCAGGGGACTCGAGCCGGATCAGCACGGCCGCCACCGCCAGCAGCGGCGCGCTCAGGACCAGCGCCGCTCCACCCAGCACGACGTCGAGCGCGCGTTTGCCGCGATATGTCATCGCGTGCCCTCCGGCGCATCCCAGCCCGCCGCCGTGCCGTGCCGCAGGTGGTCGTAGAGCCCGGCGGCGAGCGCGAAGGTGGTGAGCACGTAGTAGCGCGCCAGCAGCAGCGGCCGGGCCCGCACCCTCCCGCCCGCCAGCGCCGCCGCCAGCACCGCGGCGTGGGCGGCGACGGCCGCGCCGTAGACCGGCCGTCGCGCGAGCGGGAGCGCCGCCGCGACCGCCGTCACGTGCAACGCCGGCGAGGCGTAGCGCAGCACCCGGTGCGAGACGATCATCAGGGCGTAGAGCGGCCCGTAGCCGCGCGGAGAGAGCAGGCCGCCGCGCAGGACGATCGCCCAGACGTGGCTCATCATGCGCCGCTTGCGCCTCCACTCGCCCTCGATCGAGGGCACCATCTTCTCCGTCGCCCTGGCGTCGGGTGCGTACAGCGCGCGCCAACCGCGCTTGACCATCAGGTACGGGAACGAGAGGTCGTGGCCCATCACGGGGTCGACCTCGACGTAGGCCGCCCGGCGGACCGCGTAGATGGCGCCGTTGCCGGCGGTCACCGACGCCAGCGCCGACTCCTGCGCGCGCAGCCACAGCTCGTAGCGCCAGTACACGCCCTCCTGGTTGGTCCCGTGGTCCGAGACGAAGCGCACCTGGCCGCAGGCGTAGCCGACCGCCGGGTCGGCGAAGGCGGCGGCGAGCCGGGCGAGCGCGCCCGGCTCCCAGGTCGCGTTGGCGTCCGAGAACGCGAGCAGCTCCCCGCGCGCGGCGCGGACCGCCGCGTCCTGGGCGCGCACCTTGCCTCCGCGCGGCAGCTCGAGCACCTGGTCGGCGCCGGCGGCACCGGCGCGCTCGGCCGTGCCGTCCGCGCCGGGCCCGGCACCGCCGTCGACCGCGACGATCACCTCCAGGCGCTCGCGCGGCCAGTCGAGCGCGAGCGCGTTGGCGACCTTCGCCTCGATCACCCCCTCCTCACGGTAGGCGGCGACGATCAGCGACACGTGCGGCCGGGCGGCGGCCGGCGCCGGGGGCGCGGTGGGCTCGCCGCCGCGCAAGCGCCGCAGCAGGACGAGGAACGGGCCGTAGAGCGCCTGGGTCCAGGCGAGCGCGGCGGCTGAGAGCCAGAACACGGCGGCGGAGAGGCGTTGCACGGCGCGTGATGCTGGCAGGCGGCACACTGCGGGGCGTGCTGCGCCACCCCGATCCGCCCCTCAGCGACGGCGTGATCACGCTCCGCGCCATGACGGGCACCGACGCCGACGCGCTGACCGCGGCCTGCCAGGACCCTGAGATCCCGCGCTGGACGCGCGTGCCGGTGCCCTACCGCCGCGCCGACGCGCTCGCCTGGGTCGCCGGATCGGAGCTCGAGCTGGACGCCGGCATCACGATCGGCTGGCTGGCCGTCGACGCCGACGGCGCGCTGCTCGCGAGCGTGTCCGTGATGCAGATCGACCGCAAGACCGGCACCGGCGAGATCGGCTACTGGGTCGCCCGCGAGGCCCGCGGCCGCGGAGTCGCCACGCGCGCGGTGCGGCTCGTGCGCGAATGGGCGGGGCGCGAGCTCGGGCTCACGACGCTCGAGATCCTCGTGCACGAGGACAACACGCCTTCAATCGGTGTCGCGCGAGCGGCGGGCTTCTCGGAGATCGGGGAACGCCGCGTGGCGCCGCGCGAGGGGCTGCCCGACGGCCGCTACCTCGTGTACCACTGGCACCCGGGCTAGTAGCGCGCTTCCAGCCAGCCGACGAGGCCGGGCACGACCCGCGGGTCGACGATGTGGGGCACCTCGGTCTCGCGGTAGACGACGTCCGCACCGGCGGCGCGGGCGCGGTCGCGCGCGTCCCGGCCGAGCTCGATGGGGATGATCGGGTCCTGCGTGCCGTGCGTGATCGCGACCGGCAGCCCCGCGAGGCCGTCGAGTTGGAGGTCGAAGCCCGGGACGGCCGGGAGGGCGCCGCTCATGGCGAGGATCCCCGCCGGCCGTGGGCGGCCGGGCCCGAGCCCCAGCGCCCAGGCCATCACCGCGCCCTGGGAGAAGCCGCCGAGCACGGTGCGCTCGATCGGCACCCCGGTGCGCTCGGCGAGCCGCGCCAGCCACGGTCCCAGGCGCTCGAAGGTCGCGCGGAACGTCTCGGGGTCGGGGCGCCCGTCCTCGACCGCGTACCAGTGGTGGCCGATCGGCGGCAGCCGCAGGGGGCCGCGGGGGAAGGCGCCGACGAGGCGCTCGCGCGGATCGAAGACCTCGAGCAGCGGCAGCAGGTCCTGCTCGCTGGTCCCGCGGCCGTGCAGGAGGACGAGCGCGCCGGCGGCGTGGCCCTCGGGCAGCCGCAGCTCCTCCACCAGCTCGTCGACGTCGGCCACGAGCGCGGACGCTATAGCGTCAGGGGGCGGTGGACCAGCCACTTCTCGTCCTGTTGCTGCCGCGACGGCTCGAGCGCTTCGAGCTCGAGCGCCGGGCGCGCGAGCTGCTGCGGGCGCCGGGGGTCGTAGCGGTCGACCCGTCGCGCCTCTCGCCCGGGCGGATGCCGTCGACCGTAGCGGCCGGGCTCGCGGTCGGCCAGGCCAAGCGGATGCGTCTGCCGGGGAGCGTCGCGGCGGTCGCGATCTTCCACCCGCTCCAGTTCTATCTCGCGGGCGCGCTGCTCGCGCGCCACCACGGCGCCGAGCTCTGGTACGGACGGCCCGAGCTCGAGCCGGGCGCGGGTGCGGACGTCGACCAGCTCCATGCCGCCGCGGTCGAGCGCGCCACGCTGGACGCCGCCGCCGCAGAGCTGTTCGACCTCGCGCCGCTGCGGATGGCGGAGCTCGGGATCCTCAGCGCCCCGCCGAGCGGACCCGCGGCGTGACCCGGCGCAGCACGTCGACGATGTTGCGGGTGATCTGCGCCACCTCGCGGTCCTGCCGGGTGCGCGTCAGCCACTCCGTGATCCCGACGCGGATGACGATGCCCTTGCCGAGCCGGGTCGCCGTGAGCGCGGGCAGCGGCTTGCGCGGCAGCTCGCCCTTGGCCTCGGCGGCGGCGCGCTCGGCGTCCGTCACGTCCTGGCCCAGCGCCACGAGCACCTTGGCGCGGCGCGTCTCCGGGCGCTCCTGGGACTCCTCCAGGCGGCCGAACGCGTCCAGCACGCCGTCGGTCCCGGTGAGCAGGCCGAGCGAGGCGTCCTCGGCGAGCGCGCTGAGCGGCACCGGCGTCCGGCCGTCCTCGCCGGTGCGCAGCCGGGCGAGTGGCTCCAGGCGAGCGCCGAACGGGTCCGTCGGCGTGGGCTGCGTCGGGCGCGTGAGGCGGTCCGCGCCGAGATGGACCCCGCGGCGGAGGCTGTCGGTGCCGAAGCTCGCGAGCCGGCCGCCGTCCTCGACGTAGCGCCGCAGTCGCCGCGCGAGGGCGCGCGGCACCCACCGCAACGGGCCGGCGAGCACCACTCCCTCGCGGTCGGTCGCCCGTGGGTCGCGGGAGCGCGCGAGCGCGATGTCGGAGGTGAGGTCGTAGCGGATGCGCGCGCGGTCGAGGAAGACCAGCAGCGGCGCAGTCTGGTCGGCGAAGGTGGCGGGCAGCCCGTGATCGCCGGCGATCACGCGCGGCCACCGCACCGGGCCGCCGGTCTCGAGCGTGTCGGGCAGGCCGTCGCCGTTGTCGTCGACCTTGTCGACGCCGAGCCACGTGATCGCCGGGACCACGATCAACAGCCGCGCCCGCTGCGGGGCCTGGACGAGGAACGGCACGCGGGCGCTCGAGCGCCCCGACCGCACCTCGAGCAGGTAGGCGCCCGAGACGCCGCCCGGCGCGCGCAGGGCAAGCGTGCGCCCGGGCACGGCACGCCCCTTCCGGATCGGCCGCGAGGCGCCCACGCGCCGGATGCTCCAGCGATAGGGACGGCGGCGCGAGTCGACGAAGAACGCGACGCGGCTGCCCGTCTGCACCGGCTCGAGCGGTGGCTCCGCGGTGATCCGGCGGACGGTGATCCCGGGCCGCCCGGGCACCTGGCCCGGCACGGGCGGGATCACGGCCGGCGCGGTGCCGGCGTTGCCCGCGAGGTCACGCACCTCGACGACCACCATGTAGATGCCCGGCGGCGCGGGCACGCCGCCGATGCGCCCGTCCCAGACGCCCGCGCGGCTGCCGGCGCGGCCGCTGAAGCGGGCGACCTCGCGGACGGGGGTGACGTCGGTGCGCAGGATGCGGAAGCGCGGCGCGCGGCGGCGGCCGACGCCGCGGGCGCGGATCTCGAACGCGCCCGGCACGGGGCCGGCGATCGGCGGGGTGACGGACAGCACGACCGGTCGCGGCGGAGTCGTGTCGATCCTGAAGGATCCCGGCACGACCACCGTGCGGCCGGTGCGGCGCAGCCCGAGCTGCAGCCGGTAGAGGCCGTCGGGGGCCCGCAGGCCACCGTCGGTGCGGCCGTCCCAGATCACCCGCACCGGCGTGCCGGGCCGCGCGTCGATGCCGTCGGTCAGCCGCCGCACGCGCTCGCCGTCGCGGTTTACGATCGTGACCGCCACCCGCCCGGCCTGCTCGACCTTGAAGGCGATCCGCTCGACGTCGCGGCGGCCGTCCCCGTTGGGGGAGAAGACGCGCTTGACGCGCGTGATCTCCGCCACCGAATCGGCGCTCTTGAGCCGCTGGGCGACGAAGAACGCCGCGAAGGTCGCCGCCACGAGCAGCGCGAAGACGACGCGGGCGAGCCGGGTCAACGCGCGGGCGGGCTCAGCTCAGGGCGCCTTGTCGCTGCCGACGACGACCGCGACGGCCGCGCCCCCGCCGGCCAGCGCCTGCGTCTCGGCATCCATCGCGCGCAGGTCGGAGATGTTGAGCTCGCGGCCGATGTCGCGCGCCTGGCGGCGCGCGTTGCGCCGGTAGAAGATCGTGGAGGTGGCGCGCTGCTGGTCCGTGTAGTCGCCGGTCGACCCGCGCTTGTAGCCGCTGCCCGCGAGCTTGTCGGCGGTCTGGGAGGCCAGCCCGTTGACGGTCGTGCCGTTGAAGACCGCGACGGTCGTGTCGGCGCGGCTCGTCGGGCTCTGGCCACCGCTCGCCGTGGCGCTCCGGGTCGCGGAGGCGGTCGGCGTGGCGGCCTGGTTCGGCTTGGTCGGGGTGTTGTCGTTGAGCAGCTGCGTGGCGGCGAAGACGCCGAGCGCCGCGATCACCGCGAGGACGCCGCCGGCGATCGCCCAGCGGCGGCCGCCGTGACGCGAGGATGTTGCGGCCGGCGGCGGGGTGCGGCGCGGAGGCTGGGTGACGGAACGGCCCGGCGATGCCGACGGCGCACCGGCGCGCAGGGGCATCGCGGGCGCGGGACGGTTGGGAGCGGGCGCGGCCGCGGCGCCCGCCGGCGTGGCCGCGCCAGCGCCGGCGGCGCTCGCGACACCGGCCGCGGTGCTGGGGCGCGGGAAGACGGGCGGCTCGGCGCCGGCGGGCGGGGCGCCGTTGGTCGGCGAGCCCGCGGCGGGTGCCGGCTGCTCGGCGTCCGCTGCCTCGTCGCCGTCCGTGTCGGCGTCCTCGGCCTCGTCGCGCGGGTCGTCGTCGTCGCGCTCGGCCTCGTCCGCGTCCTCGTCCGCCTTGACCTCGGGTGCCTTCGCGGCCACGGGCCGCCTGCCGTCGGCGGTGACGGGACCCTCGACGGCGGGCGCCTCGCCGTCGTCGTCCTCCGACGACTCGCCCTCCGGGCGCTCCTGCTCGGCCACGGCGGTCCCGGCGGCGCCCACCGGTACGGCAGGGCTGACGGTGCCCGAGCGGCCGCCGGCCGCGGTGGCGGCGGCGACGGGCTGGGGCGCGGCCTGCGGCACGGCGACCGGCGGCGGGCGCCGGCGGGCGGCGTCCGCGGCGGCGAGCGCGGCCTCCTCGACCTCGCGGGCGCGCTCGGGCGCCCGGCCGGCCCACTCGCGCAGGCGCTTTACCTCGCGCGCTTGCGCGAAGTACAGCAACGAGAGGATTGCCAGGCCGAAGAAGGCGGCGATGCCGACATAGGAGCCGTACTTCTGGACCTGGTCCTGGAGCGAGAACGCGAGGAGGACCATGGAAGCCGAGGCAGCAGTCTAGGCGGTGGCCCCGTCGGCTTGGTCAGCCGCGGGGGACGAGGTCAGGACGATGGGCTCCTCGGGCTCGAGCCGGAGGCTCGCGAGCTGGGCGACGATCGCTGCCAGCCCGGCCGGATCGCCCTCGAGCGTGAGCAGGCCGATGCGGTCGAACGTGTCCTCGACCCAGGCCGGGTCGATGCGGGGCCGGTCGGCGCGGAGGATCCGCTGGGCGGGCGTGGGCTGCGGCCGCTCGTAGGGGTTGAAGAGCTCCTCGTGGAGCTTCTCCCCGGCGCGCCGGCCGACGATCTCGATCGCAATGTCGCGGCCCGGCTGCAGGCCGGAGAGGCGGATCATGTCCTTCGCCAGCTCGAGGATCGAGACGGCCTCGCCCATCTCGAGCACGAACACCTCACCGCCGGAGGCCAGCGAGCCGGAGCGGATGACGAGCTGCACCGCCTCCGGGATCGTCATGAAGAAGCGCCGCATCCCCGGGTCGGTGACGGTGACCGGCCCGCCCGCCGCGATCTGGCGCCGGAAGATCGGCACCACCGAGCCGGAGGACCCGAGCACGTTGCCGAAGCGCACGCTGGCGAAGCGCGTCTCGGGGAAGCGCGCGTCGGCCGCCTCCACCGCCCATTCGGCGAGCGCCTTCGACGCGCCCATGACGGTGGCCGGCTCGACCGCCTTGTCCGTCGAGACGAGGATGAAGATGCGCACGCCGGCGTCGCCGGCCACACGCGCCATCACCCGCGTGGCGAGCGCGTTGTTGCGCACCGCTTCGACCGGGTTGCTCTCCATCAGGCCGACGTGCTTGTAAGCGGCGGCGTGGAACACCACCGCGGGGCGGTGCTCGGCGAAGACCTCGCGCATCCGCTCCTCGCCCTTGCAGTCGGCCAGCACGGCGACCGTGTTGAGGGCGTGCCGGTCCTCGACCAGCTCGCGCTGGATCTCGAACAGGTTGTCCTCGGCGTGATCGAGCAGGATCAGGCGGCTCGGGCCCACGCGCGCGATCTGGCGGCAGAGCTCCGAGCCGATCGAGCCGCCGGCGCCCGTCACGAGCACGCACCGGCCGGTGAGGTACTCGCCGACCCGCTCGATCTCCATCCGCACCGGGTCGCGGCCCAGGACGTCCTCGACCTTGATCTCGCGCACCTGGCGCATGAGCCGGCCGCCGGTCTGCAGCAGCTCGAAGACGGTCGGCATCGTCCGCACCGGCACGCCGCGGTCGCGACAGGCGGCGACCACCCTGCCGCGCAGGGTGCCAGGCGCCGAAGGGATCGCGATCAGGACCTCCTGCGGCTCGACGTCGTCGAGCACCCGCCCCAGCTCCGCCGTCGTGCCGAGCACCTCGAGGCCGCGTTCGATGCGGGCGCCCTGCTTGCGGGGATCGTCGTCGATGAATCCCACGGGCCGGTAGCCGAGCTCGGGGTTGCGCATGAGCTCGCGCAGCAGCAGGCGCCCGCCGTCGCCCGCGCCGACGATCAGGACCGAGCGGGCGTCCTTGCGCAGGCGCGACCCGCGCAGCGGGCGCTCGTAGGCGGCGTGGACGATGAAGCGCGCGCCGCCGAGGAAGACGAGCATCAGCAGGCCGTAGAGGACGAGCACGCCCGTCGGCACGTTGACCGACACGAAGCCGCGCGGCGGCGCGAACAACAGCTTCGGCTGCACCACTACGACGTAGGCGACGAGCGCGAGCACGCACGCCAGCGAGGCCTGCGCGATCTTCAGGTACTCGCTCTGCGAGGAGTAGCGCATCCAGTGCCGGTAGACGCCGAACAGCGCAAGGATCGCGACGCTGCCGATGACCGCGAAGCCGAGCGTGCGGACGAACAGGTCGTGGTAGAGGTCGGGCACGCCGCCTGCCCCGTCGAAGCGGAGGCGGTAGGCCAGGAAGTAGGCCAGCGCGACCAGCCCGGCATCCAGCGCGACCTGCGGAGCGGAGTGGCGATGGACGGGAAAGGCCGCGGTGCTGAGCCGGCGGCGCATCACCGCATTCTATTCGCGCCCACGGCGTGCGCGGCGTGCACCACCTCTGCGACCTGCTCGCGGCTGAGCACCGGGCTCATGGGGATCGCGAGATGTGTGCGTGCGAGCTCATCGGTCACCGGAAGGTCGACACCGTCGGCGTACGGGCGCATCGCGGGCTGCCGGTGCGCGGGCACGCGGTAGTACGCCTTCTGGCCGATGTCCGCCGCACTCAGCGCCGCCGCCAGCTCGTCGGGCTGCGGATGGCGCACGACGTAGAGGTGCCAGGCCGGCTTGCAGCCCTCCGCCGGCTCGGGCAGCTCGCAGACCTCGGCGAGCCCCGCGTCCGCGTAAGCGGACGCGGCGGCGCGGCGGCCGTCGCACCAACGGTCGAGGTGCGGCAGCGTGATCCGCAGCAGCGCGGCCTGCAGCTCGTCCAGGCGCGAGTTGTGGCCGACGAGCTCGAACGTCTCCTTGTCGCGCGAGCCGTGGAAGCGCAGCATCCGCACCTGCTCGTCGAGCGCGGCGTCGCTCGTCACCACGGCGCCGCCGTCGCCGAACGCGCCGAGGTTCTTCGAGGGGAAGAACGAGAACGTCGAGATCGTGCCGATCGCGCCCGGGCGGCGGCCGTCGGCCGCGACCGCCCCCGCCGCCTGCGCGGTGTCCTCGACCACCGGCACTCCGAGCGCCTCGATCTCCGCCACGGGCGCGACGTTGCCGAACAGGTGCACGACGATCACCGCCTTTGTGCGCGGCGTCATGGCGGCCCGCACGGACTCCTTCGTCACGCAGAACGTGTCGGGGTCGACGTCGCAGAACACGGGCCGGGCGCCGGTCGGCGGGATCGCCTCGGCGGAGGCGTAGAACGTGAACGAGGGCACGATCACCTCGTCGCCGGGGCCGACGCCGAGGGCCTCGAGGGCCAGCGTGAGCGCGTCGGTGCCGTTGGCCACGCCGATCGCGTGGCGCGCGCCGAGGTAGGCCGCGAACTCCTCCTCGAACGCGGTGACCTCAGGGCCGAGGATGTAGCGTCCGCCGTCGAAGACCTCGGCGAGCTTGGCGACGAGCTCGTCGCGCAACGGCGCGAGCGGTGCAGCTGTGTCGAACAGGGGTACGGACATTGAAGGCGGACAGCCTAATGGCCGATACTGTTTGCAGCTGATGTTCACGTCCCAATCCCTGCGTGCCGTGGTCCGTCCGGGCGACCTCGCGGTCCGCGAGCAGCGTCTGGACGACGTGGTGCACCAGATGGACCTCAAGGGCTCCGTCGCCGACTCCAACGCGCCCGAGCTCGAGCGCCGCATCGGCGCGGCGCTGGCCGGCGGCGTGCGCTGGCTGATCGTCGACCTCGGCGACGCCGATCCGGTCGGCGACGCGGCGCTCGGCGCGCTGTCGAGCGCGGTGACCGAGTTGCGGTCGCGGCGTGGTGAGCTGATCCTCGCCGGCGCGCCGCCGGACGTCGGGCCGCGGCTCAACCGGTACGAGGTCTCCCAGCGCCCCGCCCTGGCCGCGAACGTCGACCAGGCGATCATGATCCTGAAGATGCTCCGGCCCAAGACGGCCGTCGACCGCCCCACACCGCGCGCCAAGCAGCGGATCTCCTCGCTGACGCTCCCGCGCATCGATCCGCGCGGCCAAGGCTGAGCGCTCGCTAGCCTCAGCGCCGCGTGCTCTTCCCCGCCGCCTCCCTGACGGACCCGATCGTGCAGTTCGCCGTCGACGTGATCGACAAGCTCGGCCTGCCCGGGATCTTCGCGCTCATGGTCGCCGAGAGCGCCTGCATCCCGATCCCGTCGGAGGCGACGATGCTGTTCGCCGGCTTCAACGTGTCCAACGGCGAGTACCCGCTGCTCGCCGTCGTCGCCATCGGGGTGGCCGCCAACGTCGTCGGCTCGTGGATCGCCTACGCGGTCGGCTACTACGGCCGCATCGACATCCTCGAGAAGCACGGGCGCAAGCTGCACATCAAGCCGTCGCA
>JAXDGC010000402.1:0-2585 GCA_034665245.1 Solirubrobacteraceae bacterium | reverse complement strand
GCCCGCCGGCGCGCGCGACCTGGCGAACGAGGTCGACGGGCGCCTGCAGATCCTTGGCCGCGGTGGCGAGCTCGGCGTCGTCGAGCGTCGCGAGGCGCTTGATCTCGCTGGTGATCTTGCGCATGTGTCGCACGGCCTCGACGATGTCGCCCGTCCCGGCCTCGCCCTTGGAGCGGATCATCGCCGCGCCTTCGCCGATGCGACGCAGCGCCTCACCGAGGTTCGTCGCGCCGCACACGAACGGGACCTTGAAGGCCCACTTGTCGATGTGGTTGGCCTCGTCGGCCGGCGTGAGGACCTCGGACTCGTCGACGTAGTCGACCTCGAGCGCCTCGAGCACCTGCGCCTCGACGAAGTGGCCGATCCGCGCCTTTGCCATGACGGGGATCGTCACGGCCTCCTGGATCCCCTTGATGAGGATCGGGTCGGACATGCGCGCGACGCCGCCGTCACGGCGGATGTCGGCGGGGACGCGCTCGAGCGCCATCACCGCGGCCGCGCCCGCGTCCTCGGCGATCTTGGCCTGCTCGGCGTCGATCACGTCCATGATCACGCCGCCCTTGAGCATCTCGGCCAGCCCGGCCTTGACGCGGAATGTGGACTCGTCGCGCATGCTCGTGCTGATTCTACTTCGGCGGCTTGAGCACTTCGGCCGCGACCCGGGCGCCGGTGGAGACCGCGCCGTTGAGGTAGCCCTGGAAGTCCTGGCTGGTGTGCTCGCCCGCGAAGTGGCAGCGGCCCGAGATCTCGGACTCTGCGCCCGAGAACGCCGTGTACTGACCGACTCGCCAGTAGGAGTAGGAGCCGCGAGTCCATTGGTAGCCCGGCCAGTAGTCGATCGTCGCGCGCCCGTTGTAGGCCTTCGTGATCCCGGGCAGCAGCGGCTCGATCTGGCCGAGGAACGTCCGGGCGCGCGCGTCCGGGGTGCCCGAGCCGAAGGACGCGCCGATCCTGCCGCCCGTGTAGTCGACGAGGATCCCGGCCGTGCCGGGCTGGCTGCGCGAGACCTCCCATGTCGCCTGGTAGCCCGTGTCGGCGTAGGTGTCGCCGTTGCAGCCCAGCGTCCGCCACTGGCGCGAGGAGAAGCCGACGTTGAGCTTGGAGTTGGTCCCCATCCCCAGCTCTTGGATCGCGCGCTGCTTGATCGCGTTGAAGCCGGCCTTCGAGTAGTTCACCGACGCGCGCATGATCGAGAACGGCAGCGCGAGCACGACGCGGTCCGCGTTCACGGTGGAGCTCGAGAGGCCGTTCTTGAAGGTCAGCGTGTAGCCCCCGGCCGGGGTCTGGCGGATCGCCACGAGCTCCTGGTCCGGTGTGATCTGGCCCGCGAGGTTGCCGGCGAGCGCGGCCACGATCCGGTCGTTGCCGCCGCGCACGTGGTATTTCTCGTTGGAGGGACCGAAGATCCGCAGTTGGCCCTGCCCGCTGTAGCCGAGGAGATAGAGCAGGTTCAACGACGACTGCTCGGAGGACTCCGCGCCGTACTCGATGTTGTAGGCGACGTCGAGCAACTGGCCGAACCTCGACTTGAGCCCGCCCGGCACGCTCTCGTTGATCCAGTCGATGACGCTCATGTTGTCGAGCTCACGGCCGCGCGGCGTCGAGCTGAGGTAGGTCGTCGGGTAGGAGGCGGCCGAGACGTCCTTGTGCAGCTTCTGGTACACGCCGTTGAAGTCCGCGGCGGCCTGAGCATAGGTGTACGGCGCGCCGTCGATGTAGTAGACCGGCTCCGTGCCCTTGGTCTCGCCCTGGTAGAGGTTGTCGAGCGCAAGACCCAGCTCCTGGCAGAGCTGACGGATCTCGATGTGGTTGGTGTCGATCAGCTCGCCCCCGTGTTCGGCGACGAGGCCGGGGAACGTGCCGTCGGCGATCGACCAGCAGCGCCCGCCGAGGCGGCTGGAGGCCTCGTAGACCTGTGCGTTCACCCCGCCCTGCTTGAGGCGGTAGGCACAGGTCAGCCCGGCGAGGCCCGCCCCGACCACGACCACCTTCTCGGTGCTCGCCGCGCGGGCGAGCGGGGTCCAGGTGGCGGCGGCGACGGTGGCCGCACCGGCTGTGCCGAGAAACCGGCGGCGGGAGATGTGGGCCTCTCGAGCGATGTCCTGCAGGCTCGAGGCGAGCGGCGTCCTGGGCATGGGCCAACGCTAAGGCGCATGGCACGTGCCGATGTGTACAAACCTATTTCAGGCGGAAGGCCCGGATGCGGTCGTCGTACTGCGCCGCATCGCGCGCGTAGACCCCGTAGGCGAGCGCCTGCAGGACCGACAGCAGGCCGGCGTGCGAGCGCACGAAGGCCGGGGAGTTCGAGGAGTAGTAGAGCGTGCGCTCGGACAGCTTGGAGACCTCCGACAGCGTCGCGTCGACGATCGCCAGCGTCGCGGCCTTGCGGTGGCGGGCGATCTTCATCGCGCGCACGACGAGCGGATGCGGGCGGCCGGCCGAGAGGCCGATCACGAGTGTGCTCGCGTCGATGCGGCCGAGGCGGGAGAGCGCCTCCTGCGACGGCGAGGCCGCGATCTCGGCGCGGATGTCGAGCAGCATCAGCAGGTGGCGCAGGTAGGAGGCGAAGAACGCCATCTGGTCGG
>JAXDGC010000401.1:0-6024 GCA_034665245.1 Solirubrobacteraceae bacterium | reverse complement strand
ACGGGCTCGCGCTGCTCTACGGCGCGACCGGCTCGACGGACTTCGCCACGATCGCGGCGGCGGTCGGCGACGTGCGCGACGACCCGCTGTTCCTGACCTCGCTCGCGCTGATCGTGACCGGCCTCGCGTTCAAGGCGTCCGTCGCGCCGTTCCACCAGTGGACGCCGGACGTCTACGAGGGCGCGCCCACGCCGATCACCGCGTTCATGGCCGTCGCGACGAAGGCGGCGGCGTTCGGGATCCTGCTGCGGCTGTTCGACACCGCGCTGATCGGCGCGGCGCGCGACTGGGCGCCGGCGCTCGCCGTGCTCGCGGTCACGACGATCGTGATCGGCAACGTCGGCGCGATCGGGCAGTCGTCGCTCAAGCGCATGCTCGCCTACTCCTCGGTCGCGCAGGCGGGCTACATGCTCGCCGGCGTCGTGGTGTCGACGCGGCTCGGCGTCTCGGCGGTCGTCTTCTACCTGTTCGCCTACACGGTGATGAATCTCGCCGCCTTCGCGGTCGTGGTCGCGCGCGAGCGCGAGACTCCCTACGGCGACGACCTGCGCTCGCTGCACGGCCTCGGCGCCGACCGCCCGTGGCTGGCGTGGCCGATGACGATCGCGATGCTCTCGCTCGCGGGCTTCCCGGTCACCGCGGGCTTCTTCGGGAAGATCTACCTGATCGACGCGGCCGTCGACAACGACTACGCGTTCCTCGGCGTGGCGATCGTGCTCGGCTCGGCGATCTCGCTCGCCTACTACCTGCGCGTCGTGGCCGCGGTGTGGCTTGCGGAGCCCGGCGTCGCGCGCACGCCCGCGCTCGCGACGCCCGGCGGGCGCCCGGCGATCGCGGGTGGGTCGGCCGAGGCCGACGCCGAGGAGCCCGGAGCGGTGGCGGCGAGCGACCGCGGCGGCCGCCAGCTCGAGGTCACCGTCGTCGCGGTCGTTTGCGCCGCGGCGACGATCGCGATGGGGCTCTACCCCGGCCCGCTGTTCGACGTCGCGCGCGACGCCGGCGCGGCTCTGGCGCAGCTGCTCTAGAACGCCGCGCGGTAGCGCGCGAGGCGCGCATCCATGCCCGCGTGCGCGTCCTCCGCGGAGAGGAAGCCGCCCGCCACGTGGGTGTCGAGCCGGTTGAAGTAGGCCTCCCAGCCGGCGGCGTGCTGCCAGCCCGGGCCGAGCTCGGGATTGAAGACGTGCGTGAAGACGAGCACGCAGCCGTCGCCGTCGGCCGTGAGCTCGAAGCGGTACTGCTCGACTCCCCACGTCCACGCGATCAGGCGCGGCGGCTCGAGCGCGGTGATGCGCCCGCGTTCGCCGCCGGCCTCGAACTCCTCGCCGGCCTCGGGCGTCCACGGCGCCTCGGCGACGAACCAGCGGGCGAGCTCGGCAGGCGCGGTGACCGCTCGCCACACGCGCTCGACCGAGTGGTCGAGGCGACGCTCGACTCGCAGCGCGGGGCGGCCGTCGACGGTCTGTTGTGTCACGGTCATCGTGGGTTGTCCTCCAGGTGCTGTTCGAGGGCGTCGAAGCGGTCCGACCAGTGCCGGCGATAGGGCTCGAGCCAGCCGGCGACCTCGGCCAGCGGCTCGGCGCGCAGGCCGTACCACCGCCGCTTGCCGTCCGGCCGGACCTCGACGAGGCCGGCTTCGCGCAGCACCTTGAGGTGCTTGGAGACGCCGGGCTGGCTGAGGTGCACGCGCGCCACGAGCTCGTTCACCGATCGCTCGCCTCCGCGCAGCAGGTCGAGGATCTCGCGCCGAGATGGCTCCGCGAGTGCCGAGTAGGCGGTCATGGCGCTCATATTACCACTGGGCAATATGTTCCGACCGGGGGCGAGACCGCTCGGCTCGGGACCTAGGGGGTGAGCTGTGCCTCCCCCACGCCCCGTCGCCGGTCAGGCCTCCGCCGAGTACGTCGCCCTCCTCGCAGTGGTGGTCGCCGTGTTCGCGGGGGCCGCGGCGGTGGGGTCGCCGCCCGCGCTCGCGGTCAGGCTGGCGGGCGCGGTGCGGCACGGCATCTGCCTCGTGGCCGGCGGCGTCTGCACTCCGCGCGAGGCGCGCGCGGCGGGCCTCGCGCCCTGCCTGGTCCACGCGCGCACGGACCGCCAGCGGCTGGGCGGCCGGCTGCTCGTCGTGCGGCTCGGGCGCACCGACGCGCTGCTCGTCGAGCGCCGCTCCGACGGTTCGGCCGCCGTCTCCTTCACCGACGGCGAGAACGCCGGCGCGATCGTCGGCGTCGGCGTCCGGCTCCCGGCCGGCCCGCGGATCGGCGCCGACAGCGGCGGCGGCCTGCAGTTCGCCTCCGGGAGCACCTGGGAGTTCCCGACGTTCGCCGCGGCGGCGCGCTTCGTGCGCCGCTGGGCGCCACGGGAGTCGCTGGGCGGCGAAGCGGGCGGGCTGCTGCGCGGCGCGTGCCCGTTCTGTCACGGCCACCGGGCACCGCGGATGCCGCGGGCCGACGCGACCTACCGCGAGGGCGGGGCATACGGCGAGTTCGCGGCGGCGCTGCGCGCCCCCGGGCTCAAGGGCGCGATCCTCGGCGGCGAGGAGGAGGGCGAGGCCGGCGCGGTCTTCGGCCGCCGGCTCGGCCGCGACGGGCGCGTGACCTGGTACGACCGCGTCGACGGCGAGAGCCTGGGCCGGCTCGGTGCGCTGCTCGGCGCCGTCGAGGCGCGCGCGGCGGGCACGGGATGGCTCGAGGTCACGCTCGACCACGGCCGGCCCGTCGAGCTGCGGCTGCGCGTGGCAGCGCGCTGGCAGGGCGACCTCGAGCTGCCGCAGGCCGTCGCCACGGTCCGCGACGTGGCCGCGCGGCTGCGCGGCGCGCCCACGCAACCGGGCGGGTTCGGCCGCCGCATCGAGGCGGAGGTCGCGCTCGACCTGAGCGATGCGCGCAACCTCCGCGCGCTCGCCGGCGTCATCGACGTGTCGCGCCTGCGGGTCGCCCCGCGCGACTGGGACGACCGGCTGCGCGCGCTGGCGGCGCGGCTGGACGCGGACGGTGACGTCGTCGTGCGCCTGCTGCGCGTCGGCGTCGACGAGCGCGACCTCGGCGCGGAGGCCGCCCTCGGCCTCGGCGTCGGCGGCGCTTACCGCCGCACGCGGGAGGTCCGCGACCTGCTGCGCGCCTGGTCCCTGCGAGCGGGCGGCGGCCTGCGCGAACGAGAGGACTGTGTCAGCGCGTAACCAATCCCCGGCTCAAGCGTAGTTTGTGCGGTATCACACAATCCGTCGCTCTCACAAGGAGGATGCGGTGGAATTCATGAAGCGGTTCGAGCCTGTATGGCTCGCGCTCGTCCTGTTCGGCGCCCTCAACTGGGCCCTGGTCGCTCTCTTCGACTTCAACGTCGTCGAGGAGATCGTGGGGACCGGGACGGCCGCCGACGTGGTCTACGTGATCGTGGGCCTCGCCGCCGTGGCGCTGCTGCCGCGGATGCTGGAGGGCATGCACCTCGGCGATCGCGCCCACCCGCGCGGCGCCTAGCGCAGATCCGCGGAGGGCCGGGGGTGCACACCCGGCCCGACCGGAGTCTGCGGGGGAGTACGCTCCGCAGATCATGCGCGCGAAGCTCAAGCGCCTGCGGTACCTCGGACCCCTGTTCCTGGCCACGGCCTGCCTGGTCGTCGCCTATTACGTCCCGCCGTGGGTGACCTACGTCCTGGTCATCGCGTCCTTCGGGCTGCTGTTCGAGGCCGGCACCGCCTGGTTCGCGCGCGCGGGTGGCACCGGCGGCCTCAAGGACTTCAGGCAGTAGCGCCCTCAGCTGCGGTCGTGGTGGACGACCTCGACGTTGTTGCCGTCGGGGTCGAGCACGAACGCGCCGTAGTAGCCCGAGTGGTACTCCGGCCGCTCGCCGGGGGGGCCGTTGTCGCGGTAGCCCGCGTCGGTGGCGGTGCGGTGGAACTCGTCGACGCCGGCGCGGTCCGCCGCCGGGAAGGCCATATGGAGCCCCTCCGTCGGCGTCCCGGCGACGAGTGAGAACGAGCCGCCCTCGCCGACGAGCTGCACGCGTTCGGGCTCGTCGGTCCGCAGGCTCAGGCCCGCGTCCGCGGCGATCGTCAGGTAGAACGCGCGTGACGCCGGGATGTCGGCGACGCGGATCCAGAGGTGATCGATCACGCCCCGCTCGCCGGCGAGGTCGTGGTGGACCGCCTCGGCGCTGTTGCCGTCGGGGTCGAGCAGGAAGCCGCCGTAGTAGTCCGGCCCGTACTCGGGCCGGAGGCCCGGCTCGCCGTCGTCGCGGTAGCCGGCGTCGACGCCGGCGTGCCAGAACGCGTCGACGCGTTCGCGCGTCGGCGCGGTGAAGCCGATGTGCAGTCCGCGGGTGACCGGCTTCTCCGCTCGCGCCGGCGAGAGCGAGAAGTGGTCCCATTCGACGAGCCAGTCGGCCGTGTGCGTCCGCTCGACCCCGAGCGTCGCCAGCACCGTGTCGTAGAAGCGCACGGACGCGCGGAGGTCGCTCGCGCGGAGGGTCACGTGATCCCACATCTGCTGCCAACTACCCGAGACGACGCGCCCCAATCCGCGTTCACGTCAGCCCCCGGCGCTACTGTCAGCCGCCCGATGCGCTACCCCTCCGACGACCTCAGCGACGCCGAGCGCGCCCGCCTCGCGCCCCATTTCACCGACCTCGACGGCCCGGTCTTCGCGCTCACGAACCTGCCCGAGACGGTCAAGGGTGCGCTGTTCGCGCGCTACTCGCGCTACCCCGGCACGCTGCGGCGGCTGTACCTCGACGAGTTCGCCGACTCCCTCCCCGCCGATGACGCCCGCCCGCCCTACGACGGCGACGAGGGCAAGCGGGCGGCGGAGCTCTACGAGCGCATCTTCGTCGGCTACGGCGACGACTCGGTCGCCCAGCTCGGCGGCGCGCACGTCGCGTGCGAGTGGACCTCGAACATCCTCACCAAGATCCTCCAGCGCCCGCGCCTGGGCGCGTACCTCGAGCAGTCCACGCGCTACATCGCCTACGACGCGCCGATGCCCGGCGGCGGCTACCGCTATTACCGCGACCCGCAGCTGGGCGCGCCGTACGAGGCGGCGATGGACTCCTTGTTCGGCGCCTATGCGGAGGCGCTGCCGATCGTGCGCGCCTGGGTCGACGAGACGTTCCCGCGCGCCGACGGGGAGTCCGACGCCGCTCGCCGCCGCGCGGTCAACGCCAAGGCCTACGACCTGCTGCGCGGCCTGCTGCCGGCGGCCTCGCTCTCGCACATGGGGATCTACGCGACGGGGCAGGCCTACGAGCAGCTGATCCTCCACCTGCTCGGCCACCCGCTGCCCGAGGCGCGCCACTACGGCGGGCTGATCCTCGACGCGATCAAGGCCGTGATGCCGAGCTTCGTCGCGCGCGTCGAGCGGCCCGAGCGCGGCGGCGAGTGGGTGCGCTACCTCGAGCGCAGGCGCGAGGCCGGCGAGCGCTGGGCCGCGCGGCTCGGGCTCGACCGCGCCGATCCCGGCGAGGACCGGCCGTCGGTGCGCCTGCTGCACGTCGACGGCGACGAGGACATGCTGCTCGCCGCGCTGCTGTTCGAGGCCGCCGGGGTCAGCGAGGAGCGCACGCGCGAGGAGGTCGCGCGGCTGTCGAAGGCCGACCGCGCCGAGCTGCTCTCCGACCTCGCCGGCGAGCGCGCGAACCGTCGCCATCGCCCGGGCCGTGGCTTCGAGGCGCTGCGCTACCGCTTCGAGATCGTCTCCGACTACGGCGCGTTCCGCGACCTCCAGCGCCACCGCATGCTCACGGCCCAGTGGCAGGGCCTGACGCCCGACCTCGGCGCCGGCGTGCCCGACGAGGTCGTCGAGGCCGGCGCCGGCGACCTCTACGCGCGCGCGCTCGAGCGCTCCGAGGAGGAGTACGAGCGGCTCGCCGCCGCCGGCCTGCGCGACGCCGCGCCGTACGCGCTCTGCCTCGGCTTCCGCATCCGCTACATCCTCGACATGAACGCGCGCGAGGCGATGCACACGATCGAGCTGCGCTCGGGCCGCGAGGGCCACCCGAGCTACCGCGCCGTCGCGCACGAGATGCACGCGCAGATCG
>JAXDGC010000400.1:0-10143 GCA_034665245.1 Solirubrobacteraceae bacterium | reverse complement strand
CCGCGCCTCGTGCTGGCGCCGCCGCGCGTCCTCGTAGTCGTCGCCGCGACCCGAGCGGATCTCGATCTCCGAGGAGATCAGCTCGCCCGCGATCGCGTCGGCGAGGATGCCGTCGGCCGCGCCGGCGTCGCGCAGGCGCTCGAACGCCGGCACCAGACGATGGTCCTGCGGGTCGAGGAGGGCGAACTCCTCCTCGATGCCCACCGTGCCATCGGTGGAGTCCTCGAAGAGGTCGCGCGCGGCGGCGACGTCGATCATGGAGCCTTAGGTCAGATAGAAGTACAGCGCGTAGAGGAGGTCGACCGCGGGGCTCGACGTGTGGACGGTGACCTCGGGGGGCACCTGCAGCAGCGCCTCGGAGTAGTTGAAGATGATCTTCACGCCCGCGTCGACCAGCTGGGCGGCGAGCGGCTGGGCGGCGGCGGTGGGGACGGCGAGCACGCCGACGACGATGTCCTCCTCCTCGACGACCTGGCGCAGGTCGTCCGGGTGGCGCACGTTCGCGTTGCCGACCTTCTCGCCGATCTTCTCGGGGTCGGGGTCGAAGATCGCGACGACGCGGAAGCCGTGGTCGGCGAAGATGTCCGAGGAGGCGATCGCGATGCCGAGATGCCCGGCGCCGAACAGCGCGATGTTGTGCTGGCCGCTGGTGCGCAGGATCTTGCGGATCTGCGAGACCAGGGAGTCGACGTTGTAGCCGACCCCGCGCTTGCCGAACTTGCCGAAGCCGGAGAGGTCGCGGCGGATCTGCGTCGAGTTGACGTGCGTGTACTCGGAGAGCTCCTGGGAGGAGATCGTCTCCTTGCCCATCTTGCGGGCCTGGGTGAGGACCTGGAGGTAACGGGACAGGCGGGCGGCGACACCCAGCGAGAGCCGGTCGGCCAGCGGGCCGGCCGCTTCGTCGCCCTGCGTCCCGCCCGACTTGGTCGCGACGTCGCCGAAGCTCATGCCCGGCTCACTCTAATCAGTCCAACCGCACCCGCGCCGCCAGCGTCGCCTCGTCGACGAAGTACTCGAACAGCTCATCCCCGTCGAGCTCCACGACCGGGATCCGCTCGAGGTAGGCCCTGTGCAGGGCATCCTCGGATTCGATGTCGATCTCGACGAGCCGGAACGGGCTTCGCGCGCGGACGCGCTCGATCGCCGCGCGGGCGTCGTCGCAGAGGTGGCAGCCCGGCCGGGTGTAGAGCGTGACGGTCCTCACGGGCGCTTGAAGCTCGGCGAGCGGCCCGTCGTCGCGTGCTCCGAACGTGGCGCGCGGGCCGTCGCGCGGAAGCGGTAGGTCCCGGCGCCGAGCCGCGCGAGCGCCTTCGACGGCAGCGTGTAGGCGTACTCGGCCGGCAGCAGGTCGCGCGCGCCCCCCGGCGGGGTGAGGCGGCGGCGCAGGGCGCCGTGCGAGTCGAGCAGCGCGAGCTCGAGCCGCGACGCGGGCTGAATGCGGGACCCGCCCGCGAGCGGGTCCCCGCGGTCGAAGGCGCCGAGCGTGAAGCGGACACCGACGACCTTCCCGGCGCGATGCGTGAGCCTGATCGGCCCGAGCGGCACCGGCGGGGCGGGCGCCGCGCCGCTCGCCTCCGCCGACGGGGCCGGGACCAGCGCCTCGCGCAGCCCCGCCACCGTCTCCGCGGGCCGTGCCCGCGCGAGCCGAGCGGCGTCCACCGCGACCCGCGCCGCGGCGACCGCCGTGCCGGCCAGGAGCGCCGCGCCGCCGCCGGGGAGCGCAGCGACGGCCGCTCCGGGGGCGAGCAGATCCGGCTTCGGCGTGCCGTCGAAGGCGGGGCCGCGGGAGGAGAAGGGCGCGGGCGCGGAGGCGGCTGCCCCGCTCCGGACCCGCTCCAGGCTGACGCGGCCGAACTTCACGGCGGCGCCTGCCTTCGCCGCGAGCGCCGCGGTCGCCGCGGCGCCGGTGAGCCCGACCACGGGCGCGGCCACGCGGCCCGCCGGCATGAGCGGCAGCGGCCGCCGGGGGCGCGGCTCGGCGAGCAGCACGGTGCGCGCGCCCGCGGCCGCCGCGCCGGCGACCTGCGCGGACGGGTTGGCCCCCGCGCGGACGAGCGCGACGCGGCCGCTCAGGCGCGGCCCCCGTGCGAGCAGCGCCGCCGGGTCCGTCACGTCGACCGGGCCGGCGAGCGGCGCGGAGCCTGCCGGCGGCGTGCCGCCCAGCACCGCGGCTCCGCGCAGCGCGCGCTTGCCGATCGTCACCTGAACCCGCGCGCGCCCCGCGCCGTCCTCCGTCGCCCCCACGGCCAGCGCCGACCGCGCCGCCGCCGGCGACCCGACCACGCCGTTGGGCGGCTGCGCCGGGCCCTCGTTGCCCGCGGGGGCGACCACGAGCGTCCCGAGCTTTGCCGCGCCGCGCGCAGCCTGCGCCTCGGGCGAGTCGCCGAAGCCCGCATAGGGCGCGTTGACTCCGACGAGCGCCACGCGCACGGCGTCGTCTGTGGCGCCGTTGCCGTCCGGGTCGACGGCGCGCTCGAGCCCCAGCAGCAGCGAGTCGGTGGTCCCGTGGATGTCCGGGCCCGCGGAGCCGAAGCCCGCCACGCGCACGGCCAGCACCCGCTCCCCCGCCGCCGCGACGATCCCGGCCAGCGCGGTGCCGGTCGTCTCGCTGCGCCGCGGCGTCCGCGGGTCGCTGCCCGGCGTCGGGTTGGCGTCGCGCTCGAGCGCGTCGAACCCGGTCGCGGCGCGGCCGCGCAGCACGGGCGTGCGGACGTCGACGCCGGTGTCGAGCACCGCCACCGGGGCCTGGTCGGCCGGCGGCGCGGCGCGCGGCCGCGGAGCGCCCCCGCGAGGCGAAGCCGGTGACGAGCCCCCCGGGCGAGGCAGTGGAATCGGCTCGCTCGTCGCGGGGTAGAAGCGGCGCACCGGCTGCGCGCGCACGCCGAGGCTCGAGAGCGCGGCGAGGTCGGAGGTGTCGACGGTCGCCGCGAAGCCATCCCACGTGCGCCCGAACGTGACCGGGTCGCGCAGGTCCACCCCGCGGGCCCCCAGCGCCGAGCGCAGCGCGGCGCCCTCGCGCACGAGCGAGCGCACGTAGTCGCTCTGCTGCTCCGGGGTCAGCGCGTCGAGGTCGCTGCGGTCGGCGAGCGCGGGCCGCGGCAACTCGACCAGCACCCGCTGCTCGGCGCCCGCCGGCTCGCGCGGCGAGCGCCCGTCGAGCGGCGACAGGGCGACGAGCGACGGCGCGACCGGCTTGCCGCCCGAGTCTCCCGAGCGCGACCCGATCACGCTGATCGCGACGAGGGCGACGAGCACGACCAGCGCGAGGCCGGTGCCCGCGGGGAGCTCGGGGCTCATGCGGCGCGGCGCGTCGCGTAGGCGTCCAGGCCCAGGTAGTCCGGGAACGGCAGCGGCTCGACCCAGCGCGCGGCCGACGCGATCATGGCGGCGTTGTCCGTGCAGAGCTCGGACGGCGGCACCTTGAGCTCGACGCCGAGGCCCGCGGCACGCTCGCGGAGCCGCGCGTTGGCCGCGACGCCGCCGCCGAGCGCCAGCCGCGCTCCCGGCTCTGCGACCAGCGCGCGCTCGACGCGCAGGATCAGCCCTTCGACGATCGCGTGCTCATAGGAGGCGGCGAGGTCGGCGGCGCGCCGCCGCGTCTCCTCCTCCCCCAGGTCGCGCACCGCGTAGAGCAGCGCGGTCTTCAGGCCCGCGAAGGAGAAGTCGAGGCCGGTGACGCGCGCCGCGGTCGGGAAGTCGAACGCCGACGCGTCGCCCGCCTCCGCGAGCTTCGACAGCGCCGGGCCGCCCGGGTAGGGCAGCCCGAGCAGCCGCGCGCCCTTGTCGAACGCCTCCCCCGCGGCGTCGTCGAGCGTGCGGCCGAGCACCTCATAGGCGCCCGGCTCGGTCACGCGCGCCAGCAGCGTGTGGCCGCCCGACGCGAGCAGGCACAGGAACGGCGGCTCCATCGGCTCGGGCTCGAGGTAGGTGGCGGCGACGTGCCCCTGCAGGTGGTCGACGGGCGCGAGCGGGAGCCGCCGCGCCGCCGCGAGGCCCTTGGCGGTCGCGACGCCGACCAGCAGCGCGCCGACGAGCCCGGGGCCCTGCGTGACCGCGACGAGTTCGACGTCGTCGAGGCTCGCGCCGGCCCGCGCCAGCGCGTCGTCGACGACCGTGTTGACGAGCTCGAGGTGGTGGCGCGACGCGATCTCCGGGACCACGCCGCCGTAGCGGTCGTGCACGCCCTGCGAGGAGATCACGTTGGCGCGGATCTCCCCCGCCCGCGTGACCACCGCCGCGCAGGTGTCGTCGCAGCTCGTCTCCAGCGCGAGGATCAAAACGCGCCGGCGCGCGTGCCCGGCACGTCCTCGAGCGTCCCCCGCAGCGTCGCCGGGGTGCGCCACATGATCCGGGCGTCCTCACCGTTGTCCTGGTAGTAGCGGCGCCGGATGCCGGCGGAGCGGAAGCCGAAGCGCTCATACAGCGCGATCGCGCCGACGTTGGACTGGCGCACCTCGAGCGTCAGCTGCGCCGCCGGGTCGGCGATGCGCTCGATCAGCGCCGTCAGCAGCGCGGTCGCGATCTTCTCGCGGCGGCGGGCGGGATCGACGGAGACGTTCATCAGGTGCCAGACCGTGTCGTAGCGAGAGCAGATCAGGTAGCCGAGCATCGTCTCGCCGTCGAACGCCGCGAGGCAGATGCCGCCGGGCTTGGACAGCTCGAGCACGAACATCGCCAGCGACCACGGGGTCGGGAAGGCGCGGCGCTCGATCGCGACGACCTGCGGGAGGTCGGCGTAGGTGAGGCGGCGGATCTCGAGCGAGCGGGAGGGGGCGGTCATCGCGGGCGGGGTACGGCGTCGGGCTCGCGCAGGTAGTCGGGCAGCAGTGCGTCGCGGTCGGTGGGTTTGCCCGCCGCGCCCAGCCGGCACACGTGCTCGGCACGCAGGCGGTGAACGCCGTCCTGGTCGGGCGGGACGAGCGCCCCGGCCGCCTCGAGCGGGCCCCTGAAGCGTACCGCCCCGTCCCCCACGGCCAGCGGTGGAGCGGGCAGTGCACGCACCCGTTCCGCGAGCGCCTCGGGGGGCAGCGCGGCGGCGGCGAGCACCGGAGCGCCCCCGCGCCACGCCGCGGCGAAGGCCTCGCCCCGTCGCGCGTCGAGCACAGCGAGCACGAGCGGCGGCTCGCCGGCACCGCGCGCAAGCGCTTCGAGCGAGCTGACGCCGACGAGCGGCAGCGCGCGCGCCTGCGCGAGCGCGCGCGCCGTCGCGATGCCGATCCGCAGGCCCGTGAAGCTGCCGGGCCCGACACCGACCGCGAGCCGCTCGACCTCCTCCCAGCCGACCCCGGCTCGCTCGAGCGCCTCCTCCGCGGACGCCAGCAGCCGGTTCGCATGCCCCGGTCGCACGCCCGGCTCAGGGTCGTCGCGGACCTCGACCACGCTCCCGTCCGCGCGCAGCACCCCCGCCACGGTGGCGGTCGTCGCGGTGTCGAGCCCGAGCAGGATCACGACAGCCGCCGCCGGTCGCCACCCGCGTGGGCGAGCGCGACGTGTCGCGCCACGCGCCGCTCGCCCAGCAGCGCATCGAGCCCGTGCCGCTCCGGCCACTCCACAAACGTGACGAGGTCGGGCCCGAAGTAGGGATCCAGCAGCCCCGGATCCTCGTCGTCGAGCCCGGCCAGCCGGTACAGGTCGAGGTGCGCCACCCGTCCGGGCGCGCCGTCGTAGAGATGGCCGACCACGAACGTCGGGCTCGTCACCGGCTCGGTGACGCCGAGCGCGCGCGCCGCGCCGCGCACGAACGTCGTCTTGCCCGCCCCCAGCTCCCCCGAGACGAGCACGACGTCGCCGGGCGCGAGCGAGGCCGCGAGCGCCGCGCCGGCGCGCTCGGTGTCCTCGGGCGACGCCGAGACGCTAGGGAGCTCGCCGAGCACGCGCGCGCAGCGCCACGCCCGCCGACAGCAGGACCAGCCCGAGCAGGGCGGGGAGCCACGCGTCCGCGCCGGTGCGCGGCAGCTGCGCGCCGGCCGGAGCGGGTTGCGTCGGCGCGGCCGGTGCGGGCGTCGCCGGCTGGGCCGGCTGGGCCGCCGGCGCCGGGGCGGTCGGTGCCGCGGGCGCCGGCGTCGCCTGGGCCTGCGACTGGTCCGTCCCGCCGAACGGATCGGAGTACTGCTCGTCGCCGGCGCTCTGCGCCGCCGCCGCGGACGGGAGCAGGGCGAGGAGCATCCCCGCCACGACCAGAATTCGGCGCCAACCCGGCATGCGCCGAGGGTAGAGCACGAGTATGTCCGCTAGCGTGAATCGGCCGATGAGCACGCCGGAACTCGAGGACGCGGTACCGACGCCGGTCGCGCCCGAGGCCCCGGCGGCCTCGCCGAGCGACCCCGAGACCGGCAAGGCGGTCTTCCTCGCCGCGGCGACGATGGGCGCGAACCTCGTCGCGGTCGTCTTCACCGTGGTCTTCACCCGCCTGCTCGGCGCGAACGACTATGGCTCGCTGGCCGCGCTGCTCAACCTGAGCGTGATCCTCCTCGTCCCCGGCTCGGCGCTGCAGGTGGTCGTCGTGCGCGAGGCGACCGTCGGCCGGCTCGGCCGCGGCGGCGAGCTCGCCGGGACGCTCGCGCGCTGGAGCCGGCACATCCTGGTCGGGCTCGCGGCGATCGCCGCGATCTCCGTCATCGGGCGCGCACCGCTGGCGGACCTCATCAACGTGAGGCAGGAGTGGGGCGCGGCCGCCGTGCCCGTCACCGGCGTGATGTGGCTGCTGCTGTGCGTGCAGCGAGGGCTGCTGCAGTCCGCGCGCGCGTACCGCGAGGTCGGGCTCAGCATCCTGCTCGAGGCGGGCGGCCGCTTGGCGGTGGCGGTCGCGTTCGTCAGCGCCGGCCTCGGCGTCACCGGCGCCTACCTCGGCACGCTCGCCTCGCTGGCGCTGACCGCGGTGGCGCTCGCGTGGCTGCTGCGCCGCCGGCTCGGGCCGCCGGCGCCCGGTGCGCGCCCGCATCCGCTGCGCGCGCTGGTGCGCGGAGCGGCGCTGCCGATCGCGGCCCTCACGCTCGTCGCCGCGCTGCAGAACGTCGACGTGATCATGGCCAAGCACGTGCTCTCGGAGACGACCGCCGGCGTCTACGCGGCGTCGACCGTCGCCGCCAAGGCCGTCGTCTGGATCGCGGTCGGGCTCGGCTTCTGGGTCCTGCCCGAGGCCACCCGCCGCGCCGCCGCCGGCGGCGATCCGCGCCCCGTGCTCGCCCGCGGCCTGGGCGTCATCGCCGGGCTCTCGGCGTGCGCGCTCACGATCTTCGCCGTGGTGCCGGCCCTGCTGCTGCGAACCGCCTTCGGCGCGGAGTACGAGTCGGGCGCCGACGTGCTGCTGACGCTCGGGACCGCCTACTCCCTGCTCGCCGTCAGCTACCTCTGCGTCCAGTTCCAGCTCGGCCTGCACCGGCGCGCCTTCGCGCTGGTGCTCGCGCTGATGGCGGTCGTCGAGCCCCTGCTGCTGCTGGGGGCGAGCGACCTCGCCGGCTTCGCGCGCACCGTGCTCGCCGTCCACGCGGTGACGGCGGTCGGCCTGCTGGCCCTCAGCGCCGCGCGTGGCGCGACCGGTGCCCCCCCGCGCTCGGCCCGCGGATCGGCAACCTCGGGATGACGTCCTCGACCGCAACCGCCGAGCCGGCCCGCTCGCGTGCGAAGGCTCCGATCAGCGGCAACGCCATCCGGACCCCCGAGAGGTGCTCGCGGAGCCGGCCGGCGCGCGCGGCGTGCCAGGCCCAGGCGAGCTGCCGGTAGGCGACCAGCGGCAGCCAGCGGAGCGGGAAGAACCGCGCGACCAGCAGCAGCGTGTTGCGCTCGACCCACGCGCCGGGCCCGTGGCGCAGCGCCGCGCTCGAACCGCCGCCGGCGTGCCGCGCCACCGCGCTCGGCTCCCAGCGGCACCGCCAGCCCGCCAGCTGCAGCCGCAGCCCCAGCTCGACGTCCTCGAGGTAGGTCCCGAGCCGCTCGTCGAACCCGCCGGCGGCAAGGACCGCGGACCGGCGATAGAGGGCCGCGCCGGCGCAGGCCGAGAACACCTCGCCGGGCGCGTCGAAGCGCCCGCCGTCGCGTTCGAAGCGGCCGCGCTGCTCGCACGCGCCGTCGCGGCGGAGGACGTCGCCCGCGCTGTAGAGGATCGCCGGGTCCTCGAGGTCGACCAGCTTCGTCGCCACCGCCGCGGCGCGCGGCGCCTGCTCGAGCGCGCGGACCGCGCGCTCGAGCCAGTCCGGCGCGAGCACCACGTCCGTGTTGACCAGCGCCACCGCCTCCGCCGAGACCGCGGCGACGCCGGCGTTGGCGGCGCCGGCGAACCCGCCGTTGTCGGCCAGCGCGAGCACGCGCACGTCGGGGTAGCGCTCGGCGACGAGCTCCGCCGACCCGTCCGTCGACCCGTCGTCCACCACGAGCACCTCAGCCGGCGCGACGGTCTGGGCCGCCACCGAGTCGAGCACCCCCGGCAGCCAGCGCGCCCCGTTGAAGTTGGGGATCACCAGCGCGACATGCACTTGGCGGGGACTGTAGCTATGGTCGTCGGGCGTGCGAGGGCGTCTGCGGATCGAGTCCTCCATGCTCGCTCGGATCGGGCTGGCGGCCATGATGGCCGTCGCGACCGCCGTGATCCTCCACGAGACGCGCGGAACCACTCTCTGGTACGACGAGTGGATCTGGGCGCTCCACCGGCGGGGCGGCGGCGCCGGCACCTTCCTCGAGCCGCACAACGGGCACTTCTCTCTCGTCCCGCTCCTGCTCTACAAGGCGCTCTTCGCCACCGTCGGGATCGACCACTCCGCGCCTTATCGCGTGATGATCGTGGTCGCGCACCTGGTCTGCACGGGCCTGCTCTTCGTCTATGCGAGCCGGCGGATCGGCGCGCCCGCGGCGCTGCTGCCGGCCGCGCTGCTGCTGACGCTCGGCCCGGGGTGGCAGAACATCCTGTGGCCGTTCCAGGTGGCGTGGCTGATCTCGCTCGCGGCGGGTCTGGGCGCCCTGCTGGCGCTCGATCGCGGCGATCGCCGCGGCGACGTCGCCGCCTGCGCGCTCGTCGCGCTCTCGCTGGCGTCGTGCGGGCTCGGGATCGCGATCGCGATCGGCCTGCTGGTCGAGCTGCTGTGGGGCCGCCGCGCCTGGCGCGACGCCTGGATCGTGGCCGGGCCGCTGGCCGTCTACGGCGTGTGGTGGCTCGGCTATCAGGAGACGGGCTTCTGGCGCCACAACGTCGTGCTCGCGCCGCGCTTCGCGGCCGACGCCGTGGGCGGCGCGCTGGCGGCGGTCACCGGGCTGAGCGATCAGCATTACGCCAACGGGACGATCATCGACGGCGGGGCGGGCGTCGCGTGGGGGCGGCCGCTCGCGCTCGCCGGCGCCGCGCTGCTGATCTGGCGGCTGGCGGCACTGCGGCCCGTGCCGGCGCGGGTGCTGACGGTGCTCGCGATGGGGGCTGCGTTCTGGCTCCTCACCGGGCTGCAGCGCTCCAACCTCATCAATCCCGACGCGAGCCGCTACGTCTACGTGGGCGCGCTGTTCGTCCTCCTGCTCGCCGTCGAGCTCGTGCGCGGCGTCGTGCTGCGGTCGGGCGTGGTCGCGCTGCTCGTGTGCGCGGCCGCGCTCGCGATCCTCGCCAACGTGGGCGACCTGCGCTCGGGCGCCCGGTTCCTGCGCGGCGAGGGGCCGGTCGCCCGGGCGGACCTGGGAGCGCTCGAGCTCGCCCGCGCGAGCGTGCCTCCGGGCTATGTCGCCGCGCACTTCCCCGGCGCGCCCTTCGTCCCCATTGGCGCCGCCGCGTACTTCGCCGCGGCGCGCGATTACGGCTTCAAGGCCTATTCGCCCGCCGAGATCGCCGCGGGCCCGGAGCCCGCGCGCCTGGCCGCCGACGGCGAGCTCGTCTCCGTCCTCGGGCTCTCGGTCCAGCAGGGCGGGGTTGCCGCGGCGGTGGGCGCGGGCGCGCCGCCGCGGGTCGACGCGGTCACCGGCGGGACGGCGCGCATCCAGGGCGGGTGCGTGCGCTTCCGCCCGGCCGCCGTGCGGACCGCGGCGACGCCCGCCGAGCTGGCGGTCACGGTCCCCGCGGGCGGGCTCGCGCTCACGGCCGCGGGATCGCCGGCGACGGTCGCCGTCCGGCGTTTCGCCGTCACCTTCCCGCGCGCGCCCCTGGCGCGGCGCGCGCCCCCAGGGGCGGGG
>JAXDGC010000399.1:0-6589 GCA_034665245.1 Solirubrobacteraceae bacterium | reverse complement strand
TCCTCAAGCTGACCTCGCCGGAGGGCGAGTCCAAATACGTCACCGGCGCCTTCCCCTCGGCCTGCGGCAAGACGAACCTGGCGATGCTGATCCCGACGCTCGAGGGCTGGACGGTCGAGACGGTCGGCGACGACATCGCGTGGATGAAGTTCGGCGACGACGGCCGCCTGTGGGCGATCAACCCGGAGGCGGGCTTCTTCGGCGTGGCCCCGGGCACGGGCCACAAGACCAACCCCAACGCGATGGCGACGATCGAGAAGAACTCGATCTTCACCAACTGCGCGATGACCGACGACGGCGACGTCTGGTGGGAGGGCATGACCAGGGAGCCGCCGGCGCACGCGATCGACTGGAAGCGCAACGACTGGACGCCGCAGTCCGACACTCCGGCCGCCCACCCCAACGCCCGCTTCACCACGCCCGCCGCGCAGGACCCGGCGATCGCGCCCGACTGGGAGGACCCCAGGGGCGTCCCGATCGACGCGATGCTGTTCGGCGGCCGCCGCTCGACCGTCGTGCCGCTCATCCACGAGGCCTTCGACTGGGAGCACAGCGTCTTCCTCGGCGCCCAGATGTCCTCGGAGACCACGGCGGCGGCGGCCGGCGAGGTCGGCAAGCTGCGCCGCGACCCGATGGCGATGCTGCCGTTCTGCGGCTACCACATGGGCGACTACTGGGCCCACTGGCTCAAGATCGGCCGTCGCGAGGGCGCCAGGCTGCCGAAGGTCTTCTACGTCAACTGGTTCCGCAAGGACCTCGAATCCGGGCGCTTCCTGTGGCCCGGCTTCGGCGAGAACTCGCGCGTGCTGGAGTGGGTCTTCCGGCGTTGCGACGACGCCGTCGAGGCGGTCGACACGCCGATCGGCCGCGTGCCGACGCCGGGCTCGCTCAACACCGACGGGCTCGCCATGCCCGAGGACGAGCTCGAGCAGATCCTCGCCGTCGACGCCGAGCAGTGGAAGGCCGAGATCCCGCCGATCCGCGAGTTCTTCGACAGGTTCGGCGACCGCCTGCCCCCCGAGGTCGGCGCGCAGCTCGACGCGCTGGAGGAGCGCTTGAACCAGTGATGAGATGACTGCCGGGGCGACCCTGCTCGACCTGATCGGCGAGCGCACTTCCGCGGAGCGCGCCCCGGCCGTCCGCGCCTTCGCGGAGGCGTTCCTGCGCCGCCTGGCCGCCGACGGGGACGGGGACGGGCTGATCGCCGAGGCCCTGTGCGGGGAGATCGTCGGCCTGTTCGAGTTCGCCTCGGCCCGCGGCGAGCAGCCGATCGCCGTGCGGGCCTTCACCCCGACGGTCCAGGAGCACGGCTACGAGACGCCGGGATCGGTGGTCGAGACCAACACGGAGGACTGGCCGTTCCTGGTCGACTCGGTCAGCGCCGAGCTGCGGGCGCGCGGGCTGCGCATCCAGCGCGTGCTGCACCCGATCCTCGGCATCGAGCGCGACGCGGACGGCGGCATCGCCGCCGTGCTGCACCCGCGCGAGGCGACGACGCGCGAGTCGGTCATGCACTTCGACCTCGACCGGCGGCTGACGGCCGAGCAGCTCGAGGGCCTCGCGGAGGCGCTGCGCGGCGTGCTCGAGGACGTCCACCGCGCGGTCAAGGACTTCCCCGCCATGGCCGACCGGTCGCGCCGGATGGTGCAGCTCGCGGGGGCCGGGACCTCGCGCTACCCCGACGACGAGGTCGACGAGACGGTCGCCTTCCTCGAGTGGCTGCTGCACGACAACTTCATCTTCCTGGGCTTCCGCGAGTACCGCTTCACCGACGGGCAGGTCGCGGTCGTCCCCCACTCGGGGCTCGGGATCCTCGCGGATACGGCGCGCTCGTCCTACGCCGAGCCCGTGCCGATCGACTCGCTCCCGCCCGACGTGCGCGCGCGCGCGTTCGAGGGCGACCTCCTGATCGTCTCCAAGACGAACCGGCTCTCGCGCGTGCACCGGCGCGTGCGGCTCGACTACGTGGGCGTGCGCCGGATCTCGGCTGCGGGCGAGATCGTCGGCGAGGCGCGGATGCTCGGCCTGTTCACCACCAAGGCCTACGCCGAGCCCTCGAGCCAGACGCCGCTGCTGCACCGCAAGTTGCGCCAGATCCTGCGCTCCGAGGACCTGATCGAGGGCTCTCACGACTACAAGGCCGCGGTCTCGCTGTTCGATTCGTTCCCGAAGGACGAGCTGTTCGCCGCCGGGACGGACGATCTGCGCGGGGCGGTCGTGGCGCTGCTCGCGCTGCAGGGAGAGCAGGTGCGGCTGCTCGGCCGCCGCGACCCCGACGGCCGCAGCGCCTCGCTGATCGTCGCGCTCCCCCGCTCCCGCTACGACGGGGAGCTGCTCGAGCGCCTGATCGACCACTTCCGCGTTCGCTTCAGCACCCCCGCCGTCGACTCCCACCTCGTGCTCGGCGAGGGCGATCGCGTCCAGGTCCACTTCCGCGTGCACGCCTCGGCCGGCCTGCCCGACCTCGACTTCCGCGAGCTCGAGCGCGAGGTCGTCGCGCTCACCCGCACCTGGGACGACGAGCTGCGCGACCGCCTGATCGCGCGGCACGGCGAGGCCCAGGCCCGCGCGCTCGCCGCACAGTGGGGGCCGCGCTTCCCGCGCTACTACAAGGCTTCCCGGAGCCCCGAGCTGGCGCTGCACGACATCGGCTGCTTCGTGCGCCTCGAGACGCTCGGCGAGCCGTTCGTGGTCGGCCTGCAGAACGAGACCGACCAGAGCGGCGAGCGCACCCGTGTCGGGCTCTACAAGTCGGGCGGCAAGGTCGAGCTGGCCGAGGCGATGCCGATGCTCGAGGACCTCGGGCTGCGGGTGATCGAGGAGGTCCCGACGCGGCTCAAGGGCGGCGACGGCGAGACCTGGGTCCAGGATTTCGGGGTGCTCGGCCCGGGCGACCGGCCGGTCGACCTCGAGGGCTACGGCGCGCGCGTGGCCGACTGCATCTCCGCGGTCTGGCGTGGCGACGCCGAGTCGGACTCGCTCAACCGCCTCGTGCTGGCGGCGGGGCTCGACTGGCGCCAGATCGAGATCCTGCGCGCCTACCGCAAGTACCGCCAGCGGGTCGGCTCCCGCTTCACCGAGAGCTACCAGAACGACGTGCTGGCGACGAACGCCGCGCTGACGCAGAAGCTCGTGCACCTGTTCGAGCTGCGCTTCGACCCCGAGCGCGACCGTGACGAGGAGGCCGAGGCGCAGCTGCGCGAGCAGATCATCAGCGGGCTCGACGAGGTCGAGTCGCTCGACGACGACCGCATCCTGCGCAACCAGCTGGGGCTGATCGAGGCGACCCTGCGGACGAACGCCTACCGCCGCGGCCGCGGCGCGATCGCGTTCAAGCTGCGCTCGGCCGACGTGCCGGCGATCCCGCAGCCGGCGCCGCTGATGGAGATCTACGTCTACTCGGCCGCGATGGAGGGCATCCACCTGCGCGGCGGCCGCATCGCCCGCGGCGGCATCCGCTGGTCGGATCGCCAGGACTACCGCACCGAGGTCCACGGCCTGATGCGCGCCCAGCTGACCAAGAACGCCCAGATCGTCCCCGAGGGCGCCAAGGGCGGCTTCTACCTCAAGCAGCGGCCCAGCGACCCGGGCGAGCTCCGCGAAGAGGTCCAGCGCCAGTACGTGGCGTACGTGCGCGCGCTGCTCGACGTCACCGACAACCGCGTCGACGGCGCGGTCGTGCACCCGCCCGACACACGCGTCCTCGACGAGGACGACACCTACCTCGTCGTCGCCGCCGACAAGGGCACGGCGACGTTCTCGGACACCGCCAACGGCGTCGCCGAGGAATACGGCTTCTGGCTCGGCGACGCGTTCGCCTCGGGCGGCTCGAGCGGCTACGACCACAAGAAGCTCGGCATCACGGCGCGCGGTGCCTGGGAGTCGGTCAAGCGCCACCTGCGCGAGCTCGAGCTCGACCCGGCGACCGACCCGTTCACCGTCGTCGGGATCGGCGACATGTCCGGCGACGTGTTCGGCAACGGCATGCTGCTCTCGGACCGCATCCGCCTCGTCGGCGCCTACGACCACCGCCACATCTTCGTCGATCCCGACCCGGACCCCGACGTCGGCTTCGCGGAGCGGCAGCGGCTGTTCGACCTCGCCGGCTCCTCGTGGAACGACTACGACCGGGCGAAGATCTCCGAGGGCGGCGGCGTCTGGCCGCGCCGGGCCAAGTGGATCCCGCTCTCGGAGGCGGCGCAGCGGGCGCTCGGGATCGAGGACGAGGCGCTGGCGCCCAACGATCTCATCCGGGCGATCCTGCGCGCGCCCGAGGACCTGCTCTGGAACGGCGGCATCGGCACGGTCGTGAAGGCGTCGGACGAGTCCGACGAGGCGGCCCAGGACCGCGCGAGCGACGCCATCCGCGTCGACGCGTCCGAGCTGCGCTGCCGGGTCGTGGGGGAGGGCGGCAACCTCGGCCTCACCCGCCGCGCGCGGGTCGAGTTCGCACGCGCGGGCGGGCACATCAACGCCGACTTCATCGACAACTCCGCCGGCGTCGACTGCTCGGATCACGAGGTCAACCTCAAGGTGCTGCTCGGGCTGGCCGAGCGCGCCGGCGAGCTCACCCGGCCCGATCGCGACGTGCTGCTGCGCGACGTCACCGAAGAGGTGGTCGCGCACGTCCTCTACGACTCCTTCCTGCAGGCGCAGATCATCGCCCAGGAGGCGCGGCGCTCGAGCTCGCGGCTCGACGCCTACGAGGACCTGATGGTCGCCCTCGAGGAGGACGGGATGCTCGACCGCGCCTCGGAGGCCCTGCCCTCGGGCGAGGAGCTGGCCGAGCGGCGCCGTGCGGGGCGCGGCCTGGAGCGGCCCGAGCTCTCGCTGCTGCTGACCTACGCGAAGCGCCGCGTGAAGGGCTCGCTGCTGAAGTCCGAGTTCCTCGAGGACTCGTGGCTCGAGCGCGACCTGCGCACCTACTTCCCGCACCCGGTGGTCGAGCGCTTCGGCGGCCTGCTCGGCGAGCATCCGCTGCGCCGCGAGCTGATCGCGACGATCAACGCCAACCTCGTCGTCAACGCGCTCGGGCCCGTGTTCGTCTCGCAGCTCGTCTCAGAGCGCGGCGCGCGGCCGGCGGAGGTCGTGCGCGCCTACCGGATCGCGCGCGAGGTCACGGGCGCCGAGGCCGACTGGGAGGCGATCGAGAGCCTCGAGGGGCAGGTCGAGCCCGAGGTGCAGGCCGAGCTCATGGGCGGGGTCGACGGGCTCGTGGACGCGGTCACCCGCTGGTATCTCTCCGAAGGATCCTCCGGCGACCTCGGGTCCACGATCGAGACCGGGCGCGAGGGCTTCTCGCGGCTCGCGGCCGCGGCGCCCGAGCTCGGCGGCGAGGAGCTCCACGCCGCCCGCCGCGCGATCTCCGACCGCCTGATCGAGGCCGGCGTCCCCGAGGGGCTCGCGACGGCGCACGCGCTGCGGCCGGGGCTCGTGCACGCGCCCGCGGTCACCGCTGTGAGCACGGCGACCGGGCGGCCGGTCGAGGACGTCGCCCGGGTGTTCGTCGCGATCGGCGAGCGGCTGCCGCTCAACGAGCTCGAGGAGGCGCTGAACGCGATCCCGGCCACGCGGCGGATGGAGCGCTGGGCGCTCCAGGCGGTGCGCGAGGACGCGCGCCGCGTCCGGCGCGAGATCGCCGACCGCGCGCTCGAGGCCGGCTCGGACATGGGGCCCGAGGAGGCGCTGCTGCGCTTCCTCGCCGGGCACGACGAGGACCTCCGGCGCCTCGACGCGTTCATGCGCACGCTCGCTCGCGAGGGGACGGCGGACATCGCCGGGATCGCGCTGGCGGTGCGGCAGCTGCGGTCGCTTCCTGAGGGCTGAGGCGTACGTCAACGGCGGCTGGGTAGGAGGTCGGTCCGAGCCGCCGCGGCACGACGAGTGTCACCTTTACCCCCGTATGCGTGGTCGAGACGACACTCGTCGCGACCCGCGGTGACGAATGTCGTCTCCACCCCCGTATGCGGGGTAGAGACGACACTCGTGGACGCCGGGCGGTTCGAACCGCCTCTCCTCACCCGCCGCCGTTGACCGCCGGCACTGCCTCGACCGAATCGCCGACGCGGATGACGCCGTCGGACACGACGTCCGCGCGCAGTCCACCCCGGTGGACCAGTTCCCGCAGCAACCGAGGCTCGGTGAGCCGCTGCAGGTGGGCGCAGGGCTCGCACAGCCGCTGGCCCTCGCACTCGACCTCGCCGACGCGGAAGCGGCGCCCGACGAGCGCGTTGAGGTCGATGCCGCGCGTGACGACGTTGCGCCGCGGGGCCTCGGGCGCGACGCCGAGCTCGTCGACGACCTCGGCCTCGATCAGCGTGAGGTCGTGGCCGCGCGAGTGCGGGTTGGAGAAGGTGCCCTCGCCGCCCGCGTAGCGGTCGCCCTCGAGCCCGCGGCCGGCGCGGGCGGTGGCGTGCTCGACGAGCGCCATCGGCGCCTCGGCCGCCGCGGCGATCGCGATCGCCTCGACCGTGCCGGTCGTGCGCGCGGCGCCGCCGCCGGCCTGCGCCCACAGCGCGGCGTCGTAGGGGGCGATCACATAGCCGGCCTCGACGTCCTCGAAGCTCCCGCCGAGCGGGGCCCAGGCGAG
>JAXDGC010000398.1:0-5510 GCA_034665245.1 Solirubrobacteraceae bacterium | reverse complement strand
CTGAGCTGGCCCGGGACGTACCGGATGGCCGGCCGCTGGTGGCGCACCGGGCTGCAGGAGCTGCGCCACGCGGTCAGCCGCCGCGCGCTCGTGGCCGACGCCGCCCGCTACATCCCGGCGCTGCGCCACGACGACGTCCTCCCCGGGCCCGCCGGGGTCCGCGCGCAGGCGCTCGGCCGCGACGGCAGCCTGATCGACGACTTCGTCGTGTCCGAGAGCCAGAACGCGCTCCATGTCCGCAACGCGCCCTCCCCTGCTGCGACCTCGTGCCTTCCGCTCGCCCGGCTGATCGTCGACCGCCTCCCTACGATCCCGCGGCCATGAAGGTCCTCGTCACCGGCCACGACGGCTACATCGGCTCGGTCATGACCCCGCTGCTCGCCGGCGCGGGGCACGAGGTCGTCGGCCTCGACACAGGCCTGTTCCGCGGCTTCACGCTCGGCGACGACGCGCCCCGGGTGGCAGCGATCGCCAAGGACGTCCGCGACGTCGGCGAGACCGATCTCGAAGGCCTCGACGCGGTGATCCACCTGGCGGCGATCTCCAACGACCCGGTCGGCAACCTCAACGCCCAGGTCACCTTCGACATCAACCACCGCGCCAGCGTCCGACTGGCCGAGACCGCCAAGCGCGCGCATGTGGCGCGCTTCCTCTACTCCTCGTCATGCAGCACCTACGGCGCAGCCGACGGGGACATCGCCGTCGACGAGCGCTCGGAGTTCAACCCGGTCAGCCCCTACGGCCTGTCCAAGGTGCTGGCCGAGCGCGACATCGCGCCGCTCGCCGACGACGACTTCAGCCCCGTGTACCTGCGCAACGCGACCGCCTACGGCGTCTCCCCTCGCCTGCGCGGCGACATCGTGATCAACAACCTCGTCGCCTACGCCTATGCCACCGGCGAGGTGCGGATGCAGAGCGACGGCTCGCCCTGGCGCCCGTTCGCCCACGTCGAGGACATCGCGCGCGGCTTCCTGGCCGCCCTCGAGGCGCCGCGCGCGGCGATCCACAACGAGGCCTTCAACGTCGGGCACGACGAGGACAACCACCAGATCCGCGACGTCGCGCGGATGATCGAGGCGACCGTGCCCGGCGCGACCGTGACGCTGGCCAACGGCGCGGGACCTGACAAGCGCACCTACCGCGTGTCGTTCGCCAAGGTCGCGCAAGGCCTCCCCGGCTTCGCGCCGCAGTGGACCGTCCAGCGTGGGATCGAGGAGCTGCTCGCCGCCTACGACGAGCACGGCCTGACGATCGATGACTTCCTCTCCTCCCGCTTCCAGCGCATCATGCGCATCCGCGAGCTGCTCGACGCGGGCGAGCTCGACGAGGACCTGCGCTGGCGGGCCGCATGAGCAGCCGCGACACCCCGATCGAGCGCATGCCGGTCGTCGTCCTCGCCGGCGGCATGGGCACGCGGCTGCGGGAGGAGACCGAGCGGGTGCCGAAGCCGCTCGTCGAGATCGGCGAGCGCCCGATCCTCTGGCACATCATGAAGCTCTACGGCCACCACGGCGCCCGGCGCTTCCTCGTCTGCCTCGGGTACAAGAGCTGGGCGATCAAGGAGTTCTTCCTCCGCTACCACGAGCACGGCGCGGACATGACGGTCCACATCGGCAGCGAGGAGCCGCCGACCTTCCACGACAGCGCGGTCGCGGAGGACTGGGAGGTGACGCTCGCCGAGACGGGGCTCCAGACCGGCACGGGCGGGCGGCTCTACCGCGTCCGGTCCTACGTCGACACCGACACGTTCATGTTCACCTACGGCGACGGGATCGGCCGCGTCGACATCGCCGCACTGCTCGACTTCCACCGCTCGCACGACCGCATCGCCACCGTCACCGGCGTGCACCCGAGCTCCCGCTACGGCGAGATGCGCGTCGAGGACGGCGTCGCGACCGAGTTCAACGAGAAGCCGACGACGCCGGAGGGCTTTGTCAGCGGCGGCTTCTTCGTCTTCCAGCGCGAGATCTTCGACTACCTGACCGAGGACCCCGGCCTGATCCTCGAGCAGGAGCCCCTGCGCGGCCTCGCCCGCGACGGCCAGCTCGCGGTCTACCGGCACGAGGAGTACTGGCTGGGCATGGACACCTACCGCGAGTTCGAGGAGCTCAACCGGCTGTGGGCGTCGGGCGAGGCTCCCTGGAAGGTCTGGGAGGGCTGAGCCCTAGAGTGCCTCGCCGAGTGAGCGCGATCTCCGACACGTTCTGGACCGGCCGCCGGGTGCTGGTGACGGGCCACAGCGGCTTCAAGGGGCGCTGGCTCTCGCTGTGGCTGCGCTCGCTCGGCGCGGAGGTCGTGGGCTTCTCCCGGCGCCGCTCCGAGGACGCGGAGGTCGAGTCGATCCAGGGCACCGTGGCCGACCACGCGGCGGTGCATGCGGCCGTCGAGGCGGCCCGGCCGGAGATCGTTTTTCACATGGCCGGCCTGGCCACGGTGCAGATCGGGCTCGAGGACCCGGTGTTGACCTTCACCGTCAACGCGATCGGCACCGCCAACGTGCTGCAGGCGGTCCGCGACACCGGCCACGCGCGCGCCGTGGTCAGCGTGACGACGGACAAGGTCTATCTCGACCGGGGCTCGGAATGGGGCTACCGCGAGGACGACCGCCTCGGCGGCTCGGATCCGTACTCGAGCTCGAAGGTGTGCCAGGAGCACGTGACCGCCGCGTTCCGCGACTCGCTGCTCGCCGACCGGGGAATCGCAGTCGCCACCGCGCGCGCCGGCAACGTGATCGGCGGCGGCGACCGGACCGCTGGACGGCTGGTCCCCGACCTGATCCGCGCCGGCCTCGACGGCACGCCGCTGCAGGTGCGAGCGCCCGATGCGGTCCGGCCCTGGCAGCACGTTCTCAACCCGCTCTACGGCTACATCCTGCTCGCCGAGCGGCTGTGGGCGGACTCGGGCTGCGCCACCGCGTGGAACTTCGGCCCCGACCGGGAGGATTCCTATCCGGTCGAATGGCTCGTCGAGCGCATGCGTGCGCGCTGGCCTGGCGACCTCGCGGTCGAGATCGCCGAGCGGCGGCCGATCCTCGAGTCGGCGGTGCCGCGCGTCGACAGCACGCGGGCGCGCACGCGCCTCGGCTGGCACCCACCGTGGGACCTCCCGGCGGCGATCGACGCCACCGTGGACTGGCACGTCGCCCACCGCGACGGCCGCGACCCGTTCGCGATCTCCCTCGAGCAGATCGAGCGATTCTCCGCCGAGGCGTCGCGGCCGCTCGGAGAGCAGGCCGACTCGCTTGCCTAGCCCCGAGGCGGGTCGTTCTCCGGACAGTGAGGCGGTCGTGCTCGCGATGTGGGCCGCCTACGACCGCGACGGCCTCACCGGCATCCTCGCCTGGGCGGCCGAGGACGCCGAATGGCACCCGTACTCGGCTGATCAGAGCGTCTTCCGCACCACCGCGGCCTACCGCGCATACATGGAGGAGGCGGCGGCGCGCGGCGTCCAGGTCGACTCGGTCCGCCTCGGCATCTGGTCGCGTGGCGAGGTCGTGGCGGTGCGAGGCCGGCTGCGCGTGCTCCAGCGCGGCGTGATCGACGACTCGCGCATGTACTGGGTGCACCGCGTACGCGACGGCAAGGTCCAGTGGACGGCGTCCTCCCCCGATCTCGGCCGCCTGCTCGCGGAGGCCGGGCTGCCCGGGCGTGCGGTCGTCAACGAGGCGTTCATGGCGATGCACAGCGACGCTCCTCTGGAGTGACGCTCACGCCGCGTCGGCCAGCACTCGGCACCGCCGGGGATCCCCCGCCACCACGCCAGTCCGTCGGGCACCTGCATGGGCTCTAGAGTCGCATCGCGATGGCGCTCGTCGACGACATCCGCGCTGCCTGCGCCGGCGTCGCCGGGCGCGCGCGGCACGTGCGGATCGTGGAGGAGGCGGTCGAGGCCTACGCGCGCACACTGCCGGCGGAGTCGCCGCCGACGCCCGACCTCGTGGGCGCGAGCCTCGAGGAGCGCGCCGCGTTCTCGCTGACCCTCAACGCGATCAACTTCGGCTCCGGCTGGTTCCCGACGCTGCGCAAGCCGCCCGGGCTGTCGGGCTACCGCACCGTCGAGGCCGCCCTGCGGGCGCGCGGGCCGTGGACGGCCGGCGAACTGCTCGCGATCGAGACGCCCGAGGTGGCCGCCACCTTCGGACAGGACCCGACGCACGAGCTGATGGCGCTCTTCACGGTCGCGCTGCGCGAGCTCGGCGACCGCGTCACGGTCGAGTACTTCGGACGCTTCCTCGGGCTCGTGCGCTCCGCGGAGGGCTCGGCCGAAGCGCTCGCCGAGACGCTCGCGAGCTGGCCGACGTGGCACGACGTCTCCGGGCACGAGGGCGAGCGCGTGCCGTTCTTCAAGCGCGCCCAGATCGCCGCCGCCGATCTGCACGTCGCGGGCATCGCTCCCGCCGGCGACGTCGGACGGTTGACGCTGTTCGCCGACAACCTGGTGCCGCACGTGCTCCGGCTCGACGGCGTGCTCGAGTTCGACGAGCGGCTCGTCGGCCGGATCGACGAGGGCCTGCTGCTCGAGCACGGGTCGCCGGAGGAGGTCGAGATCAGGGCGTGCGCTTTGCACGCCGTGGAGCTGTTGGTCGCGGCGCACGGGGACACGACGGCGACGGCGGTGGACAACGCGTTGTGGAACCGGGGGGCGCTACCGCGTTACAAGGCACGGCCGCGGCATCGGGCGCGAACGACGGCTTATTGAGTTGCTGCCGGCGTTCGCGGCGGGCGCCGCCGAACGTCAACACCGGCTCGGTGGAGTGGGTTTTGGCCGGGGGTGGTCACTTGACCCCAATTATTCGGGTCAAGTGACCACACCCGCTTGGTGCTCTTCCTCAATGAGCAGTTGACTTTCGGCCACCGGAAGCCGCACTCTGAACACCGCCCCGCCGCCAGGCGCCGCCTCCACCCCGACTGAGCCCCCGTGTGCCTCGGCCACCTGCCGCACGATCGCCAGGCCCAGCCCTGAGCCGTGGCGGCCGCGGGCGCTGTCGCCGCGGTAGAAGCGGTCGAAGACGAACGGAGCCTCGGCGTCGGGCACGCCCGGCCCGCGGTCGCGGACGGAGACCTCGCCGTCGTCGACGACCACCGAGACCAGGCCGCCCGGAGGCCCGTACTTGGCCGCGTTGTCGAGCAGGTTGGCGACCGCTCTCCCCAGCCGGTCCGGCAGCCCCTCGACGACGGTCGGCTCGAGCTCGACGTCGAACCGCGTGCCGGGGAGGTGGCGGCCGACCCGCGCCGCGGTCTCGCGCACGAGGTCGTCGAGGCGCACGTCCTCGACGCCTGACAGCGGCACCTCCCCGCGGGCGAGCTCGATGACGTCGGTGATCAGCGCGCTCAGCTCCTCGGTCTGCTCGCGCACGTCCTCGAGCAGCCCCCGCCGCGTCCGCTCGGGCAGGTCGTGGCCGGCGAGCAGCACCTCGACGTTCGTGCGCAGGCTCGTGACGGGCGTGCGCAGCTCGTGGGAGGCGTCGGCCACGAGCCGCCGCTGCGCCTCGACGGAGTCGTCGAGCGCCG
>JAXDGC010000397.1:0-4001 GCA_034665245.1 Solirubrobacteraceae bacterium | reverse complement strand
GCGCCCCAGGCCGCGACCGCCCAGATCACGATCCGCCCGAGCCGGCGCGCGTGCGCGAGCCAGCCGGTCGGCAGCGCGGCGACGGTCGCCCCGACCGAGACCGCCGCGTAGAGCAGGCCCGTACCGGCGGCGCCGGCGTGGTAGACGCTCACCGCCAGCACCGGGAACAGCGCGCGCGGCATGCCGAACGTCATCGCCATCAGGTCGATCGCGAAGGAGCCGGTCAGGGCCCGGTTGCGGCGCACGAAGCGCAGGCCTTCGGCGATCGAGCGGAGCACGCCGTCGACCGGCGGGCCGTCGCCCTGCGGCGGCTGCGGGCGCATCGCCGCGGCGGCCGCGACCATCGCCAGGCAGCTCACCGCGTCGACCGTGTAGGCGGCCCCGACGCCGAACGCGCCGATCAGCACGCCGCCGATCGCGGGGCCGATGACCATCGTCACCGCCATCAACCCGAAGTTCAGCGCCAGCGCCGAGCGCAGCCGCTCGGGCTCGACGAGGTTGGGCACGATCGCGGAGCGCGTGACGTTCTGGACCGCCCCGAAGCCGGCGGTGAGCCCACCGAGGAGATAGAGCAGCGGGATCGGCGGCGAGCCGCCGAACGCGAGCGCCGCCAGTGCGGCCGCCGTGACGACGAGCGCGATCTGGTCGAGCAGCAGGATCTTCCGCCGGTCGCGACGGTCGGCCACCGCGCCGCCGAGCAGCGCCATGGCGACGAGCGGGACCAGCTCGACCGCGCCCAGCAGACCGGTCAGGAAGGCAGAGCCCGTCTCGATGTAGATCTGGTACGGCAGCGCGACGAGCGCGGCCTGGGTCCCGAGGCCCGAGACGACGTTGCCGAGCACGAGCAGCCGCAGGTCGCGCGAGGCGCGCAACGGCGTGATGTCGATGGCGAGGTGCTGGCGCAGGGACGGCACTGCGCGCTGAGGCTAGAACGGCTCGCCGAGGGCGCCCTCGAGCGCCCGCAGCACCAGCGTCTTGACTTCCTGGCGCGTGAGGTCGCGGTGCTCGAGCCAGTCGATGATCGCCCCGTCCATGAACCACAGCCACGCCCGCACCGCGGTGCGGCGGGGCGGGCTCGGCGCTCCGGGCAGGCCGGCGAGGATCAGCTCGGCGGTCGCCTCGCGCACCTCCTCCATCACCTCGCGCACCTCGGGGACGGCGGCCGCGCCGCGCACGAGCTTGGCGTAGGCGTCGCCGTTCTCCTCCACCCAGCCCAGGAACGCGTCGAGGCTCGTCGCGAGCTGCTCCGCCGGTGCCAGCGCCGGGTCCGGGGCGATGCGGCTCGCCAGCTCCTCCGCCTTCTGCTCGAGCGTCGCCATGAAGTACGCCTGCTTGCTGGGGAAGTAGTGGTAGAGGAGCGCCTTGGAGATCCCCGCCTCGCGCGCGATCGCCGCCATCGAGAGGGCGTCGTAGTCATGGCGGGCGAACAGCGTGGTGCCCAGCTCGAGCAGGCGCCGGCGCCGCTCCTCAACGTCGAGGCGGGTGTAGGCGGGCTCGCTCATGGCCCGAGGCTATCACTGTTGACCATCGGTCGATAGCGTGGTACCTTGTCGACCAGCGGTCAACAAGCGAGCCGGGAGGACAACGGAATGTCAGTGATCGAGCGGGTCGATGGACTGGAGCAGCGGACGCGCGAACTCGAGGCTCGCCTGGCGGCGCTCGAGGGGCGGCGACCGGCCGAGGTTGCTCCCGAGCGGCCCGCCCGCTCGTTCGCTCCGCCCGTCGTTGCTCTCCCCTCCACCCCGACCCCTCCCGAGCGCCGCGACCCCCCGTCCGCCACGAGCCTCGAGGACCTGCTCGGCGGGCGGGTGCTCGCGTGGGCCGGCGGGGTGACGCTGTTCGCGGGGCTGCTCTTCCTGCTGGTCATCGCCGTCTCGCGCGGCTGGGTCGGGCAGGAGGCGCGGACCGCGCTCGCCGCGGCGACGTCGTTGGCCCTGCTCGCCGTCGGCATGCGGACCTACGAGCGCCGCGGCCGGACCGACAGTGCCCTGGCCGCGACGGCGGCCGGCATCGCGGGCCTGTTCGCGAGCGTCATCGTCGCCGCGCAGGTCTACGAGCTGATCCCCGCGCTCGCCGGGCTCGCGATCGCCTTCGCCGTCGCCGCGACCGCCACCTACCTCGCCATCCGCTGGGAGGCGCCCGGCATCGCCGCGCTCGGGATCCTCGGCGCCGTCCTCTCGCCCGCACTCGTCGGCGCCGAGCCGTCGCTCGTCCTCGTCGGCTTCCTGTTCGCGGCGACCGCCTCGGCCGTCGGCGTCCTCGTCTGGCAGCGCTGGACCTGGCTGGCGTTCGCGACGTTCGGCGTCGCAACTCTCCAATGGGTCGCCTGGATCGTGTTCCAGCAGCCTGGCGCGGCGGCGGCACTGGTCGTGCTGCTCGGCTTCGGCGCGCTCGCAGTCGCCGCGGCCGTCGGGTTCGAGCTGCGCACCCGCAGCGACAGGCTGAGCGTCTCCTCGCACGTCCTGCTCGTCCTCAACGCGCTCGTCCTCGCGTGGGCGGGCTGGGTCGCGCTGTCGGAGGCCGCGGGCGACACCGCCGGGCACGTCTGGCTCGGCGGCCTCGCGCTCGCGCACCTGGCCTTCGCCGTCGGGGGTCAGCGGCTCGCACGCGTATCGCACGAGCTCGTCCTCGCGTCGGCCGCCCTCGGCATCGTGCTCGCGGACGTCGCGTTCGCCTCAGCGGTCGACGGCCTGCCGCTCGTGGCCGGCTGGGCGGTGAGCGGCGTGGCGATGGCCGCGCTCGCCCGCGCCGCCAGAACCCGCCTCGACGGCGGGTTCGCGCTCACGGGCCTGGGAGCGCACCTCGGCCTCTCGCTCGCGCACGTGCTGGTCTACGAGGCGCCGGTCGGCGGTGGCGGTCACAGTCTCGCCGCGGCGACCGCACTCGTGCTCGTGGCCGCGGGCTGCTTCGTCTCGGCGCGGATCGCCCGCGGCGCGGGGCCCGCGCGCGTGCTGCTCGACGGGGCCGGTATCGCCGTCGTCGCCTACCTCGCTTCGGTGATGCTCGACGGGCCCGCGCTCACGCTCGCCTGGACCGCCCAGGCCGCGGGTCTCGCCGAGCTCGCGCGGCGCCACCGCGACACGGACGCCCGCGACGGCGCCCTCGCCCTGCTCGGCTGCGCCGCCGTGCACGCTCTCGTGGTCCTCGCGCCCGTGGACGCACTGGTGTCCGGCGTCGCGGACCCGGTCGGCGCGCTCGCGCTGCTGGCCGTCGCCGGCGCGGCGCTGGTGGCCTCGCGCATCCCCGGAGTGCCCCGGCTCGCGCTCCAGGGGCTGGCCGCGGTGACGGTGCTCTACCTCGCCTCGGTCGAGATCATCACCGTGTTCCAGCCGTCGACGGGCGGCGTCTCGCTCGGCGAGCTCGGCGTCCGCCAGCAGGGTCAGGCGCTGCTGAGCGGCGTATGGGCGCTCGTCGGCGTCGCGGCGCTCGTCGCGGGCCTGCTGCGCGACCGTCGCGAGCTGCGGCTCGGGGCGCTCGCGCTGCTCACGGTCACGCTCGCCAAGGTGGGGCTGTACGACCTCGCCTCGCTCGACTCGATGTACCGCGTCGCATCGTTCGTCGCGCTCGGCGCGCTCCTGCTGCTGGGCGCCTTCGCCTGGCAGCGCCTGCGTCCCACGGCGCCGCGCGACCTCCGCGAGGTCCCGCCGGCGATCAGATGATCTGAGCCCAGGCCCTCGCCCCTACCCTGTTCAGGTGGACGCCGATTCAGACCACGACCCCCGCCGCGCCGAGTCGCTCGACGAGGAGCTGCTCGAGGCCGAGTCGCTCGACGTCGAGACCTACCTCGACGACACGAAGCGGATCGAGCGCGTCGACGAGGAGCTGGCGATGGGCTTCTCCGCCCTCGCCCACGTCGGCAAGGCGGTCTCGATCTTCGGCTCCGCTCGCACGCCGCGCGATCACTGGGAGTACGCGTGGGCGCGCGAGGCCGCGCAACGGCTCGGGGAGTCGGGCTTCGCGATCATCACCGGCGCTGGGCCCGGCGTCATGGAGGCGGCCAA
>JAXDGC010000396.1:0-3685 GCA_034665245.1 Solirubrobacteraceae bacterium | reverse complement strand
CTCGCACCAGGTGCAGCTCGTTGAACCGCTCGCACAGCTCGCCCGCCTTGGCGTGACGCATCCAGACCACGTCGCCGACCGCCAACCCGGCCGCGCCCGGCCCGCGCAGGGGTGTCTGGACCTCGCCCGCGCCCTCCTGGCGGTCGAGATGGAGACCGCGGGGGAGGTACGGCGCGGGCAGGCGGTCGGCGCCCGCCGCGCCTGATGCCGGGTAGCCGCCGCCGAGTGCCGTCGCCGTGCCGATGTCCGGGCGCCGGACGACGGGCAGTGCGAACAGCGCGGCCGGCCGCGGGCTGAAGCGGGAGTAGGCGTCGAACAGCGTCGGCCCGTAGAGGCCCGAGCCGGCGGCGACCTCGGTGACGGCCGGCTCGGCCGCGGTGCGCTCGACCGAGCCGGTGCCGCCGCCATTGACGAAGCGCAGCGGCGCGACGGAGCTCACCGCGTCCACCACGGCCGCGCGGCGGGCGGCCAGCTCGCGGCCGGATGCGCGCTGCATCGCGCGGATGGCGGCGCCCATGAGCGGCTTCCCGGGCGGGCGGTCGCCGACGCCGGCGATGTGCGCCTCGTAGCTCATGAGCCCGTCGAGGTGCAGCTCGGGCCGGGCGAGCACCTCGCGCGCGAGCGCGGCGGCCTGCTCCGGCGTGTGGACGGGCGAGCGACGGACACCGATCTTCAACCGGCCGCGCAGGGGCCACCAGCTCGCGTCGACGTCGAGGCAGACCCGGATCGGCCCGCCGCCCGCCTCCCGCACCGCCTCGACGGCGAGGTCGAGGTGCTCGCGGCAGTCGACCATGATCGTGACCTGCCGGCACGGTCCGGCGGCGAGCCCGCGCAGCGCCCCGCGGTCGACGGTCGGGTAGGCGACGACGAGATCCTCGTGGCCGTGACCGGCCAGCCACAGCGCCTCGGGCAGCGTGAAGGCCAGGATCCCCTGCAGCCCCGCGCCGAGCGCGCGCTCGATCAGCGCCCGGCAGCGCACGGACTTCGACGCGAGCCGGATCGGGGTGCCTCCGGCGCGCCGCAGCAGGTCGGCGGCGTTGCGATCGAAGGCGTCCAGATCGACGACCGCGAACGGCGCATCGAGAGCGGAGGTCGCGTGTTTGAGTTCATCGCGGCCGGGCATTGAGCTATCGTGCCGTGCTTCGGTTAGGGACATAACGCCGAATCTAGCCCTGGCGACCAGTCCGGGGCCGGAACGGGGGAACCAAATAGGGCCAAGGATTCCTTGGCCTGGGGGCGAATCGCCGTAGAGATGCGGCGTAGCGCGATTCTTTCCGCGCGAGCCCGACAGCTAACCCCGTAGGCGATGAAAGAAAGGATTTTCGTTGTCACGCTGTCGTACGCTCGCCGTGGCCTTCTTGGCCCTCGGTTCAGCGACCGTTCCGGTCGCGGATGCCGCCGCCGCCAATCAGACCTTCGGCAAGCGGCCCCTCAAGATCGGGATGCGTGGGCGTGATGTCCGGGTTCTCCAGGACTTCCTGACCCGCGCCGGCTTCGACACGACCGTCGATGGCCAGTTCGGCCGCGGCACCGCCCGCCGCGTGCGCTCGTGGGAGCGCCACGCCCGTCGCAAGGTCGACGGCCGCGTCAGCCGCCCGGACGCCCGCGTCCTGCGGACCACGGTCGAGACGAGCAGCGCGGTCGCCCCGACCGCGCCGGTCGCGCCCCGGACGGGCAAGGCCGTCGTCGGCGCGGACGGGCTCGCGACCGCGCCCGCGGACGCGCCGCCGCTGGTGCAGGCGATCATCGCCGCCGGCAACCGCATCGCCACCAAGCCCTACAAGTACGGCGGCGGGCACGGCAAGTGGGAGGACACGGGCTACGACTGCTCGGGCTCGATCTCCTACGCCTTCCACGGCGCCGGCATGCTCGACGTGGCGCTGGACTCGACCGGCTTCGAGAGCTGGGGCGAGGCCGGCAAGGGCACGTGGGTCACGATCTACGCGAAGAGCAGCCACGCCTTCATGATCGTCGCCGGGCTGCGGTTCGACACGAGTGGACGTGCCAGCCAGGGCACGCGGTGGCAGGCGGACATGCGCTCGACCTCGGGCTACGTCGTCCGCCACCCCGAAGGTCTCTGACTCCGGGCAGGGGTTGGGAGCGCAGCGTGTGCGGCGGGCGCGCCGGAGGGGGTACAACTTCCTCATGGCCGCCCGCCTGCACCGCTGTTTTCCGGTCGTGCTCGCGGGCGTCGCCGTGCTCACCACCGGTTGCGGCGCGCAGGGCCCCGACTATCAGCTGAAGACGCCGCCACCGAAGGTCGCGGCGGCGCCGATCCAGACGCCGGATCCGCCCGCCTCGGAGCGCGCCAAGGCCCCAGGGCCGAAGCCGACCCAGCGCCAGGCGGAGCGCCTGCGGCCCGTGCTGGCGGGCTGGGCTGCGGCGCTGCGCCGCGGCGATCCCGATCGCGCCGCGCGCTACTTCGCCGTCCCGGCGATCGTCGCGCAGTCGATGACGGTCGAGCTGCAGACCCGCGAGCAGGTGCGGAGGTTCAACGACGAGCTCCCGTGCGGCGCGCGGCTGCTCGAGGTCCAGCACGACGGGCGCTACGTCGTCGGCACGTTCCGGCTCACTCACCGCAGCGGCCATGACTGCACCGCCGCGGGCGAGCTCTCGCGCGTGGCGTTCGTGGTCCGCGCCCACCACTTCACCGAGTGGCGCCAGGTCCCCGACCGCCCCGGCGCGTCGCCGGGGCCGGACGAGCCCGAGGAAGCCCCGCCCCCGGTGGGGCCGGGCAACGCCTAGCGGCTAATAGACGTCGCGCTCGCGCGTGACCGGCCGGTCCGCGACGACCCCGCCACGGCGGGAGGCCATGGAGGTGAGGTAGAGCGAGATCAGCAGGCCGACGATCCCGAGGATCATCAGGATCAGGCCGACGGTCGAGATCTCCAGCCCGGAGATGTCGGCGTTGACGGCGAAGTAGAGGATCGCGCCTACGGCGATCATGAAGATGCTGGTTCCGATGCCCACGGGTGGTTCTCCTCTCGAGGGTTGCACGGGTCAGGATGCCCGTTCCGGCCGTGCGCGAATCCCTGCGGACGGGTGTTCTACGCTCCCCTCATGTCCACGATCGCGCCTGCGGACACCTATGCGCTGTCCGACGACCATGTCGCGTTCCGCGACACGATCCGCCAGATCGTGCGCGAGCGGGTCGAGCCGCGGGCGGCCGAGATCGACGCCAAGGCGGAGTACCCGTGGGACCTGCGCAGGCTGTTCGCCGAGCAGGATCTGCTCGGTCTGCCCTTCGACGAGGAGTACGGCGGCACCGGCACCGGCGCCCTGATGCTCAACATCGCCGTCGAGGAGGTCTCCAAGGCCTGCGCCTCGACGGCGCTGATCCTGATGGTGCAGGAGCTCGGGACGCTCCCGATCCGCCTGTTCGGCTCCGACGAGCTCAAGCAGCGCTTCCTGCCGCGATGCGCGAGCGGCGAGTGGTCGCCGGCCTTCGCGCTGTCGGAGCCCGAGGCGGGCTCGGACCCGGGCGGGATGATCACGAACGCGCGCCGCGAGGGCGACGAGTGGGTGATCAACGGGACGAAGAACTGGATCACCAACCTCGGCGTTGCCGACTTCTACATCGTGTTCGCGGTCACGGATCGTGAGAGTCGGCGGATGTCCGCGTTCGTCGTCGAGGCCGACCGCCCCGGCTTCAGCGTCGGCAAGCTCGAGCACAAGCTCGGCATCA
>JAXDGC010000395.1:0-3151 GCA_034665245.1 Solirubrobacteraceae bacterium | reverse complement strand
CTGCTCAAGCTCATCTCGCCCCTGCGGCCGGGGCTGATCGAGGCCGCGGACGGCAGCGGGTTCCAGTACCTGCTGATGCCGATCCGGCTGAACGTGTAGGCGGCGTCTCCTGTGCGGGTCACCCGCTTGTCCCTGCGCAACTTCCGCTCCTACGAGGCGGAGGAGATCGGGCTCGGCCCCGGGCTGACCGTGATCACGGGGCCGAACGGGGCCGGCAAGACCAACCTGCTGGAGGCGCTCTACTTCGCCTGCACGGGGCGTTCCTGCCGTACCGCGAACGAGCGGGAGGTGGTGCGCTTCGGCGCCGGTGTCGCGCGCCTGGAGCTCGACGCGGAGCGCGACGGCGAGGCCCACAGCATCACGGTCGGCTTCGAGCCCGGCGAGGCGAAGCGCCTGGCGGTCGACGGCGCGCCGGTCGACCGCCTGACCGACTCGGCCGCTCGGCCCCTCGTCTCCGTCTTCCTGCCCGATCGCCTCGATCTCGTCCTCGGCGCGCCCGCCCTGCGGCGCGCGCACATCGACCAGGTGATCGCCGCGCTGTGGCCGACCCGCGCCGGCACGCGGCGCGCCTACTCCGCGGCGCTGGCGCAGCGCAACGCGCTCCTGGGCGCGATCCGCGCCGGCCGCGCCGGCCGCGCCTCGCTGCCGGCATGGGATCAGGAGCTCGCGCGCCACGGCGTCGCCCTCTCCGCCGACCGCGCCGCCGCGGTCGCTGCGCTGACCGAGCCGTTCGCCGCGTGCGCCGAGGCACTCGGGCTCGACGGCGGCGCGGAGCTGGCCTACCGGCCGCGATCGAAGGCCGCCCGCCCGGAGGAGCTGGCGGCCGAGCTCGCCGAGCGGGTCGACTCGGACCTCGAGCGCGGCTTCACCGGCCACGGCCCGCACCGCGACGAGCTCGTCCTGCGCCGCGCCGGCCGGGAGCTGCGCACCTACGGGTCGCGCGGCCAGCAGCGCCTCGGGCTGCTGGCCCTCCTGCTGGCGGAGCGGGGCGTGCTCGCCGCCGAGCGCGGGGCCGCGCCGCTGATGCTGCTCGACGACGTCACCTCGGAGCTGGACACGCTGCGGCGCGAGCGGCTCGTCGAGCTGCTCCGCGAGGGCGGCGGCCAGAGCGTGATCGCGACGACGGACCTCGCCCACGTCCCGGGAGGAGACGGATCCGACGTCACCCACCTCGTCGTCGCCGAGGGCACGGTCCGTGACGAGGTTGCGGCGTGAGGCGCCGCGCCCCGCGCCCCGTCGGCTCCGCGCTCGACGGCGTGACCGCCGCGCTCGCCCCGGCGACGCTGCTCGCCGAGGTCCAGCGGGCGTGGCCGGCCGCCGCCGGCGAGGCGTTCGCGCAGGCCTCCGAGCCGGTGTCCGAGCGCGACGGCGTGGTCACCGTCGCGTGCACCTCGGCGGTCTGGGCGCAGGAGCTCGACCTGCTCTCGGAGCGGGTTCTCGAGCGGCTCGCAGCCGAGCTCGGCCGCCCTGCCGTCAAGCGCCTGCGCGCACAGGCTCGCCCACCCTCCCGATGACCGCGCATTTTGTGCAGATTTGCAGCACTTTCATTACGATCGACAGGGCGGTTCCGGGACCTCCGTCTGCTATTCTTATGACACGTTTGAGGGACGCCTCGCCCGTGGAGCCGAACCGCTCCATGGCCGGGGCGTCACGTATGTAGACGGAGGAAAGCTTGGCCGCAGGGAACTCCAAAGACGGACCGCAGCAGGGCTCCTACGACGCTCAGGACATCACCGTCCTCGAGGGTCTGGAGGCTGTCCGCAAGCGGCCCGGCATGTACATCGGCTCGACCGGCGTCCGCGGCCTGCACCACCTCGTCTACGAGATCGTCGACAACTCGGTGGACGAGGCGCTGGCCGGCAACTGCAGCCGCGTCGACGTCACGATCCATCCCGACAACTCGGTCACGGTCGTCGTCGACGGCCGCGGCATCCCCGTCGCGATGATGGAGAAGGAGGGCAAGCCTGCCCTCGAGGTCGTCCTCACCATGCTGCACGCCGGCGGCAAGTTCGGCGACGGCGGCGGCTACAAGGTCTCCGGCGGTCTGCACGGCGTCGGCGTCTCCGTGGTCAACGCGCTCTCGGAGCGTTTCCACGTCGAGGTCCGCCGCGACGGTCACGTGTGGTCCCAGGACTACGTCCGCGGCGTCCCGCAGGCACCGATGGAGCAGGGCGAGCCGACGAACGAAACGGGCACGTCGATCACCTACCTCTCCGACGCGGAGATCTTCGAGTCGCTCGACTTCGAGTTCGCCACGCTCGAGCAGCGCCTGCGCGAGACGGCGTTCCTGACGCGCGGCCTGCGCATCTCGCTCGTCGACGAGCGCGCCGAAGGTAGCCGCGTCGACTTCCACTACGAGGGCGGCATCGAGGACTTCGTCCGCTACCTCAACCAGAACAAGGACCCGATCCAGGACAAGGTCGTCTTCTTCGAGGCCGACAGCGACGAGGGTGCCGTCGAGGTCGCGATGCAGTGGAACTCCTCCTACCAGGAGTCGATCTTCTCCTTCGCCAACAACATCAACACCCACGAGGGCGGCTCGCACCTCTCGGGCTTCCGCTCCGCGCTGACCGGCACGCTCAACCGCTATGCGCGGGACAAGGGCTTCCTGCGCGAGAAGGACGACGCGCTGACCGGCGAGGACGTGCGCGAGGGCCTGACCGCCGTCATCTCCGTGAAGCTCCAGGACCCGCAGTTCGAGGGCCAGACCAAGACCAAGCTCGGCAACCCCGGGATGGCCGGCTTCGTCCAGAACGTCGTCAACCGCTCGCTGGCCGAGTTCCTGGAGGAGAACCCGAAGGAGGCCAAGCGGATCCTCGACAAGTCGGTCTCGGCCGCTCAGGCCCGCGCCGCCGCCCGCAAGGCGCGCGACCTCACCCGCCGCAAGTCCGCGCTCGAGAACTCCGCGCTGCCGGGCAAGCTCGCCGACTGCTCCGTCCGCGACCCGTCGCTGACCGAGTTGTTCGTGGTCGAGGGCGACTCGGCCGGCGGCTCGGCCAAGCAGGGCCGCGACCGCGCGACCCAGGCCGTGCTGCCGCTGCGCGGAAAGATCCTCAACGTCGAGAAGGCGCGGATCGACAAGGTCCTCCAGAACAACGAGATCCAGGCGCTCATCACCGCGCTCGGGACGGGCATCCGCGAGGAGTTCGAC